>NZ_JBFAWG010000070.1:0-29631 GCF_040680215.1 Streptomyces sp. NPDC052107
CTCGGCGTGATGTACGGCATCGCACGCGGCCCGCACCTGCGCGAGAGCGACATCGGCTCCATCGCCGACCGCTCCGGACCGACCCGAAGGGTGCGTGGACGTCCCGATCTTGGGCAGAGAGTGCGTCGTCAACGTCCTGCGTCGCTGAAAGGGGTGTGACCGAATACGCCAAAAACCTGCACGGGTGACAGGTCAGCGCTGGTCAGCGGGTTCCCGAGCTTGGACTGACCAGATCACTCCGTCACGGGCAGGCACTCGGTGAGCAGGTCGACGACGTCGTGCCAGGCTCGCTGCGCGTGCCGTGGGTGGTAGCCGACGCCGGGGACCACGGTGTGGTCGACCGGCGGGTGGTGGAAGGCGTGCAAGGCGCCGCCGTAGACCACGAGGCGCCAGTCGACGCCCGCGGCCTGCATCTCGGCGGTGAACGCGTCCCGTTGCGCGGGCGGCATGATCGGGTCTTCCGACCCGACCCCGGCCCACACCGGGCAGCGAATACGCGCCGCCTCGCCCGGTCGGCCCGTGGTCAGCGCGTTGACTGTCGCGATCGCGCGTAGGTTGACGCCGTCGCGCCCGAGTTCCAGCCCGATGGCGCCCCCGGTGCCGTAGCCGACGGCGGCGATCCGGTCAGGGTCGGTCGGCGGTTCCTCGCGCAACACGTCGAGCGCCGCGTGGCCGATGCCCCGCATCCGGTCGGGGTCGGCGAGCAGCGGCATGCAACGGGACAGCATCTCCTCGGGGTCGCCCAAATAGCGCCCGCCGTGGAGGTCGAAGGCCAGGGCTACGTATCCCAGCTCGGCGAGCGCATCGGCCCGGCGGCGCTCAACGTCGCTGAGCCCCATCCCCTCGGGCCCGATCAGGACTGCTGGCCGGCGGCCGGCGCCAACGGGGAGCGCGAGGTGCCCGACCATCGTCAGACCGTCGGCCGGGTATTCGACCGTGCGCGTTGTAATCGTGGCCATGAGACTGGACTGTAGTGATCGTCGAGCCCGGTCGGGCCGCTGTTCTGCCGCTGGCAGAACAGCGCGGGTGTCCCTCTGGAATCACCCCAGTTCTTCGACGACGTCCGGGTCGGGGAAGTACCCGGGGTGGTCGCGGACGAAGGTGGTGACCTGGTTGGGGTTCTTGTAGCCGAGGAATCTCGAGGCCTCGGCGGCGTTCAACAGGTCCTCGGGGGCATGGGCGGGCGGTGTGTGCTCGCGCAGGCGCACCGGCGGGCGGTTGGCGAACCACTCGGTGACCTTCGCGTGGTCCCACAGGCGGGCGCGGCCGCGCATGTCGGCGATCTCGGGGAAGCCGTTGTTGGCGCGCTGGTTGTAGAGGCTGCTGATCCGTGCGGGCGTCAGGCCTTGTTCGGCCGCGATCTCGGCGGCGTCGGCCAGGCGAGGCCGGTGCGAGGTCATGGCAGAGGTGTCCGTCTTGTCGGAGGTGAGCCGGCCTGCCCGGCCCGCAACTCACATAATGGCAGGAGTTTGGGGTTGGGGGTCCAGTGCGCTGCCCAGGTTTGGGAGTCGACGAAATGCGGACCGTGGGGTGTCGGAAGTCCGGGGCCTGGTCGGCGGCCAGGAACCGGAACGCGACATCGTCGGCGCACTTGCGCTCGATCGCCCGCGAGGAACGGATGCCGGTGGTGTAGCGGTAGATCAGCAGCCGCACCATCAGCCGCGGATCGTAGGGCGGGTAGTCGCGCTTTTCGGTGTAGTTGGCCAGGACCGGCCCGAGGTCGAGCACCTCGTCGACCAGGTCGGCGACGAACCGGGCCAGGTGGTGCTCGGGCAGCCAGTCGTCCGGCGACGGCGGCAGCAGCGGGGCCTGGTGCGGGTCGAAGTCCCGGATCCGCTTGTCCACCGCCGCCGGTCGACCCTGCGGCCGCTTGTTCTGGGCCGACTCGGCCTCGAAGAGTCCGCCCTCACCACGCATACCGAGATCATCCCGCATGAATGATCATGAACCGTAGGCGGTTTGCCGGTTGCTGAGACACGCTCCTGGCGTGCTTGAGCAGTTGTGAGTGGTGGGCAACTGCCCGGGGCGCCCGGGTGTCGAACCTCCATGGGACGGCCTCGAAACGGGATCGAGGCCGGAATCTGCGCGCACGGGGGTGTCTGGTGAGGGTGACGGAGTTCCGGACGACGGATCTGCCTGCGGCGGAGCGGTTCGGCGGCTGGCACGACATGACGACGAGCGCATTGGTGCCCAACGCACTCCGCAGCGACCACGAGGAGGACTTCCGGGCGAGTGTGCAGCTGCTGGATTTCAAAACGGTGAAGGTGAGCGCGTTGCGCTACCCGCCGTTGGAGACCTCACGCACCACCAGGCTGATCCAGCGGTCCGATCCCGAGTGCTACCAGGTGATGGTGAATCTGTGTGGAGGTCACCGGATCGTCCAGGGCGGCAAGGACATCACGAGCGGCCCGGGCGATCTGCTGTGCTACGACACCTCACGGCCTTGGCGGGGCTGGGCCGGGGATCACTCGCTCGCGGGTGTGGTGGGGGTGATGGTGCAGGTCCCCCGTGCGCTAGTGCCTGTGTCGGCGAGGAGAGTGGAGCAAGTGTCTCCGCTGCTCATGCCGGCCACGTCCGGGATGGCCGCCCTGTTCTCCGGTTACTTCCGGCAGTTGGTCGCCGGTGCCGCGGCGTACCGGGCGACGGACGACACGCACCTGGCCAACGTCACCGTCGAACTGCTGACGGCGCTGCTCGTCCATCACCTCGACGCCGGCTCCGCGGCGCCGGACGAGACGCACCGCGATGCCCTGCTCCTGCAAATCAAGGCCTTTGTCCAAGAGCACCTGGGAGAGCCTCGGCTGGGCCCGGCCACGATCGCCGCGGCGCACCACCTGTCCGTCCGTTCCCTGCACCGCCTGTTCGGGCAGGGCACCACGGTCGCCGGCTGGATCCGCTCACGCCGCTTGGAGTGCTGTCATCGCGACCTGGCCAACCCTCTCCTGCGACACCTGCCGATCCGTGCCATCGGCGCCCGCTGGGGTCTGGGCGAGCCCGCCCACTTCAGCCGCATCTTCCGCGCCGCGTACGGAATGTCCGCCAGCGAGTACCGGCACCTGGCACTGGCGGGCCACAGCAGGCACCCATCGTCAACGGCCAGGCGCTGACCGACAACGACATGCAGGCTTTCGCCCCGCACACTTCACGTGACGCATGCCGGCGCATGCGTCACGGAGGGGAACACGACAAGGGGGAGGCATCCCATGACCAACCTGAAACGAGCCCGTGTGGTGTCCGCGGCCCTCGCGGCACTGGCCGTTCCGGCCGGCCTGCTGGTGACAGCGCCCACCGCATCCGCGGCCGCGGCGTACAACGGAGTCTGCGGCTCCGGCTACGGGGTGGTGAACAAGGCACCGATCGCGGACGTGGGCATGGTCTATCTGACCTACAACTCCAAGACCGGCAAGAACTGTGTCGTCACCCAGCGCAACACCGCTGGCAGCCCGATCTACATGGTCGCCTACCTGAACGTCGTCGGCCGTCCGGAGTCCGAGGCGGCGGTCGACGAGGGCGAGTACCGGTCGTACGCGGGCCCGGTGTACAAGTACGCGCCCGGCGTCTGTGTCGAGTGGGGCGGGGTCATCGGCAACTGGCAGACCTTCAACGCGAGTTCCAACTGCGGCCGGATGGCGGCCCAGACGATCTACGCAGGCAAGGGCGTCAAGTTCCGCGACCTGCACCAGCGCTGAGCCGGAACAACCGGCCGATGCACAACGGGGGCCCTCGCCCCCTGAGACGAGGGCTCCCGCCTCGCATCGGTAGCTGTCAAGTCAAATGAAGCGGATGTGCGACTATGAACTGTGTTGCTATGGTTCAGGCCGCCTGGCGGGGTCGTTGATCCATGCCTGCTGGGGAATCGTGGGTGGCGCGGGGCGGCGGTTGAAGCGCTCCGAGTGCCGCTTATAGGCGGTTGTGAGAGTGGCCGCCCGCTGCTCGCGGACCAGTTCGTGGCCAGACCATTCGCTGGTAGGCCTGCCAGTTTGGCCTGCTGGCGTGCTCTCCCTCGTGGTGGAGGGGTGGGCCTGCGCGATTCCTGCGGTTGGTGCGCTAGGTGGCGGCCTTCGCTTCAGATGAGACGCCTGAGGGGTCAGCCCGCGCGAAAGGCAGTAGGGCGGCCCAGGCCAGGACCTCGACGAGGTGTTCGGTCAGGAGTCCGACATGCGGATCAGGCTGAATCAGTGCAGTCGCCTGGCCGTGGGCGGTGCGCTCCGCCGCCCACTCGTGGTCGTGGTTCGTGAAGTCGTCGTCGATCCAGATGGCGGGTACGCGCCGAGCGGCGCCCCAGCGTTGGGTCGAGAAGGCCGCGAAGCCGAGCGGGGCCGCGGTGAGCAGGACCGGCTACCGGACGGTGGTCGTACGGCGCTCAGGACGACCAGGTGCTGCGTTGGTCAGGCTTGGACGAATCCAACTGGCAGGCATCAGCAGGTGATGGTCTTGCTGTAGGACCCGTAATAGTTGTGACGGCGTTCTTGCCCCGGCGTCAGCGTCCAACACGACGAGTCAGGTCCGAAATCGATGATGACCTTGACGCGCATCGTTTTCCCGCAGTTGTTTGATACGTACACGAAACCTCCCAGATCGGACGCGGCGCGGCCGATGCAGGCGGGCGCAGTACCGCCAGCGCTCGTCTGATGGGCGACGGTGTCCGCAGACGCGGCGGCGGCGCTGGTGAAGAGCAGACACGCTCCTATGGCAGTGCTGATCGCCGTTCGGGACAGCAGAGAGTTCATCAGGTCCTCCTTGTAGTGGTGGGGGCGGCGCGGGGTGGACCGCGCCGCCCGACTTGCATCACCGGCGAGGCGGTGCGGGAGCCGGAGCCGCGGGTGACTTTCCTTCTGCGATGCCGGCTGACCTGTGGTGGCCTGGTGATCCAGCCGCCGTTCTCAACAGGTGACGGTTCGTCCGTACTGACCGAAGACGCCTGTGTAGTACCACAACCGGTCTGAACCGGCCGACATCGTGAAGCACGGACTGTCGCCACCGGAGTCCACGATCACCTTCACCCGCATGGTTTTGCCGCAGTTGTTGCTGAGGTAGACGGAGAAGCCGTCGGGCGTACCGTCCACCATGCGATAGATGCAGGCGGGCGCGGTGCCACCCGCTGCTGCGCTGTCACCGGCTGCTTGGGCAGGCGGTGCGACGATGATGAAGCCGCCGATGGCTGCCGTTACGGCCGCGCTCACCACGGCCAGTTGCTTGCGCAGAAGGTTCATGGGATATGCCCCCGCTTGTAGAGGTGAGGGCGGCGCGGGGTGGACCGCGCCGCCCGGCTTGCACCATCGAGATTGCGGGGGACCGGTGTCCGGCTGCCAGGAACGGCATTGGATTGAGGGCTTCATGGGACGCCCCACGTGCTGACCTGCTGGGATGCTGCGGTGTGTGAGACGGGCTGGGACACGGTGGGGGACGGGTGGACAAGCAGGCAAGCTGACCGAAAGGTCACCTGCGGTGGGGTCCCCAAGACCAGATGATTCTGATGCTCGACCAGATCGTTGGATGGTATGGGGTGGAACATGCCGTGCTGGAAGGAATTACCCGATTCGCTTGATGAGCGGGTGCGGAGACTCGTCGTTCAACTGCGCGGGCTAAAGGATCACAGTGGGCTGAGCCTGTCGTCGCTGCAGACCAAGACGGGCTACAGCCGTGCCTCCTGGGAGCGCTATCTCAACGGAAAGGTGCTACCGCCGCGGCAGGCGGTGGAAGAGCTGGCGCGGGTCGTCGGTGTCGATCCGGCACGGGTTCTGGCGCTTCATGAAGTGGCTGAGGAGGCGTGGAAGCAGGAACCCGACGCATCGAAGACAGCAGATCCACCGAAGCCGCGGAGGACGCGGCGTTCGGCGTTGATCGGCGTCCTGGTGGCTGTGGTACTCGGTGGGCTGTTTGCCGGGTTGCTGGTCGTCGCGCCGTGGGAACACGGGGGTTCGACTTCCCCATCTCGCGGGGCCTTCGCCTACAAGGCGGGCACGACGTACCACTGCGTGGTCAAGCGCAAGGACGGGCGGCTGTATGCGGGCTACAGCACCACCAGCACTGCGCTGCTTTCCGGGCCTGCTTGGGATGTCGTGGAGGCCCAGTGCCTGCTGCGGTACCACGGGTTCGACCCAGGCGTCGTGGACGGTGCCTACGGGCCGAACACCACGCGGGCGGTCAAGCGCCTACAGAGCCAGGCCAGGCTGCCCGTCGACGGAGTCGTGGGCCCGCACACCTGGCAGGTACTGCGGAAGTGAGGGACACCGCACCGTCTTCTGGCCGATCCCCATATGCCACGCGGCTGGCCGAAGGGCTACGCGAGCTCAGGGCCCGCACGGGCTTGAGTATGGCCGCGCTGGCCGAGCGCACCGCGTACAGCAAGTCATCCTGGGAGCGCTACCTCAACGGCAAGCAACTCGCCCCGCGTCAAGCCGTCGAGGCACTGTGCAAGGCCGCCGGAGAACCTGCCGGGCGTCTGGTGGCGCTGTGGGAACTGGCCGACCTGGAATGGAGCGGACGAGCCCACAGGCTCACGCCCTCCACGGCCCAGATGGCCGCCCCACCATCACACGACGAACGGCCGGGCGACCACGGCACACCCGGTCCGGCACACGGATGGAGCATCCGGCGGCATCGGGGGATCCTCGCCGCCACCTGCGCAGTCGGGCTCACAGCCGCGATCGGCGTGACGACCCTGCTCCATACGGCCACCGAGAACCCCACGAAGCCTGTGCCCTCCGCACCGCCTGCTCCCGGATGCCACGCCCAAGCGTGTGCAGGGTTCGGACCGACGGAGATGGGCTGCGCGATGCCCAGTCAAGAACAAACACTCCGCACGCAGAAACTCTCCACTGGAGCACGCCTGGAAGTCGTATACAGCAAGCAGTGCCGTGCCGCGTGGGCCCTGGTGGGGGTCGCGCAGGTCGGAGACATACTCACTGTGTCCACTCCGGGTGGCGCACATGAGCGTGCCAGGGTCACGGACCAGTACGACGCGGACGGTCTCCTTGTCACGCCCATGATCGACGGCAGTGACCTCACTGGCCTCCAGGCATGCTTCAAACCGGCAGGCGGGCGAGGGAAGTGTCTCCGACTCTGAGCTGTGGTCGGAGTTGGTCTACGGCCGGCGTGGGGCGGCGGTGACGACGCGGAGCCAGCGTGCTGCCAGGTCCACCTTCGCCTCGTCGAGGGTCTTGCAGCGTGGGCCCCGGGTGCCGTCGAGGCGGCTGGTCCAGCCGTTGCGGCCGCAGAGGGAGGTGCCGCCTGGCCGGGACTCCCGGCCCCGGGCCCTCCGGTCAGTCCTCCGCTCCGTCGTCGTCCTCGTCGTCGTCCAGCCCAGGGGCGTCCGGGTCGCGCAGCGGTCGCAGGCCGCCGGCCGGGACGGAGGCGGTGAAGCGCCCCCTGAAGATCCATATGGGACTGCTGCATGGGCGGCCGCGGCCAGCAGCGCGAACTGCAAGCAGCCGAAGCCGTAGCGTTTCAGGAGTTGGAGCGGATGGCGGAGAGCCCAGCCCAGCCGGATCGGGTGTACGGGCCGCGGCCGTCGATGGGCCGTGTTGTTGGGCGCCGACTTCATCGCTGCTCGTGCTTCGATCCGGGTGCGGGTGCGTGGTTTGGGGGGTGCGGTTCGTGGCTGGTGTAAGGAGGGCGGGGTGTGAGAGGGAACGTGCACCAGGCGACGGTCCCGTTGCCGGTGTATCCCCACCTTCCGTGTAACTCGTCGACGAAGGCGGCTACCAGCCACAGGCCGCGTCCTCCCTCGCAGTCCGCATCCGCACACGTCGGCTCGGGTGCGGCGGACGGGGAGTAGTCGTCGACCTCGAGCCGCACCTCACCGTCGACGAGCCGCATCCTGACGTCGACTTCGTCTCCGTGACCGTGTACCACCGCGTTGGTGACCAGTTCGGAGATCACCTGGACGAAGGCCTCGATCTGGGCCTCGGGCGCGCGGCATGCGGTCCTGAGCCAGGTGGCGCCGATACGGCGGGCGTGCTCGACGCGCGACCTGTGCCGTACGAGCACGAGCTCCACGGGCGAGGGACGTCCGTCGCCCGTTCTGTCCGAGGTGGGGCCGTCCGCGTGAAGCAGGCTCGGGGGAGTGGGGGAGGAGGTAGGCACAGTCGGGAGCATCACCCGGTCCTTCGCTGGTAGGTCATGAGATCCGCGCCGTAAGAGCAGGGGCCGCGGGAAGCCTGCGCCCGAGCCCGGGCGGGGTGGCTCAACCACCGTGCCCAGTACGAGAGTTGCTTCGCAACGAAACAGCGATAGAAATTTCTCCGCGAACGAAAATGGCACATGACACCGCAAGCGCATTGTCTGTTGCAGCGCGCGTATCGCGTGTCAGACTGCGCGCGTCGCGGTTTCGGCGAACGCATGCGACGGAAAGGCGAACACGTGGCGGCCAAACCCCGACCGATGGTTCGGCGCATCGAACTCGGCTACGAGCTACGGCAGTTACGCGAGCAGGCCGGGATGACACTGGAGGAAGTGGCTGGAAGCGGCGTCGTCAAAGGGCTGTACGTCACCAAGCTGCACCGCGTCGAGAAAGGACTGCAGGACCTGCGCAGCGCCGGTGATCTCCGCGCCCTCCTGGAGCTCTACGGTGTGACCGACGACCACGACGTCGACCAGTTGCTGGGAATCCAGCGCGACGGAGCGAGCCAAGACTGGTGGACGCCCTTCCGCTCCACGATGCCCTCAGGCATGCCCCGCTTCGTCGGTATGGAGACCGCAGCACGCGAGACGTGGGCCTTCCACCCCGCGCTCGTCCTCGGCCTGCTCCAGACGCAGGCCTATGCACGGGCACTGTATGAACTGGCCAAGCCGATCGAGGAGACCACGACCGAGTTCATCGACAAGAACATCCACGTCCGCATGCGACGCAAGGACGCCCTGACCAGGTCGGAGGAGCCCCTGCGATTGCGGGCCATTTTGTACGAGCCGGCCCTGCGGTACATCGTCGGCGACCCAGGTGTGATGCGAGAGCAGTACGACGAGATCATCCAGCTGGCATCCCTGCCCAACGTGAGCGTCCAGGTGCTGCCCCAGAGCCTGCGGGGCTACCTGTCCGTGCACGACTTCACCATCCTGCACCTGGATGACGGCATGCCGACCTCCGTGCAGGTCGACAACGCCTGGAGCGCAACCTCCGTCTCCGACAAACCCCGCGAGGTCGGCCGCTTCACCCGCAAGTTCAACGCACTCACGGCGTCCGCGCTGCCGCCGGAGGACACG
Organism: Streptomyces sp. NPDC052107; assembly: GCF_040680215.1. Taxonomy (NCBI): domain Bacteria; kingdom Bacillati; phylum Actinomycetota; class Actinomycetes; order Kitasatosporales; family Streptomycetaceae; genus Streptomyces; species Streptomyces sp. NPDC052107. Next base: position 9,205 of record NZ_JBFAWG010000070.1, read on the forward strand.
CCCGCCTTCCTGCACCAACTCACGCGAGAGATCAGCACATGAAGCAGACCCGTACTCGTATGGCACGTGAGCTCACCAGCGCCGGCGCGCGTTGGTTCAAGTCGTCGTACTCGGACGGCGCCGGGAACAACTGCATGGAGGTTGCCGACCTCGTCGACACGCCGTACGGCGGTGTCGCGATCCGGGACAGCAAGGTGCCGCAAGGAGCGGCGCTGGTTATCGGGCGTGCCGCCTTTGCAGCATTCGTCGAAGGCGTCCGCCCAGGGGGTTAGGCCAGAGGGCCGCAAAAGCGCCTGGTGCGATGTTCAGGCGCGGCTATTACAACTCGCGCCTCCATTTTTCCGGTTCGTGCGTGGACCGCATGGGGAGGAGGCTGGCGGTTTCGTCCACCCCGATGGAGACGTCTGGCGCCGCCTGCATTCGCGGTGGCATAGCGTTCAAGCCAACGTCGCCCCGAACGCGCCCCGCGCTCTTGACGACGCTCGTGTCCTTCGGGAGCGTCGCGCGCAAGAACGCGCAACCGACTTGATCCGGGAGGGCATCGTGCACTTACAGTTCATCGGGATCGACCCGAACACCGGGGGCGAGGGGTCGCCGACGGTGTGGGTGGAAGAGGAGACGGCTGACCTGGTCCTCCAGGGCGTCAAGGCCGAGGAAGCGCTGGAGGCACTGGTCAGCGGTACGGAGTGGGTCGCCGGTCACGCGGTGGGGATCCCCGCCCACGAGACGGTGATCCGCATTCCGGCCCGCATGGTGCCGATTCTGAGGGAGGCGTGCGATGTCGCAGAGCGGCGTGCCGAGCTTCGCTGAGCTGCTGGCCGGTACGCGCCGCAGCGCGGTGCATCTGGAGATGCGCGACGCGTACGGCGTCGGTGACGAGGCGGAGGAGTTCGAGGAGTTCAAGCGGACCGGCCACGTCGATCTCGATCCGACGGCGCGGTGGTGGCCTGGCTGGCTGGGCATGGTGCGGGAGGCCGTCGGCCGTGGCGTGGTGATGCGTCGGGCCAGGATCGTTTCCGAGCCCGTGACGGACTACATCCGCTGGGAGCACGCCGCCACCCCGCTGAACGTCGAAGCGGGTGAACTGGTGCGCTGGCTGCCCCGCCGGCGGGCCGTGGACATCGCTCTGCCGGGAGCTGACTTCTGGCTGTTCGACGAGCGCCTGGTGCAGTTCAACATCTTCACCGGCGACGGTGATTGGGCGGATCCGCCCAAGGAGTTCAGCGAGGATCCCGCCGTGGTCAAACTGTGCTCGGATGCGTTCGAGGCCGTGTGGGAGCGTGCCGTGGACCACGAGAAGTACACCGTCTGACCCCCGCTCCGCGCCATGCCCGCCTCTCCTTCGTCCAGCGCTCAGGCGGCCCGTGAAGCGCTCGCTGTGCGCCTGACGCACCTTCGTAAGGACGCCGGCCTCACCGGGAAGGAACTCTCGGCCCGGTGTGGCTGGCACCCCGCGAAAACCACCCGCATCCAAAAGGCCGAGGTTCTGCCCACCGACGTGGACATCCGCGCCTGGTGCGCTGCCTGTGGCGCAGCCGATCAGGCCGAGGACCTGATCGCCACGGCCCGCGCCGTCGACTCGATGTACGTGGAGTGGCGCAGGAGCCACCGGATGGGCATGCGCAAGACCCAGGAGGACTTCTACGACCTCTACGCGCAGACCGGCGTCACTCGCGCCTACGTCTCCAATGTGGTGCCCGGCTTCTTCCAGACCCCCGCGTACGCCACGGCTCTGATGGAGGCCATAACCGACTTCCAGGGCACCCCCAACGACGTCTCGGAGGCGGTCGCGGCCCGTGTCGCCCGGAGTCGGTTCCTGTACGAGGGCGGACACCGGTTCGTCGTGCTCATGGAGGAGTGCGTCCTGCGCTATCGCGTGGGCGACGCCGAGACGATGGCCGGACAGCTGCGGCATCTGCTGGCCGTGATGCCGCTCCCTTCCGTCTCCTTGGGCGTCATTCCCTTCACCGCGCAGAGGACGATGTGGCCGCTGGAGGCGTTCTACCTGCATGACGGCACCTGCAGCGTCGTGGAGACCCTCACGGCCGAGGTCAACGTGGTGCAACCGCGTGAACTTGTGGACTACCGCAGGGCGTTTGCGGAACTGACGAAGATGGCCGTCCACGGCAACGCCGCCCACGCTTTGATCAGCGCGGCGATCGACTCCCTCGGATGACGTTGCGCAATTCCCCGCAATTTCGTTGAGGCGAAACGCCGCTGCTCCGTACGGTCGTTGGCGTCGCCGGGCAGGCCAGGCTCCGCTCGGCGGCAGTGGAGGAGAGTCCCGCCCGTATCCCCCGTTGCGGGCGGGACATTCCCAGCCCCGAGGAGACGACCACCCCGTGAGCGTCATGACCAGACCCACCACAGTCGGACCGGCCGGTTACAGCGAAACCCTTCCCTGCGAGCCCGAGACGGCCCGACGTGCCCGGCGACTCGTGTCGGCCGCACTGAACACCTGGGGCATAGGCGAGATGGCCGAGGTTGGCACGCTGATCGTCTCCGAGCTGGTGGGCAACGCAGTGCGCCACACCCCGTGCCGTCTGATCCGGGTGTCCGTCCGGCGCGTCACGAATGATCTCGTACGGATCGGCGTCACCGACAAATCCCACGCCCTGCTGAAAATGGCTCCGGCCGCCGGCGGCGATGAGACTGGGCGTGGCCTCGTACTGATCGACGCGCTGTCACACCGCTGGGGCTACGACCAAATGCGCTGGGGCAAAACTGTTTGGGCAGAGCTGACGGTCCCGGCATGCTGACCTTGCGGCTGCTACCCGAAGACGAACTGGCGGGCGTCGCCGATCCGAAGCGATGCGTGGAGCTAGCCGTACCCTGCTGCACCGAGGGCACGATCACCGTCCGCACCCTGCGCCTGACACCCGCCGACCTCGTCCGGCTCCGCACGGAAACCGATCTGGCACGGATGCCTGGCTGGTCAGCGGCAACCTCACCACCTACCCGCCCGGCGACGGACCGCAGCTGGCCCAGCTCGCCGTCCAGACGCTCACCACCCATCCGCAGCTGCTGCGCCGCGAACTGGGCAGCGACGTCGGGATACAGGGACAGATGGTTGGTGACTGACGCCCGTCGGCCAGCGCAGAAGGGACAGCCGTTACCTGTGGCCGTGCGGTGCACCACAGGTGAAGCCCAGACATGATCGGGAGGGTCTGCTGCAGGTGTGGGCGACAGGTTCGGTCACCTGGCCGTCCTCGCCCAGCGGCTGCGCGACATCGTGTGAGGGAGATCACGTGGCGGTCGTCGCATCCCTTTGCTCTGCCCTCTAGTCCGATCATCGAACGGTCTTGTTAAAGGGGAAACAAAATGGGCAATCGCACTCTCCTGGCTACGGCAGTCCTGTGCGTGACGGCGGCACTGACACTCACCGCATGCGGAGACGACAAGAAGGCGGACGCCAAGGGGGCAGGGGACTCTGTCTCCGCCACGCCGTCGCCCCCGAAGCCGGTGGACCCGTTCAAGGGACTGACTCCGGCTCAGATCTCCGAGAAGGCCCGGGTGGCCATGACGAAGCTGGACTCGTTCAAGGTCAAGGGCGGTATGACCACCGAGGGCGAGCACATGACCTTCGATTTCGCCGTGGCCGCGAAGGGCAACTGCCACGGAACCTTCACCACCGGGGGTGCGTCCGCCGAAATCCGTCAGGTCGGCGGCGACACCTTCATGAAGGGCGATGAGAAGTTCTGGCAGCAGACGGGCAGCGAGGAGCACTCGTCGTCCAAGGAGACGGACGCCCTCACCGAGATGCTCAAGGGACGCTGGGTCAAGATGCCGGCGGGGGATGCGAAGGCGGACGACAAGTTCCCCTTCTGCGACATCGGCACGATGTTCGAGAAGGACGAGAAGGAAAGCCACCTCACCCGGGGAGCGGACACCGAGGTCAACGGCACGCCCGCCGTGACGCTCACGGGGAAGGACGGCGCTGCGACGCAGACGCTCCTCGTGTCCGCCAAGGGGCAGCCCTACGCGCTCAGGTTGGCAGCCGTGGGCGGCAAGGAGCCCGGTTCCTTTGATTTCACGGCGTTCAACGAGCCTGTGACGGTCACGCCCCCGCCGCCCGGCGAGGTCATCGACCCGGAGAAGCTCAAGGGCTGATACCTCGACCCGGAAGTCGGACAACTGCCGGCCGGGCGGGAGCAACCCCCGGCCAGGTGTCACCCAACCCTGCAGCTCGTCCTCGCGTATGCCGGTAACAGTGACAGCTGCTCCCTCATCAGGAGCCAGCCGGATACCAGGCAGGAGGCAGTCTCAGCCCAGCCCGCAGCGGTTCTCCTTCGGGAGGAAGCACTCCTGCCGGAGGCACGCCATTTGCCCCGCGGAAGTCGACCGTGCCGCCGGAGAACGTCGCCCCGGCCTCGGCGGCCGCCGGGGAGGGCGCGGCCGGCTGCGCGGGCTCCGCTCTCGGCGCGGGGACGTGGACCTGGTGTGTCTCGGCTGCGGCCGGTGGCGTCGGGTTCGCCAGGGCGGGACCCAGCCAGAGTGTGGTGGCTTCCTCGAGTACGGCGGCGCGGGCGGCCTGGTGGTGGAGGTCGTCGGCGGTCGGCCTCGTCGGGGCGGTGCGCAGGATGTGGGTCAGTGCCTGTGTGTACGAGGGGACGGGCCGGTGGCGGGGGTCCTGCAGCTGCACGGCGCCGTGCAGCGCGTACGGCCCGTCCAGGGTCTGCTCCTGGTGGACGAGGGCCTGCCAGACGTCGGTGTCGGCGGCCAGGTCCACCACCGTGGTGGTGCCGGGCGGGCGGTCCTGCAGCTCGGCGGTGAGCCAGTGCCACGGAAGCGCGGTGTACCGGACGGTGCGGGCCGTGGTGCGAGCGAGGGCCAGGTGGAGGCGGTGCTGGCGCTGGTTGACGACCAGGTGCCCGGCGACGTAGACGAGCAAGGGGCCCTCGACAGCGACCGCGGTACGGATGGCGGTCAACACGGTGTTCGGGTCGTCGGGGTTGGCCAGCTGCATGGCGCTGGCGTACGAGGCGCCCACGAGCCGCGCCGACGGGACGGCGGACAGCTGGGGTGGCAGGGCAGCGACCGCGAGCGGGTGTCGCATGGGGGTATCGGCCGCAACTAATAGTGCGTATCCCGGCTGTTCGCTCTGCGCATCCGTGCTGTTCCCCATAGATAGCACCGTAACCGGCGTGTACGGGGACGCTTCTGTGCCGTTGAGTCGGAGAGGAGTGGCTTAGTTGAAGCCTGTGACATGGTGACCGCCATGGAGAACCCCGGACTACCCGAGAACCTGCGGCAGTTCCGCGACATGGCCAGGCTGCTCAACGACAGCGCCTCAATGCGGCTACTGCGCCTGTCCACAGCGCCTCAATGCGGCTACTGCGCCTGTCCATGGCTTCACTGAACTCTACCCAGACTCGCCAACTGGCCACTCTCGCAGGACAGCGAGATCCCCTTGCCCGAGCATGGGCCCGCCACGTCACAGAGGCCATGCGCTCACAGGACGAGGCCTGGGGAGTTCTGAGGGATCAGGCCCTGCGGCAGTGGGCGACCTTGCGGAATGCGCCCGCCCCGGCGTTCACGGTCGGCGACCTGGACCGTCTCTTGAACGGCCTGGACGCGTGGCGCGGCCTGTCCAATGCGCAACGGGTGGAGGCCGCCGACCTGTTGGGGGAGGCCTACGAGAGCGCGGCGACTGACGCCACGGCAGAGGCGCCGGAGGAGCTCGTGGAAGGGTTCGAGGAAACCGCCCGTGCCTTCGTCTCCTCCGACGCGGGGTTCTTGCCGCCCAAAGTCCAGCGCGCCCTGTTCGTGTACTTCTGCGGTTGTCTCGTCCTGGTCGCCCTCATGCAGGCCTCTTTCACCTCCGAAGCTGTGGACGCTGTGATCGGCAAGACCATGGACTATCTTCCGGCTGCCGGCGCGGCTATGTATGCGGCGGGCAAGGCCTTCGACCGCTACGCCGGCCACCATTCAGACAACGAGGATGATGCCGACCGCTGACTTTGGGCTCAGGCCAAGCGGCGTTCGCCGTAAGTCGGCCTGTTGGGGGGTGCTCCCTCCTCGGTCGGGCAGACGCCAGTCCAGCGTGCCGTTCGTCGGCTGTCCAGGATCGGGCTCCGCCCGACCGCGCTTGCGCGGCGCCCTTGGGCGTCCTGGACGGCCGGCGGGCGGTGTGCTGCCCTCCGGGGGCAGTCCGAGGGGGGAGTGCACCCCGACCCACCCACCAGTCCCCACCCACACACCGCAAGATCACCCGTCTTCCCCCGGCCCCTCCGAGAGGGCCGGGGTGTGGGGCGGAGCCCCGCGACTCCTGAGGCGTTGTCAGTGCGGGCTCGGGGTTGAGAACACCGGTGTCAGATCGTGCGTCTGTAGGCTCCGTGGCGGAGTGATCGCAGATAACAGCCCTATATCCGTGCCATCGGTGATCGTGAGCTGCGGTTCTACGTGGCGGACGTTGCCCGAAGCGGCCGTGTTATCTGCGCCAACGCCACCACCGCCGGCTTGCGCGGGCGTTGTTCCGCGCGATGTCTTCGCTGTGGATATCGCCGAGCTCGCGGAAGATGGCGGCGGCCTGGGTGTGGGCGTCGATGGCCTCGCCGTACCGGCGCATCTGCCGCAGGTCGTTGCCGAAGTTGTTCAGCGTCATGCCCTCGCCGTGGCGGTCGCCGAGCTCGCGGAAGATGGCGGCGGCCTGGGTGTGGGCGTCGATGGCCTCGCCAAACCGGCGCATCTGCTGCAGGGCGCCGCCGAGGTTGTTCAGCGCGTGGGCTTCGCTCCAGCGGTCGCTGAGCTCGCGGAAGATGGCGGCGGCCTGGGTGTGGGCGTCGATGGCCTCGCCAAACCGGCGCACCTCGGTCAGGGCGTTGCCGAGGTTGTTCAGCGCCGTGCCCTCGCTGTGGGTGTCGCCGAGCTCGCGGTAGATGGCGGCGGCCTGGGTGTGGGCGTCGATGGCCTCGCCAAACCGGCGCACCTCGGTCAGGGCGTTGCCGAGGTTGTTCAGCGCCTGGGCTTCGGCGTGGCGGTCGCTGAGCTCGCGGTAGATGGCGGCGGCCTGGGTGTGGGCCTTGATGGCCTTTTTGAACCGTCGCGCATTGGTCAGGGCGCTGCCGAGGTTCATCAGCGCCGTGCCCTCGCCGTGAAGGTCGCCGAGCTCGCGGTAGATGGCGGCACTTTGCTTGTGGGCGTCGATGGCCCCGTAGAACCGGCGCACCCCCTGCAGGGCGCTGCCGAGGTTGTTCAGCGCGTGGGCTTCGCTGTGGGTGTCGCCGAGCTCGCGGTAGATGGCGGCACTTTGCTTGTGGGCGTCGATGGCCTCGCCGAATCGGCGCACCCCCTGCAGGGCGCAGCCGAGGATATTCAGCGCGTGGGCTTCGCCGAGGCGGTTGGCCAGTTCACGGAAGATCGCCAGGGTGGTGGTGGTAACAGTGATCCAGTCGTCGAAGTAGCGGCGGTGGTCGAGATATCCCGCGAGGGCGGAGGTGAGAGCGATGGTGGTGTCCGGGCGGCCGAGGGGCGGGGGTGCGGTGGCGGTGGCGACCAGGTTGCGGCGTTCGTCGTCCAGCCAGGCCAGTGCCTGGTGGCGGTCGGCGAACCGGGGGGAGCGGGTGCCGGGCAGGGTTTCCAAGTGGGTGGAGGCGGCCTGGGTGGTGGTTCCGTAGTGGTCGTGCAGGCGGGCCTGGGCGGCAGCGCGCTGGTCGGTGTCGGCTTGGGTGTGTCCGTGCTGGTCGGCGTACAGGCGCACCAGGTCGTGCAGACGCCAGCGGCCCCAGGTGTGTCCGGGGTCGATCAGGTGGGCGCGGGCGAGATCTTGCAGGAGCTCCTCGGTTGCTGGTTGGTCGGTGCCGGTCAGGTGGGCGGCGGATTCGGTGGACAGGTCCGGGCCGGCGTGGAGCGGCAGCAGCCGAAACAAGCGAGCGTGGTCGTCACTGAGGCGCTGATAGGACAGGTCGAAGGCGGCGCGCACCGCTCGGTCCTCGCGGCGTAATCGGTCCAGCCGGGTGTGCGCCGCCTCCAGGGCCTGTACCAGGGAGGCCAGCGGGCGGGTGGGGGCGTCGGAGAGCATGGCCGCGGCGATGCGCAGGGCCAGGGGCAGGCCCGCGCACAGCCGGGCGATCGTGGCAGCGTGCTCGGGGGCGTCGGTCACGCGGGTGTCGGCGGGGCCGCGGGCCTGGCGGAGGGCTTGGCGGAGCAGCTCGACCGAGGCGCGCTCGGTGAGGATGTCCAGGTCGTGCAGGCGGGCGTCGACGTCCAGGGTGTGGCGGGAGGTGAGCAGGGCTGCGGTGGTGCCGTCGGTGGGCAGCAGCGGGCGGGCCTGCTCGGCGGTGGAGACGTTGTCGATGATGACCAGGATCCGGCGGCCCTGCTTGGCGAAGTCGGCCAGCACGCTGCGGTACAGCCGGCAGCGGTCCTGCAGTTCGGCGGGGATGTGCTCGCCGGGTATGCCCAGCGCGCGCAGCAGGCCGTCCAGGGCGCGTTCAGGGGACAGCCTGCGTTCTGCGTCGTAGCCGAACATGTCGACGAACAGCACCCCGCCGGGGAACCAGCCCGACTGCTTCAGTGCTCGGGCGGCGGTCTGCACGACCAGTTCGGTCTTGCCGACCCCGGCCAGTCCCGCCACCGCCGCAACCAGCACCGCCTGCTGCGGGCCGCCGCCGGGCGCCAGCACCTCAAGCAGCTCCTCGACCTGTTCGTCGCGGCCTATGAAGGTGGCCGAGGCGGTGGGCAGGCCGGACAGTGCCGGGGTGATCTGCGGGGGCAGCTGCACGGTGATGTCCCTGCCCTGGATCACCGCGTGGAAGAAGACACCGCCGCTGATCTGGTTCTCCACCGGCGAGCCTGCACCCTCCTCGCCACGGGGGTCCGCGTCGGCCATGTGGGTCAGCCCTGCGCGGAGGACGTACCGGGGCCCGGGCCGGCCGGGGGCGACGGCGGGGTGGTGAAGGAGATCCCGGAGAAGTCCCGGCCTTGCAGCGCCGGCCCGTGGAAGGTGCCGCCGCTGATCTCGTTGTGCACCTCACCGTCGCCGGTGCGCACCAGCCGCGCCTGCTCGTGCCACCGCTCCAGGCCGGCACGGAAGTCCGCGTCCACCAACGCTCGCACCGCCAACGCGGTACTGAGCGCCTGCGCGCGCGCCGGATCGGACGGCGCCCGCTCCAGCTCTGCCAGCTCCGCCTCCCCCGAACCCACCGCGGGAGCGTCCTCGGTGTCCTGACCGCCTTGGAATGGGCGCCGCACCAATGCACTCAGCCCCGCCCACGTCTGCCGACCGATCTCACCACCGGCGCCACCCGCCAACGCCACCAGCAGCCCCACCGACACCGGATCCATCCCGCACCGCCCTCTCCACCTACGCGCCGACCGGTAGCACGCTACGAGAAGCTACGCCTCCGCCACACGGCAAGTTCGAACTACCGTCCACCGCGCAGTTACAAACTGCTGGGTCTGGCACGCCCCGTGCCGTATGAAGCAGCCGCGTATCCCCCGGCCGGTCCGTTGTCGCAGGGTGTGCTGCCCTCCGGGGGCCCGTCCGTGGAGGGAGTGCACCCCGACCCACCCACCAGTCACCACCCACACACCGCAAGATCACCCGCCTCCCCCGGCCCCCTCCGAGAGGGCCGCGGTGTGGGGGCGGAGCCCCGCAACTCCTGAGGCGTTGTCAGTGCGGGCTGTCAATATGGCTGGTTGGAGCGATGGTGCTACGAGGGGGAGGGCAGCCATGCCTTGGGTACGGCCGTACGTGCGCTCTGACGGGACACCGGTTCGCGGGCATTCGCGGTGGGCTCCGGGCGCGAGACGAGAAATGACGATCTTCGCTGTGTTCGCGTTAGCCGTGGTCGGGTTCGGCAACGGCCACGCTGCGGCGGACGGGGCGGGCGGCAAGACGGCGCCGGGCTCGCGGTCGACGGTCCACTACCCGATCCGGTTCGACACGACGCCGACGTGGCAGCAGAGGCCGCAGCCGACGCCGACCGTGTCGTATCCGATCCGGTTCCCGTCCCCGCAGGGGACCCGGTGAGTGGGCGGCGGCCGCCGGCGCGGCGGCGTAGGCGACGGCCGAGCAGGCGGCAGCAGAGGGATGCCCAGCTGATCGGCTTACTGCTGGCGGCGGTCGTGGTGATCGCGTTAGTCGTGGCGGTGGTGAACTGGCTGCTGGCCCACTGGTGGGTCCTCCTCGTGCTCCTGGTGCTCGCCGTGCTGGCGGTCGGGGGCTGGCTGTACAGCCGTCAGCAGAGGGCGCGGTGGGAAGCGGTCCGGGCGCAGGGGCTGCGCTACGGGCTGCCGCCGCTGGACGCGCTCCACCACTCCCGGTTCGAGGAAGCGATACGGGATCTGATGCGCCGGGACGGGTGCCAGAACGCTCAGCGGGTCGGTGGCGGCGGAGATCTGGGCGCGGATGTGAAGGCGACCGACCCGTACGGGCGGCGCTGGGTGATTCAGTGTAAGCACCGCCGCAACGGTGCCCGCGGCTCGGCGGTGGGCACTCCGGACCTGCAGGTGCTCAACGGGACGGCTCGGCAGGTGCACGGGGCGGACGTCGCGGGCATCGTGACGAACGGGCGGGTGACTGCGCCGGCGGTGACCTTTGCCAAGCAGCAGCGCCTGCACGTGGTCGGCCGGCAGACCCTGGGCGTGTGGGCGGCCGGCTCGCGGCCGCTGTGGGAGCTGCTGCGGGCCGTTCCGCCCCCGCGTCGCTCAACGCCGTTGAGCTGAGAAGGGCCTCGTTGAGGGGAACCCGGCAATTTTGCCGGGTTCCCCTTAGCTTGATCTTTAACCTGTGCGGCGGGGCTTCGGGGTGGTTGTCTTCTTCTTTGGTCGTCTTGCTGGCTGTGCCTTCTTGGGTGTGTGCACGTCGTGGCGTGGTGCGGGACGGGTGTTTTTCCGGCCCGGTGGCCGGCCGGGACCGGGGAGGGTGGGTTTCGGTGCTCTGGCCGGGCAGGCGGCCTGTGGGCGGATGTGCCGGAAGTCGCGGCGGACGCGGGCGGGAGTGAGCCTGTCCGGAGGGCTATCCAGCGGGCTCAACGTTCGGCACCAAGCACCGTCGACGTCCTCCGGACGGGCACCGACCCGATTTTCCCGGCCGCGGGGCGGGACCGAAAGGGCCCGGGACGACTATCCAGGACGGCTCCGACGCCGTGATCACACCAGCCACGCGAAGATCATCCCAGGATGGTTAGGGTGCCTTCGTCGAGCCGACGGACTGGAGACGAATGGTGGAGCAGGACGAAGCCCTGCAGCTCGCGGTGGCATTTCTCGCGGCCAGCCAGCGCGACGACGAGCCGCCTCTCGCCATCGACACAGAGCGAGTCCGCGAGAACAACGGCCTCCTGATCGTGCCTTACAACTCTGTGCAGTACCTCGCCTCGCGTGATGTGAGGGAGCAGCTGTTGGACTGCTGGCCCATCCTCGTCGACCTCGAACGCGGCGACGTACGGTTCGGGACCCTGGAGGAGCGGCATCTGTGGAGAAACCCGAGCATCTGACGAGGCTGTGGCTGTCCGCGACCACAGTTACGGGACAGCCCTTAGCTTGATCTTTAACGTCCGACGTCGAATGGTGCGTCGAACTTGATCACTCGGTCCGGTATCCGCCGTACACGGAAGCGGCCTTCGTCTGAACATGTGCTCCGACCAAGGAACACACATCTTCAGAACGAAGGCCGTGGGGATGAGTCTGCTGCATCGCGACACACGCCGAGACGCTTTGGCGCAACTGTCATGCTTCCGGGGCGAGTTCTACTCCTGTCTCACCGCTCGTTCGGATGCGTTGTTCGAGCTGGCTGATGCTGTCCTGTGCGGCGACGGGCCGGTGAGGTCACTGCCCGAGCTGTCACTGGTCGGCGAACACCGCCGAGGCCATGGCGGACTCTACTCAGCCGTCGCCCGCGGCCGGGTCGATGCCGACCGTCTGCGGCGGGTCCTGGCCTCGGTGCCACTGCCACGGGCCGTCGATGGCCGGCTGGTCCTGGCCGTCGACATCACCTGCTGGCTGCGCCCCAATGCCCACACCTCACCGCAACGGATCCTGTGTCACACCTATGGCCGGGGCAAAGACCAGCACATTCCGGTTCCCGGCTGGCCGTACTCGATCATCTGCGCACTCGAGCCGGGCCGCAGCTCTTGGACCGCTCCGCTGGACGCATTGCGCCTGGTGCCCGGGGACGACACCGCCACCGTCACCGCCCGGCAACTGCGCGAACTGCTCGAGACGCTGATCAGGGCAGGCCAATGGCAGGAAGGCGACCCGGAGATCCTCATCATCGCGGACGCCGGCTACGACGCACCCCGTCTCGCGTTCCTGCTCAGGGACCTGCCGGTGCAAGTGCTGGCCCGTATGCGCTCGGACCGTGTCCTGCGGCGGGCCGTCCCGCCCCGGCAGCCTCGCACCCAGGGCCGACCGCCCCGCACGGCAGCGAGTTCGTCTTCGGCCAGCCCGACACCTGGGGCACCCCGGACACCGAGACTGTCACCGACACACGTCTTTACGGCACCGCCAGAGCCCGCTCCTGGGACCGGCTGCACCCCAGGCTCACCCACCGCTCCTCCTGGGCAGTCGCCGACGGCACCCTCCCCGTCGTCGAGGGGACGGTGATCCGCCTGGACATCGACCACCTGCCCAGCGGAGCAACACCGAAGCCGGTCTGGCTGTGGTGGTCGGGCACCGACGCCACTGCGACGGACGCCGACCGTCTCTGGCAGGCCTACCTGCGACGCTTCGACATCGAACACACCTTCCGGCTGTTCAAACAGACCCTCGGCTGGACCGCTCCGAAGATCCGCACACCCGAGGCCGCCGACCGCTGGACCTGGCTGATCCTCGCCGCCTACACCCAACTGCGTCTGGCCCGCCCACTCGCAGCCGACCGGCGTCACCCCTGGGAGAAACCCAGCCCTCCGGACAGGCTCACTCCCGCCCGCGTCCGCCGCGACTTCCGGCACATCCGCCCACCGGCCGCCTGCCCGGCCAGAGCACCGAAACCCACCCTCCCCGGTCCCGGCCGGCCACCGGGCCGGAAAAACACCCGTCCCGCACCACGCCACGACGTGCACACACCCAAGAAGGCACAGCCAGCAAGGCGACCAAAGAAGAAGACAACCACCCCGAAGCCCCGCCGCACAGGTTAAAGATCAAGTTAGTGCGCTGGCATTTCACTTGCTCAGGCGCCATGTGCGACGCCGTTTTGCGGAGGCTGGCCGGCTGGTAGCTGGCCAGCCGGCAGGAGGCCTGTACAGGCGCACCCGTGTGCTCTCGCCCGTGGCCATCAAGCGGCCGTCCCTGGAAAACGCCACTGACCAGACACTGGGGCGAGGATCCCTACCTTGGGTCCCGATCATGGTGCGAGTGTTCACGTTCCATAGCCGCACGTCATCGCCATCGGTGACGGCGAGCAGGCTCCCGTCTGGGGAGAAGGCGAGGGAGTTGAAACCCTTGCCGCGACCTTTCAGCGGCTCTCCGATGGATTGCCCAGTAAACGGATTCCACAGCTGCACTGAGCCGTTGAGAGATCCGCACGCGAGGAGGTGTCCGTCAGGGGAGAACGCCACGTTTTGTGGTAGGAGGGGCTGGTCTCCAAAGAGCTTCGGTCCTTCGCTCCAGTCCGCCGTCTGCCATAGAGATACTCCCTGGGAGTTATCTGCGACGGCGAGCAGGGTGCCGTCGGGCGAGAATGCCACTCCGCTGCTGTGCAGGCCGAAGGGCCGACTGGCTTGGTGGCGGCCCAGAGCAACGTCCCAGACCAGCGCTGGACCGTCACTGTTTGCTGTGGCGAGCAGACTGCCGTCAGGCGAGAACGCAAGGGCCGTGACATCGCTGTCTCCGGTTGGAATAGTGTCCCCAAGGGGGAGGCCAGTGGCGGGGTCCCATAGCCGTACGGATCCCTGCTTGCATCCGCTGGCAAGCAACCTGCCATCTGATGAGAATGCCAATGCCTTAATCTCCCCCGGGTGCGGGAGAAGCGCCCCAACAGGACGGCCAATGGCCGTGTCCCACAACCGTACGGAGTCCGGGTCATATTCCCAGGCGCCAGGGCAGGCGAGCAGGTCCGCGATAGGTGAGAACGCAATCGCCCAACACGTGCCGGTGGGCCCAAGGCTGTGACCTGCGTCCGGGATGCGGTCGTACAGGGCAGTGACCAGGTCCTGAATACGAGTATTGGCTGCTTCGAGCGCGCGGCGCAGTTCGCCTCGTTCTGTCTGCCAAGACTGCGCGGCCGCCGAGAGCGGCAAGTGCTGGTCAGCCGAGGGATGTGCTTGCTCTGATGGGGTCTCGGCCGATTCGCTCGATTCGGCCGGGGGGAGAGCACTGGTCCCTGAGCGCTCCTCCACTTCTTGAAGCTCAAGATATGTGGCGGGCACCGATGAGGCAGTGGCGGTGCGCTTGCGCTCTTTGAGGCGCTTCATCTCCTGCCACCGGAGAGTCCAGTGCTGAACACGCGGATCATCGCGCTGAGCTGGCTTGCCGTCCTCGATGCTGAGCAGGATGCGGACCAAGGCGATCAGGTAGCTCAGTTCCGGCAGTCGCGTGCCGTTCAAGGCTTCGCTGATACCCGAAGGTGACAACGGGCGGGAGGCAGGTGCGAGTTTCGCCACCTTCCGCAAGGCAGGCGCCCCGCTTGCGATCCACAGATCCTTCAGTTCCGCAGCGAACGCCTGCAGTTCCTCGTCGAACGTCGCGCTCGGCACATGAGAATCATCGCTCTGACCAGCCATGTTGTACCCCCACCGGTAAGCATCTGGAGGCAAGGCTAGAACAACCGCAGCGAATCTCACCGAACTTCACCGAACAATGCCGTACAACGCCGTCCTGTTCGGCCGACCCGCCATGTACGGCGGTGATCTGCCTTGATCGGAATGCTGCGGGACCGTTCGCCTCATGCCCTCCAGGCACCGGATGTGCTGTCCACTAAAGGCCATGGACACCAACACATCCCTGAACCCAGCCCCTCCGACCGTCACCACAACCCCTGACCCGACCCGAGTGTTGTGGCTCGAGCTGCGCGACGGCTTAATCGAAGCCAGCCTCACGCTCTTCTTCGGCCTCCTGTGCACCCTTCTGAGCGTGGGCGTCGCCTACTACGGCTTCGTAGGCGAAGACGACTCCAAGGCCAGCGCCTGCACGTTCTTCGCAGCAGTTACTGCCGGCGCTTGCGGGCGCCTCGGACGCCGAGTGGTCAACCGTGTACGAGAGCGGATGAGGAGCAGCAGTGACCAGTCTGCCCAAGCCTGAGCACAAGCTCACGGACCCGGGGCAGGTGCTGTCAAAGCCGCGCCCCGTCGCTACTGCTCGCGTGCCTGGCAGCTGCTCGCTCTCCGCCCTTCGGCTGGACGGAAACAACAGGGCACAGGGCACGACAGCCTGGGGCCGTCAGTCGGTCACAGCTCGGTCAGAGGCACGTGGCAGCGTGTCCAGTGGACGCTCCAGTCGCCGTCGAGCGGGGTGTAGCCGGCCTCCCGCACCCGTTCCGTCGCCTGTTCCAAGTGGCTCCGCAGTTCTTCGAGACTGCCGCTGCCCAGCTCCTTGCTGCCAGCATCCAGTTCCAGCTGGAGGTACATGACGTGGTCCTCTCCCCGGTGCTCCGCACTGAACTCGACGGTGTAATAGCCGTCGCTGCCCTGGCTGTAGATGGACACATAGTGCTGCGTGATCTCGTCCGGATCGAAGCCGTACTCTTCGAACACTTCAAGGGTCTCGTACGGCGGGTCCGTGACGTCGCACGAGCTGCACCACCACTGGATCTGCCATGGACCGTCCGGGGCCCACCCCTCCCTTTCCAGCCTTGCCTGGGCGAGTTCGGTGAGGGTGGTGAGCGTTTCGAACCAGTCTCCGTCGGTGTCCGAGGTGATGTCGCCGCCCAGGTGATGGGCCGACTCCTTCCCCGTTCCTTCGGCGAAGTCGTCCACGACCGTCAGAACGCAGCCGGTGTCCTCCTGGTACTCCACCTTCGCGTACCGCCGCTTGTCCTCCTCGTCTCCCCGGCGGATGCCGGGCATGCCGGCACCCGTACGGGCATCGGTTCCGTCGGCCTCCTCGCCCTCCGCAGACACCGGGTCCGGCTCCCGAGGCCCGACGGGTGCGCGCCGACGAGGATTCAGGCAGACCGACTCCAACCGGGCCTTTCCGATACGGCTGCTGATCAGCGATCCGGGAACACGCTCCCCCTGGCTTACAGCACGCGCCTGAAGGGGGCGGTCCGAGCTGCGGTAGAAGGCGACGTCGAATCCGCTGTCGAGCCACTCGTCGAAGATCTCGTCAGTTCCAGGTCGGCCGGAGCCACTCGCCTCAGCCGTGCAGAACAGCGCCCGTCCAGCGTCAAGGCCGATGGCCACCAGGCCCACGCGGCCCGGCTCTGCGACTGCGGACATGGCGGGTCCGGGTGTCGGCTCAGGCTTTTGGGCCTGCCGCCCCGTCGGCAATTCGGGGATCGCGTCGGAAACCGGCACGGGCGGTCAACCTTCCGGAGTCGATGGACCCCGGTAGTGCACGTCCGCACCCCGGTGATCTGCGGCTTCCCAACGCACCGCGCGCTGGGCTGGTCGCCCCCGGGGCATCCGCGGCAAACGGATGTCATCCAGCAAGCCGGGGCTTGACGCTGGAACTCGTGACCGGGCGCGAAAGTAACACCCGTCCGGATCTTGCACAATGTGATCCACAACGCTTTGCCCCTTGACCGGTGGTGTGGCATGGTTCCGCTCGGTCACGACGCCGATCGCGCCGAGGACCGACTCCCACGGCCCTGTGGGAGCGAGCACCGATCTCCCTGCCGGTGGGTAAGGGGGTCCTTCGTCCACAGGAGGCCCTCATGCAGGTCACTGACGCTGCGACCACACCCCCGAACTGGGAACTCTACCGGCGGACGGTCCTCGACATCCGATTCCCGGACCGAACGGTACGGGTCAAACCGCGTCCGCGGGGCACGACCGAGGGCCCTTTCCCTAAACTCCCGGAACCCGCCGGCGCCGCCGCCCTCCACCTCGTCACGGCGTGTGACCCCCACGGCCGTCCCACCCTTGCCGAAGACAACGCCCGCGCCCAGGCCCGGCTCCTCGACGAGCTCGACCGGCGAGGGCTCGTGTGGTGACCCGCAGCGGGAGGCGATGCGCACGGCACGCACATCGAGCAGAGCGTCGCCATCGCCGGCCTGAACGACTCGGCGGCGCGTGAACTGGGGCGGTGCTCCGGCCAGCACGCGGTCTTCGCCTGGACCTCCGGCGCCTGGCGTCTGCTGTCCTGCGACGGCGGCGCGACCGACATAGGCGCGGTCCTCGTGCGTGACGCTGTTGGGACCATCCCCGCGGGTGCGGGGAGCAGACGAAGGGCGCCTGGAAGGGCTCCCGCACGTCCTCCTACGGCACCTCCGCCCGCCGGGCCAGAGACAGCGCCGGTCAGTCCGCCCGCCTGAGCAGCGCCCGCGCCATCGGAGGACAGCGCACGTCCATCGCTGCGTGATTCATACGCACCCCTGCGTGCGGGCCGTCCGACTCGACATCCGAGTCCGGCGGCCCGTGCCGTACCCCCGAACAGCAACCACCTCAAGCCAGGAGGGGCCCCATGGCCACGAACCGACAGATGAGCCGCGCCGACTACGAAACCATCTCCGCAGCCATCGCTGAATCCGACGACCAGGACTTCCACGCCCGCCGAAACATCGCCTTCAACCTTGCGGACGCTCTCACCGGCACCTCGGACCGCTTCGACCCCGTGCTCTGGCTGAACCAGTGCGAGGTCGGGCCAGTCTCCCCGGCCGACGTGGCGGGCTGGACGAAGCGCCTGGAACTGCGCGTGATCTCCATCGGCAGGCGGCGCCGCAACAGCCTCGCCATGGGCTACACCAAGACCGAGCAGTACATCGACGCCGACGACAACCCCCTGGACCTGGAGCGCGAGTAGGGACCATCCCCGCGGCTCCGACCGGCCGTTGCCGCACGGTCCAGAAGGGCTGTTCCTTGGCCCCCGATCTGAGCTACGCCGAGTGTTGCGACCGCACCGGAACGCCCTGGCGCTCCGCGCCGCAGGGGGAACTTGCGTGGACCGCGTACCGGGCCGAGCGCCGACGGCGTGGGGAAACCGTCGGCTACTTGTCACTTCGCGGCAGCTTCGGGAGGACCGGGCCGAGATCCCCGCGAGTTCAGGCGAACTGAGGGTTCTTCAGGGCGAACCCATGGGTCGGGTCTCTGATTCTGAGGGATGGACCCGCAGGTTCGTGGTCAACTCGCTGGGCCTGTCTCGGCGGCTTGCTGCAGTCAGGCCCGGGGCGGAGTCCGCATAGCGCATAGCGGTCTTGCCGTCGAGTCCGATGACTTCCGCGAGACGAGGGATTCAAGCCCTTCGGTCACGGTCGTGGTCGATGTGGAGTCGCTCCGGGGTCGTGTCCTGACCGGGAGTCGGAGCACTGATCCAGTGGTTGCTGGCTCGGCCGGTCGTGCTAGCCGGTGTTGCCGAGCGGCGTGGCCGCCTCGCGTGCGTCGATGAGTTCGTCCCAGTGTTCCGCTGCCCAGGTGCACGCTGAGGCCATCGGCACAAGGAGGCTGCGGCCGAGCGGGGTCAATGCGTATTCGACCCGGCGCGCCGGCTCAGTGTGGACCGTGCGGGTGACCAGGCCGTCACGCTCCAGTGCTCGGAGCGACTGCGTGAGGACCTTGGCGGTGATGCCGCCCAGCGGGATCCGCAACTCCGAGAACCGCCGCGGTCCCTGTTCGAGGCAGCGGATGATCATCCCTGCCCATTTGTCGCCGAAGCGGATCGGTGAGAGATCGGACGGGCAGAGCGGGTCGAACATGTCGGGATCCAGTGGCTCGGTCACCGCCTCACAGTAGCTGGTATCCCCTTGGTAACCATGGCCTTCCCTATCGTGCGGGGGAGCGGCCGGCGTTCGGGCCCGGCCTGCGGATTCAAGGGGGAAGTCATGAGTCAGATCGTTGTCTTCGGCGCCGGAGGCAGGGCGGGCCGGGCCGCCGTCGCGGAGGCCCGCAGCCGTGGTCACCAGGTCACGGCGGTCGTGCGTGATCCGGCCAAGTACGCCGATCTTTCGGCTGTGGACGGTGTACGGACCGTCGCGGGCGATGTCACCCATGCTCGCAGCGTCGCCCGGCTGGCCTTCGGGCAGGATGCCGCGATCAGCGCGGTCTACGATGCCGCCGCGCAGCCCGAGGCATTCTTCGCCGCCGCGTCCCGTGCCCTCCTCGACGGCCTGGCGCAAGCCGACGTGAACCGACTGGTGGGAGTCGGCCTGGCCTCGGTGCTGGAGACCGCTTCCGGAGCCCTCCTCATGGACACCCCCGGCTATCCCCAGGACTACCGTGCCTTCTACCTGGGACACGCGGCAGGAACGGACGTGCTGCGCACCGTGACCGCTGGACTGGACTGGCTGGTCCTCAGCCCGGCGGGCGACTTCGACCACGGCGGCGCCCGCACCGGCACGTACCGGACAGCCCCGGCCAAGGCCGACAGCCGCATCTCCTACGCCGACTTCGCGATCGCGCTGCTCGACGAGATCGACGATCCGCGGCACCACCGCACGCACGTCGGCATCGAGGCCGGCTGATGGACCGACAGGAGGAAATCACCGACAGTCCGAACGAGTGGGTGGCGCGACACATCCGCCGCTACCTCGAGACCAACGGCCGAGCCAGACCGGGCATGAACGACCTGCTCCTGACGACCCGCGGCCGCAAGTCCGGAAAACTGCGCCGCACGGCCCTGGTCTACGTGCGGGACGGCGCCCGCTACATCCTGGCCGCTTCCAACGCGGGAGCCGATCAGCACCCGGCCTGGTACCTCAACCTGGCCGCGAACCCGGACGTCACGGTCCAGATCGGCCCGGAAACCTTCCCCGCAGCCGCGAGAACCGCCCTACCCGACGAGAAGCCCCGGCTGTGGGAACTCATCGTGGCGGCCCTTCCGTCCTACCAGGACTACCAGGAGGCGACCAGCCGCGAGATCCCCGTAGTGATCATCGACCGCACACACTGATCATCCGCGGTCCGCAATCCCCTGAGACGGACCCCCCTCCACCTCGAGGCGCCCCGCCGCAGGAGCACTCCACCCCGACCTCCACCGGCGCCTTCGTGATCAGCGCCGAGAAGTACCCGGACACCGTCCCGACAGCGGATCAACATTCGGCGGCCGAACTCATCGTGATGCGGCCCGACTCCCGCACGCGGCCGTGCCACCCTCTGCGCGCCTGCCCCGCAGTCGTGCCGTCCGCCAAGCCCGTAAGAACGAACCCGGACAACACCTCAATCTCGAGCTGCTCCAGTTCCTCCGCTGACGTGGGCGCCCAGCGCTCCCTGAGCCTCCTCGCATTCATCTCGGCTGCGGATCGGTCGAACGAGCCGAGAATGCTTCGGGAATCCTGAAGTTACGCCACAGAGCCACAGACCCGGGTTCCGCAGTTAATCGGGGTTCTGGGCTTTGGATGAGGTCGAACTTGCTGGTCAGCGGTGTGGCAGTTGGTGGGAATCGAAGCTCGTCCTA
>NZ_JBFAWG010000071.1:0-29024 GCF_040680215.1 Streptomyces sp. NPDC052107
AGCCCCACGTCACGAGCCCGGGAAAACCGTGAAACGAATCGAAACCCTCACCGAACACGTCCGCCTGAAACAGCAGCGAGGATAAAGATCAAGCTGAATTCCGGGGCCGGTCCGAGGGCGTCCGGATTACGGCCTGCACCCGGCCAGGACCAGGAGGGCGGTTCTCGTCGGCTCGGGGCGGATGCCGAGGCCGGATACGCTGGCCGGATGAATGAGATCTTCCTCCCTGTCCGAAGTGCTCCTGTGAGTACACCTATGAGATGAACTCCCTTGTGGTCTGCCCGGAGTGCGGCCACGAATGGGTTCCCGCGGAGAGCGGGGGAGAAGGCGGGGACGCCGCCGGGGAGCGGGTCGTCAGGGACTCCGTCGGCAATGTGCTGCAGGACGGCGACTCCGTGGTCGTGGTGAAGGCGCTCAAGGTGAAGGGAAGCCCCTCGGGGATCAAGGCCGGCACGAAGGTGCGCAACATCCGGCTGGTCGACGGGGTGGACGGGGTGGACGGGCACGACATCGACTGCAGGATCGAGGGCTTCGGGGCGATGCAGCTGAAGTCCAGCGTGGTCAAGAAGGCCTGATCGCCCCCGCCCTGCCGGAGCAGGGCGGCATCGGGGCCCTCTGCTGCGGAATTGCAAAATTTCGCAATTAGTTAGATGCTGAGTTGGCTGTGCCTGCAGGTAGCCGCGGGCACAGCCGATCGCGTCCGCCCCCGGGTGGGGGCCACGAAGGGAAGCCGAGGGGCCTGTGTCCGTTCCGCTGTACCAGGCCAAGGCCGAGTTCTTCCGGATGCTCGGTCATCCCGTGCGCATACGGGTGCTGGAGCTCCTGCAGGACGGGCCGAAGCCGGTGCGGTACCTGCTCGCCGAGATAGAGGTGGAGCCGTCCGCCCTGTCGCAGCAGCTGGCGGTACTGCGCCGCTCCGGCATCGTCACCTCCACCCGGGAGGGCTCCACGGTCGTCTACGAGCTCGCCGGCGGCGATGTCGCGGATCTGATGAAGGCCGCACGCCGGATCCTGACGGAGATGCTGGCAGGGCGGAACGAACTGCTGGCCGAACTGCGGGAAGCGCGGGGCAGCACGCGATGACCCCGGGGATCAACCGGGCCCGAGCCCGGATCGTCGCACTGCTGCCCTCCGGCGCCGATCTCGACCAGATGCGCCGCGACCCACGCCGGGACCTGCTGGCCGGACTGACCGTGGCGATCGTGGCGCTGCCGCTCGCGCTGGGTTTCGGTGTCTCCTCCGGGCTGGGCGCGCAGGCGGGCCTGGCGACCGCGGTGGTCGCCGGTGCGCTCGCCGCCGTCTTCGGCGGTTCGAATCTGCAGGTGTCGGGGCCGACCGGCGCGATGACCGTCGTACTCGTGCCGATCGTCGGCACCTACGGCCCGACCGGTGTGCTCACCGTCGGTGTGATGGCCGGCGTGATGCTCGTCGCGCTCGCCGCGCTGCGCGCCGGGAAGTACATGCAATACGTGCCCGCGCCCGTCGTCGAGGGCTTCACACTCGGCATCGCCTGCGTGATCGGACTCCAGCAGATCCCGAACGCCCTGGGAGTGCCCAAGCCCGATGGCGACCGCGTCCTGGTCGTCACCTGGCGGGCGGTCGAGGAGTTCGCGAAGGCACCCAACTGGACCGCCCTCGCCTTCGCGCTCGGCGTGGCCGCGGTCATGCTGGCAGGCGTCCGGTGGCGGCCGACAGTCCCCTTCTCCATCGTCGCGGTGATCGCCGCGACGATCGTGGCCCAGGCGGCCGGGCTGGACGCGGCGCAACCGATCGGCGCCCTGCCCGCGGGGCTGCCCGTGCCCTCGCTCTCCTTCCTCGACCCGGGGTCCCTCGGCACCCTGCTGGCCCCGGCCGTCGCGGTCGCGGCCCTGGCCGCACTGGAGTCGCTGCTGTCGGCATCGGTCGCCGACGGCATGACCGTGGGCCAGAAGCACGACCCGGACCGCGAGCTCTTCGGCCAGGGCCTGGCCAACATCGCCGCCCCGCTGTTCGGCGGCGTCCCGGCGACCGGCGCGATCGCCCGCACCGCCGTCAACGTCCGCACTGGCGCGAGCTCCAGGCTCGCCGCGCTCACACATGCCGCCGTCCTCGCGGTGATCGTCTTCGCCGCCGCGCCCCTCGTGTCGAAGATCCCTCTCGCCGCCCTCGCCGGTGTCCTGCTGGCCACGGCGATCCGCATGGTGGAGGTCGGCTCACTGCGGGCGATGGCGAAGGCGACCCGCTCGGACGCGGCGATACTCGTGCTGACCGCCGTCGCGACGCTCGCCCTGGACCTCGTCTACGCCGTGATCATCGGCCTGGTCGTCGCGGGCGCCCTCGCCCTGCGTGCGGTGGCCAAACAGGCCCGTCTCGACCAGGTGCCGCTCGACCAGGGCGACCACAGTGCCGAGGAACACGCCCTGCTCGCCGAGCACATCGTCGCCTACCGCATCGACGGGCCGCTGTTCTTCGCCGCCGCCCACCGCTTCCTCCTGGAGCTGACCGAGGTGGCGGACGTCCGGGTGGTGATCCTGCGCATGTCCCGCGTGTCGACCATGGACGCGACCGGTGCCCTGGTCCTCAAGGACGCGGTCGAGAAACTGAACCGGCGCGGCATCCTCGTCCTCGCCTCCGGCATTCGCCCCGGTCAGCGCCAGGTCCTCGACTCCGTCGGCGCACTGGCACTGCTGCGCCACGGGGGCAGGGAGTACGCCACGACACCCGAGGCGATCGGTGCCGCCCACGACCATCTGTCGGACGTCGGAGTACTGCCCGCCATCCCCGCTCCCATGACCGGTCCCACGCCCGACCTCAAGTCCGACCCCAAGTCCGAGGAAGCCGTCCGATGAACACGTCTCCCGCCCCTCCGCGCTTGCTCGAGCTGTCCGGCGCCGAGGCGTTGTGGCTGCTGGAGGGCGGCAGCCTGGGACGCCTGGTGTACGGCCTGCGGGAGCAGACCGTCGTCCGTCCGGCCCGGCACGTGTTCCAGTACGGCCGGCTGGTCGTACGGACCCCTGCCCCGACCGCGACGGTGCCCGCGACCGCGACGTACCACGTGGACGAGATCCAGGAAGCGACCGGTACGGGCTGGACGGTGACCGTGGCCGGCCCCGCCGAGGTGATCACGGATCGCGACGAGATCGCCCACTACCGGCGCACGTTGGCCGGCTGGGTCCACGGTCCGCGCGACACGGTCCTGCGCATCCACCCCAAAACGGTCAGCGGGTTCCGTCTGGCCCGCGCGGAGGTCTGATGTCTACGCAGCTGGCGGTTCTGCCGTACCGGCACGTACTCACGCTGCCCAGTGAACCGTCTGCCGTCCGGCTGGCCCGTGAGACCGCGGAGCTGGCGCTGGTGGAGTGGGGAATCGGACTCCGACACCCCACGGTGGACCCGGCCCTGCTGATCCTCAGCGAGCTCGTCACCAACAGCGTCCGGCATGCGGCCGCCGTCTCCCCGCAACTCACGGTGATCTACGCGGCGGGCAGGGACTGCCTCGCCTTCGCCGTCCACGACCGTCATCCCTCTCAGCCGCCGTTGTACGGATCAGTGGCGAGCGGGCGTACGGGCGGTCTCGGCACGGTCATGGAGCTCGTCGCCGGTCTGAGCGGCACCGCGGTCGTCCGCAGGGACGCCGACGGCGGAGGCAAGAGCATATGGATCACCCTGCCCCTCTGATCCCTACGAGCGCCCGACTGGCCACCCACGCCAGGAAGTTCACCACCATGACCATCGACTGGCGGTACACGGCCGAGGAGCACCGCGGCATCTTGTCGGTCGCCGGATGCCTGGGCCCGGATGCCGTCCGGCGCTTCAACGGTGCCATCGGCTGGGCCGTCGCCCGCGGTACCGGCCCGGTCATCGTCGATCTAACCCAGCTGCGCAGCTGGTCGGCCGAGGGCCAACCGGCCATCACCGATGCCGCCCGCCGCCTCGCGGAGGCGGGCCGGGGCCTGGAACTGGCCGCCATCCCCGCCGACGGATCCCTCGTCCCGGAGGGGGGACTGCCCGCCCATCCCGGTTCACGCGGACCTGGCCACGGCACTCGCCGCGCACGGAGCGGAGTCCGGGGGGCAGGTGGACGGGCGCGATGAGTGGCGTGCGACGGGCTGGCCCGCGGGAGACCGACTGGGGGGGATGACCCGAGTCATCCATGGGCCGGTTGCGACCCCTGTCCCGGAGAATGAGCCACGCGAGCCATGCGATGCCTGCGCCGCGCAGTGGTCGCCGCTGGGTTCGGCGGCTCGGCTCCCCGGTGGGCGGGTTGGGTCCGGCCGGTTCCACAGGCGAGGATGGGCCACATGTGTGTGACGAGTGGGTGGATGCGATGCGCCGGGGCCTGGCCGGCGGGGCCGTACTGTGATGTCGAGAAGGAGACGGCTCGATGAGTACGCCGCTGTACCAACTGAAGGCCGAGTTCTTCAAGACGCTCGGCCATCCGGCCCGCATCCGTGTCCTGGAGTTGCTGAGCGAGCGCGAGCACGCGGTCGCCGAGATGCTGCCCGAGGTGGGCATCGAGCCCGCGCACCTGTCCCAGCAGTTGGCCGTGCTGCGGCGCGCGAACCTGGTCAAGACGCGGAAGGAGGGCTCGGCCGTGTACTACTCGCTGACCAGCCCCCACGTCGCCGAGCTTCTCCGGGGCGCCCGCACCATCCTCTCCGGTGTACTGGCCGGTCAGGCCGAACTGCTCGCCGACCTGAAGGCCGCCCAGTCACAGGGTGAGCCGCGGTCCTAGCGACGGCCATCGGTCGCTTCACCCCATAAAGCACGGCAGTTGGGCGGCGGACCAGGGCTCCGGCAACGGCTGCGAGACCGAGATCACCGCCGCGTGCAACAGGGTGCGCGCCGGGCGGCTGAGGTGTGCGTAGGCGGCCTCGGGCGTCTGCGCTCGGCGCACCCCGAAGAGGGCCATCGGGCCCCTGCGCTGACTGATCCGGGGCTGTTCGGCCCTATCCGGCCCCGGTACACCTCCGACGATCATGAGGCGGCGGCCGGGAAGGCCGGCGGCATACCCGCACGAGTGCACCTTCCCGGTCGCGGTTCTCCGTGACAGAAGGGGAGGACGTCGTCCGGTGGACGAGACGCAGGAACAGCAGGTGAGGTCGGCACGGCCGAGGGACGCGGCGGTGGTCTCCGTGGCCGTCGCGACAGCCGGGCGAACGGAACAGGCGGCGAGCGGACGGCCGTCGTGGGCGGAGCGGCTGACGACCACCGACCACAAGAAGATCGGGACGATGTACCTGGTCACCGCGTTCGCCTTCTTCATCGTCGGCGGGGTGATGGCCCTGCTGATGCGCGCCGAGCCGGCCCGGCCGGGTCTGCAGATCATGTCGAACGAGCAGTTCAACCAGGCCTTCACCATGCACGGCTCGATCATGTTGCTGATGTTCGCGATGCCGCTGTTCACCGGCTTCGCCAACTGGATCATGCCGCTGCATGCGGACGAGACATCTCCGTGCGCTACCTGCACAAGCCCTTTTGGGCCGAGGGGACGACGGTCAGCTGGCTGATCCAGCGCCGGCGGCTGGAGGAGTGCCGACGCGTGCACGCTGCGCTCCTGGGAGACGTGATTATCGCGACGGTCGTCCATCGCTGGGGCTTCCAGAGCGCCACCCCCTTCAGCCGCGCGTTCCGCTCGACTTCGCCATGGCCTGGCACCGCCGCAACTCGGTGGATCCCGGGCACCGTTGGTTCCACGACCACCTCGCGGCGACGGTCCTGGCCCCGTCAGGCCCGGCGACGACGACACGTGCCGGGCGAGTACGGTGCCGTAGCGGCGAACGCTGCCCTGACTCCGGGGCGTGTGCGGGCGGCAGCCCCCGGGTCCACCTGTCAGACCCCCCGCGCGGCGATGCAGCGGGCATGGGCCGCCAAGAGGGCCGGCATCGGCAGCAGGGGTCCGTCCGGGTCCTTCGCCGCGTCGTCCCAACGGCGAAGCGCCACCGCGTCCGCGGCCATCGGATGGGCCGCGAACTCCGCCGCCTCGCGCTCGTCCATCGGACCGCCCTGGACCTTCAGGGACGCGACCGACACCGGGCTGAGCTGGGCGTGGTAGGCCGGGTCGGTCGCCACCAGATAGCGCTTGGCCGGTACGTGCTGGGCGATGACCCATGCCACGCGCTCGCTCAGCCGGCGCCGGGCGAACGCGGCGCCCGCCAGCTCGTGCGGCAGGCCCGGGTGTTCGGTCCGGACGGGCCGGGCACGGCCGATGTCGTGCAGCGCCGCGGCCACCACCAGCTCGTCGTCCGCGCCCGCGTCCCTCGCGAGCCACGCCGTCTGCAGCGCGTGCGCCCGCTGATCGACGCGCTCCCCGCCGTAGGGGAGTCCCGCGAGGCCGTCGACGAGTTCGGTCAGTTCCTCGCTCGTGAGCGGGATTCGGGTGGTCATCGCTTCTCCGTTCCGCGAATGGTGTCCGCCAGTTCCTCCGCGAGTCGCGGGGTCGCCGCGACCACACCCGACCAGCGGCGGTTGAGGTCGGGGTCGATCTCCAGCGGGCGCCCGTGCACATCGATCACCGCGCCGCCCGCCGCGGGGACGGTCACCAGCGCGGCCGCCAGGTCCACGATCCGGTGCGTGTCGGAGCCGGCGTCGGCGAACGCGTCCGTCGACCCCTCGGCCACCAGCACCGCTTCCAGGCAACTCGTCGACAGGATGCGGATCCTGGAGGCCCGTGTCGCCACCCTCCACCACGCGTCGGCGATGTGCGGCTGCGGGCGCAGCAGACTCACCGCCGCGCCGTCCAGCTCGGTGCGGCCGCTCGTCCGGTAGGGCGAGGGCTGACCCGCCACCGTGTGCCAGCAGCGCCCGGTGTCCAGCCAGCAGGTCAGCGCCTCCGTCGGCACCCCGTCGACCGCGACGACACCCGCGAAGGTGGACAGCGGGACGCCTGCCGCCGCGTTCGCCGTGCCGTCCACCGGGTCGACGACGAGCGTCACCGCGGAACCGTTGTCGATGCTGCCCAGCTCCTCGCTGAGCAGATTGATCCGGTGGGCGTCCACGACCTCGGCGATCGCGGTGTCCACCAGGATGTCCAGCCGCATCGTCGGCGTACCGTCCGCGCCCATCTGTACCTTCTCGGCCAGCTGGGCCCGGTCGTATGCTCCGCGCGCGGCGCGGAAGGCGTCCACGGCGGCGCGGGTCGCCGCGGCCAGCGCAGGGTGAACGGTGGACGGCAGCTGCGGTTCGGGCACCGCCCAGGGGATCCGGCCGCTCATGCCGTCTCACCCCCCGAGGCCGCGCGCAGGACGGCCGCGACGACGGGCCAGGGACGCCCCGGTTCGGCCAGCACCAGGTCGGCCCGCAGGCCCGCCTCGAGTCGGCCGCGGTCCCGCAGACCGGCGACGTCCGCGGCGCCGCCGGTGACCAGGCCGACCGCCTCGGGCAGCGTCGCCAGTCCCTCGTCGGCGAGCAGCAGTGCCGCTCCGAGCAGACCCGACGGCAGGTAGTCGGAGGCGAGCGCGGTGACCAGCCCGCGGGCGACCAGCTCCTGACCGGAGGCGTTGCCGTTGTGCGAGTGGCCGCGCAGGACGTTGGGCGCGCCCATCACGACCGGCATGCCGTGCTCGCGTGCGGCCTTCGCGGCAGCAGCCGTGGTCGGGAACTCCGCGACCGCGCCGCCCCGTTCGCAGAGCTCCTCGATCTCCCGCGGTGAGCTGGGGTCGTGGCCGAGCAGCCGGATGCGGCCCGCGCGGGCCTGCTCGCCGAGCCAGTCCAGCGCCTCCTCGCGGATGTCGAGCCGGCCGTCCCGGTCCTCGATGAGCCGGTCGACGTGGGCGCGGGCCTCGTCCTGGGCCATCCCGCGGGCACCGACCAGATACCGCTCGTAGTAGCTGCGGTCCGCGTACTGGCCCTGGCCCGGGGTGTGGTCCTCGTGCGACACCAGGACCGGCCCGCGGGCAGCGCCTCGGATCTCCTCCAGCCGCTGCCGCAGCCCGGCCAGGCCCTCCGGGCAGCGGATGTCGAGCCGATGCAGAATCCGGTGGTCGACCAGCCCGTCGCCGCGGCTCCCTACGGCCGCGCAGATCCGCCGCGCGTTCTCCAGGGTGCGGCGCATCCCGCGCCCGCCGCTCTCCTCGAACGCGGCGCCGTGGAAGGCCGTCGTGACACCGGCCGCGCGCAGCTTGCCCTCGAAGGACAACAGGGCGAATTCCATGGGAAGTTCGGCTCCGGGCCGCGGCAGCAGCTCCTTCTCCAGACCGTCGCTGTGGACGTCCACGAGGCCGGGCAGGCACAGCATGCCCTGACCGTCGACGTCGGCCTCCAACCCGGCCGGGTGCGGTTCGACGGCCGCGATCCTGCCGTCCCGGACCGCGACCAGCGCGTCGTCCATCACTCGGTCCGGCAGCACCGCCCGTACGTGCCCGAGCACGTAGTCGCGGGGCGGTCCGCCCAGCGTCCAGCCCTGGGCCGGCGCCTCGGCCGGCCCCCTGTTCACCAGGCCCGTGCTCATGCAGCCTCCTCCAGCATCTGAGCCGGTACGCCCTGCTGGGCGATCCGGCCTTCCTTGACGAACACCACCCGGGACGCCAGTTGACGGATGGCGTCCATGTCGTGGAAGACGGCGAGGACGGCGACGCCCTGCCCCGCCAGTGAGTCGATCAGTTCCAGTGCGGCCTCGCGGTTGGCCGGGTCCAGCGCGGAGACCGGCTCGTCGAGCAGCAGCAGCCGGGGCGGCTGCACCGTTCCGGCAGCGAGGTTCACCCGCTGGCGCTCACCACCGGAGAGGACACCGCAGTCGACGTCCCACAGCGCCTCGTCGAGGTTCAGCCGGCGCAGCGCGGCCGCGGCGGCCTCCCTCGACCGGGCTCGGTCGAGCCCGCGCCGCCGGGCGGTCGCGGCGACCACCTCCAGCGGGCCGGTGCGCGGCGGGGCGGCAAGGAACTGCGACACGTAGCCGAACTCCCGTCCGCGCAGCCGGGCCATCTCGCGGTCGGGCAGCGTGGTCAGTTCGACCGGCCCGGCCGCCGTGCGCAGCCGTACGGAACCGGAGTCCGGCAGGTACGTGCGGTACACGCAGCGCAGCAGTGAGGACTTGCCGGCCCCGCTGGGGCCCGCGAGGGCCACGTGCTCGCCGGTGCGCACGTCGAGGTCGACGCCGCGCAGCGACGGGACGGTACGCCCGTCGATGCTGTGCAGGGTGAAGGACTTGTACAGGGCGCGTACTGACAGGACGGTGCCCAAGGTCTCGTCCGCGGAGTCGTTGTCGGGTTCGGTCTGTGCTGAGCGGGTGGTGTCGGCGGTATTCACCGGGCTCACCTCCGGGCCGCGGCGACGAGCCGCTGCGTGTAGGGGTGGTGGGGATCGTGGAAGAGCTGGTCGGTCAGGCCCTGTTCGACGACCCGGCCCGTCTGCATGACCAGGGTGCGGTCGGTCAGTGCCTCGATCACGGAGAAGTCGTGGCTGACGACCACGGCTGCGACGTCCCGCTCGGCGAGCAGGCTCCGCAGCAGATCGAGCACTCCGGCGGCGACGGAGGCGTCGAGACCGGTGGTGGGCTCGTCGAGCAGCAGCACGGGCGGTTCGGTGGCCAACGCCTTGGCGATCTGCACGCGCTGCCGCATACCGCCGGAGAAGGTGTGCACGGGGTCGTCCATGCGGGACAGCGGCACCTCGACCCGGTCCAGCAGCTCCGCCGCCCGCCGCCGGATGGCGTGGTAGCCACGCCAGCCCGCCGCGGTCAGCCGCTCGGCGATGTTGCCGCCGGCGGAGACGCGCAGGTCGAGTCCGGCGGCCGGGTCCTGGTAGACCACGGCCATCGAGTCGATCCGCAGCCGCCGCCGTACGGCGGCCGGCAGATCGAGCACGTCGGACGTGCCGCCGTCGACCGTGGCGAGGCGGACCCGGCCCGCGGTGGCCGGTTCGTCGCCGATCACGCAGCGCAGCACGGTCGACTTCCCGGAGCCCGACTCACCGATGAGGCCCAGGGCCTCGCCGGGTGCGACATCGAAGGAGACGTCCCAGGCGGCCACAACGGCGCCGGTGGACGGGCTGATCGCGGTGCCGTGCTCGGGACCCGTACCGGGCACGGCCGATGCGCCGCCGGCGCCGTGCACCTTGCCGAGGCCGTCGACTCGCAGGGCCCATTCGGGGCCCCCGGCCGGCGCCCGGTGTGCCGCCGCGGGCTCCTGCTCGGCACGCGTCGGTTCCGCCGTACCAAGCACGGGCGCGGTACGGCGTCCGGCGCGGGCCAGCGGGTCGGGGAGCAGGGCCAGCGGCGCGCGGTCCCGATGGGCGGCGGTGTCGGCGTCCCCCGCTTGGACCCGGGCGCACCACTCTGTGTCGCTGCAGGCGAAGGATCCCTCGGTGCCGGCGTTGACGAGGTAGACGTCGTCGCTGCCGCAGAACTTGCAGCGCGCGCCCGGCTCGTGCTCGACCTCGAACGGCACGTCGTCGAAGGTGAGGGGCCGTACCTCGGTGTGCGGGGGCACCGCGTAGATGCGCTTCTCGCGGCCGGCGCCGAAGAGGTTGAGGTGCTCGGCCTGGTGGAGCCGGGGCACGTCCCAGCGAGGGATGGGGCTGGTCGCCATGACGTAGCGGCCGCCGACCAGCACGGGGTAGCCGGTGCTCGCGGTGATCATGCCGTTGCGGACGATGTCCTCGTAGAGGCTGACCCACATCGCGGAGTAGTCGCCTTCGGCGTGCATCCGCGCGCACTCGGCCATCGACTTCTGCACGCCGCGCAGCGGTTCGGGCACGGGCACCTGGTAGACGAGCACGTGGTGGGTGCCCAGGCCCTCCTCCGGGATGCGGTGGCGGGTCTGTACGACCGTGGCCTCCCGGGTGTCGGCGGACTCGCCGCATCCGGTGGTCTGCGCGATCATCCGGCGCAGATTCGTGGCGTTGACCCCGGCGTCGTCGCCCTGGTCGATCACCTTCACGGTGTCGTCGGCGCCGATCACCCCCAGGGTGACCTGGAGTCCGCCCGAGCCCCAGCCACGCGCCACGGGCATCTCCCGGGAGCCGAACGGGACTTGGTAGCCCGGCACGCACACGGCGGCGAGCGCGGCCCGGCGGATCTCCCGCTTGGCGTCCTCGTCGAGGATCCCGGCGGGCGGACTGCCCGCGTCCGCCTCGGCGACGAGCGCGCCGACGCGCGACATCTGCGGGGTCTCGTACGTCGTGCTCATCGGCAGTCCTTTCCGGCGGGCTCGGCGGCCCGTGCCGACGGGTCCTCTCCCGCCTCGGCGGCGGCCCGCATGGCTTGTTTGCGCTCGACCATCGAGCGGAAGGTGACGTAGTGGGGGAGCTTCAGGTGTTCGAGGAAGCCGCCCGAGTCGAGGCCGTCGACGGTGAGCAGCAGCAGCTGCTCCAGCGGCCCGCTGCGACCGAACCGGCGGTTGGCGATGTCCAGGTTGGCCATGGCGATGGCCTTGCGCTCGTTGTGCCCGAAGCACAGGCCGTAGCCGACGTCGAAGCGGGTACGGTCCTCGTCCGCCCCGTCCAGGTCCTCGATGGCTTCGGCCTCGGTGACACGGAACTCGCCCAAGGTGACCGGGTTTCCGGTGTGCGGGTGGCGCACGCGCAGCGGCAGCCGGCCGTGTCGCAGCTCGCCCAGAGTGATCTCGTGCACGTCGCCGTCGGGCCCGAGGACCGAGCGGTACCACAGAGCCACCAGCGCACCCGACTCGGCGCGGGCCATGGCGGCCAGGACCGCGGACCTGTCGGCGGGCGGCCGGGCGGGCTTGCGGGTGATGTCGTGCGGCTCCGGGTCGTCACCGGTCCGGCCTTCGACGGCCAGCTCCTTCTTGCGGAGAAGGTCGAGGAACCGGCGGGGGCTGCGCTGTTCCTCGGTGCGCTCGGCGCGGTCTGTGGCATCCCCGGTGGCCGCGTCCTCGGCCAGCGGCTCCGGCGGGCCTTCGGGCCGCTCCAGCAGCCGGCCGGTGTAATCGGCGGTACGGCCGAGCAGTTGCGGACCGTCGGGCTGGCGATAGGCCGGCACGATGCGGCGCAGCACGGTCATCTCGTCCGGGTCGACGGGTTCGCTGACCGCCAGCCGCGGCAGGGTGGACCGCTGGGCGCGCAGCAGGTGCGAGGCCTCCAGGGTGTCGCCCTCGGCCTGCCGGAAGGCGGCGGCCGCGGTCGGTTCGTGGTAGAGGCCGGCCTCGCCCATCACCCGGTCGACGGCCAGCCGGAAGCGGGCGGTGATCTGTTCCGTCGACACCCACGGTGTGGGTGCGTGGTCCCGTTTGCGGCGGACCAGGTCCTCGGCGGCGAGGATCGCCTCGAGTCCTCCGCGTGCTCCCGAGTACCCCATCAGTCCTCCTCCTTGGACACGGCATCCGTCGTGGCGTCGGCCACGAAGGTGACAGTCGTGCTGCGCGGCAGGCCCATGACACGGCCGTCGGGGGAGACGAGCAGCAGATCGACCCCCGCGGGGAAGCCGCCGACGGCCGTGGCCCGCGCCTCGACGAATCCGTCCGGCACACCGTGCGGAGCGACGTCCCGTTCACCCGGCACGCCGGGCCCGGACAGCCGCCAGATGCGCGGCCCGCCCTCCAGCGCGGTCACCGGCAGGCACAGAACAGCGCCGTCTTCCGGCGCCTCGGCGGTGCCCCGGGCCGGACGGAGGATCTCCTCCGCCGCGACGGGCCGTACGGAGGTGGCGAGCCGGGCCCTCTCGAGTGGCACCGCGGGGGCGTTGGTGGCCACGCTCACCACGTCTGACCAGCGCCGGGAGGCGTCCTCTTCCAGGACGCAGACACCGGTGCCGAGGTCGGCGAGCGCGAGGACCGGCAGCAGCGCGGGCGGCACCACGCCGGGGACGTCGGCGGGGAACCGGGTGACCGTGCCCGGCCGCGCCAAGGCGTCGAGCACGGCGCGGAAAACGCCCTGCGCCTGTGCCGGGCGCAGCTTGGCCGCGGTCACCAGCTCCGCGGTCCCGGCGGCATCCGCGGCGGGTGTCGGCCCTGTCGCAACGGCGGTCACGTCAGCTCCTCGAACTCGACGACGGTCGGGGCGAGTTCCGCCCACTCCTGGCTCTCCTGCCGCTCACGGCGGCTCGCGACCCGCTCGCACAGCAGGTCGATGTCGGCGGCCCGGGGGCGGCCGGACTGCGCTTCGGCGTCGAGCACCGCGGCGGCCAGCACGGCCAGGCGATCGTCCCCGAGGCGCATGGCCCAGCCCCGGTGCCCGGCGAGCTCCACCTCGGCCCGGCAGGCGAGGACGTCACCGAGCAGAAACCGTTGCGCCAGGACCGGTTCGCGCACCTGCGCGGTCACACAGCCGACCTCGGGCCCCACCAGCACCCGCACCTGCGCGCCGTCGGCGATGCAGGCGTCGGCCAGTTCGATCAGTTCGGCCCTCTGGGCCTCGGCCAGCAGGGCGCAGCGATGCTCCCTGCTCAACACGTATGTCACCACTTCTCCTACTTCATTACGGTGTGGACGGTTCCCGCGATGCGGAGGCTTTGCGCACGGTGAAGGTCGGTGCGCCCTGCGACCGGCTCGCTGACGGCCTCCTCACCGGTGGCCCGTTCATCGAGTTCGACCACGACACGGACGGCATCGGCACGGGTCCAGGTACGGCTGCACATCAGGACGTTGCCGATCACGTCGTCCCGGCTGACGCTCTCCACCAGCCAGGCGGGCTGGCTGCTGTCCATGCGCAGGGCGCGAAGGACCTCCGCCGGCGGGACGTCGATGCTGACCCTGCACCAGGCCCGCATCGGCCGCACCCGCACCATCTGGCGCAGCACCTGGTCGACGGACTCGACGGCGTGCAGCGCCAGATCAAGGTCCGGCACCTCGTCAATCGGGATCCACTCGTGGACCCAGGAGGCGAGGAGGTCGTCGATGTAGAACTCGCGCACCACCTCGTGCACGGGCGAGCCGGCCGGGCGCTCGAACCGCTCCGCCAGATGGGCGGGCAGCGGGATCGTACGCACCGACTTGACCAGGGCACGAGGCGTGGCGCCCGCCGCCGAGATCGTGGTGGACCACGATGGCGGGGCACTGCGCGAGATGACGTAGTCGATGCGCCGGTTGACGAAGGTGCCCGACCCCTGGGTCCGGCGGACGACGAATCGGCGCTCCAATTCCTTTACGGCCGCCCTTGCGGCGGCCCGGCCCACGCCGAACCGTCGGGCGATCTCGGCCTCGCTGGCCACCCGAGTGCCGCGGGCGCACTCGGCCAACTCGGCGGACAACTGCTCCGCGATGTCCAGATACCTGGTCGCACTCACACCGGGAACTATGGTCGGCCGACTTGTCCGAACAACCTGCTACCGACCAACGAGTCCGGCCGGGAACATGAACAGCCGTGACAGTTGTTTCGCGGTTCGGGGCGGCCGTTTCCCGTGGAATCCATGGCGGAGGACGGCGCGGCCCTGCATTGCGGTCCGGCCGTCATCCGGCTGTCAGCGCACGACCCGGCGCAGCCACACCGCGAGCAACTCCACGACGAGCACCGTGGCGAACACCATCAGCAGCACGGTGGTGACGACCCCGAATTCCTGTACCCGGGAGGCGTTGAGGAGATCGAAGCCGATGCCGCCCGCGCCGACGATGCCCAGCAGTGTCGCGGAGCGGATGTTGACGTCGAGCTGGTAGAGGACGTGCCCGACGAACGCGGGCGCGGCCTGTGGCAGTGTCGCCGAGCAGAAGACCTGCCAGCGTCCCGCACCGGTGGCGCGTACCGCCGCCTCCACTCCCGGGTCGACCTCCTCCAGCGAGTCGGCGACGAGCTTGCCGAGCAGCCCGACCGCGCCGACCCCCAGTGCCAGGGCGCCGGCCACCGCGCCGAGGCCGGTGATCACCACGAAGACGATGGCGAGGACGAGTTCGGGAATGCCGCGGACCAGTACCACCACGACCCGGAACACGGCGGCCGTCGCGGGCGAGGGCGCGACGTTGCGCGCGGCCAGCGCGCCGATGGGCAGGGCCAGCACCGCGCCGATCAGGGTCGCGGCGAAGGCGATCTTGATCGTGTCGAAGAGGTCGGACAGGAGGTCCGGCAGGATGCCTCCGGTGCTCGGTGGCCAGAACAGCCCGAGCGTGTGGCCGATGTTGCCGAGTCCACCGAGGAACTGGTCCGGTGCCAGACCGGCGCCCCGCACGGAGGCGGCGAGCGCGAGGACGGTCACGGCCGCGTAGGCGGTGCGGCGGACACGGCGGGCGTTCCACGGCGCACTGATACGGAGTGGGGCCGCAGATCCCGCTCCGGTGCGGGCCGCGTGCGTCGCGTTCCCCACCTCCGCGGGGTGCGACGCGGTCTTCAGGTCCGCCGGGGCCACCGCGGCCAGAACGGGGGTTCGGGCAGCGGAAGCCCGGGACACCGCGTCCTTGCCCCGCGCCCGCCCACCCGCGTCGACGTTGCGCAGCAGCGCCCGGCGGATCGCACCGGAGAGCAGCTCCACCAGCACGCACAGCACCAGTACCACCAGCGCGAGCGCCATACCCCGCCGGTAGTCGAGGGCGTTCAGGGCCTGCGCGATCTCGTAGCCGAGTCCGTTGACGCCGACGAAGCCCAGCAGCACCGAGACCCGGAGGTTGATGTCCAGCCGGTGCAGGGCGTTGGCGACCAGGGAGGGCAGTACCTGCGGCAGCACACCGGTGACCAGTTGCTGCAGGCGGCCGGCGCCGGTGGCGCGTACGGCGGTCCGCGGCCCCTCGTCGATCTGCTCGATCGCGTCGGCGTACATCTTGGCGACCATGCCGACCGAGTGCAGGCCCATGGCCAACACGCCGGCCAGTGCGCCGAGTCCGAAGACACGGAAGAAGACGATCGCCAGCACCACGTCCGGTACGGCCCTGGCCAGGACGATGACACCGCGCGCGGTGAACCGGGCGCTCGGGTGCGGGGTGCTGTTGCCGGCCGCCAGCACCGCCACCGGGATGCTGAGCAGCACCGACAGCAACGTCGCGCACACCACGATGGCCATGGTCTGTCCGCACAGCCGCAGCACGTCGGCGGCGGACGGGAAGTCGAGCGGGAACATCCGCCCGGTGAAGTCCACCGCGTTCGAGGCACTGTCCACCAGCGTGGCGGCGTTGATGCGCAGGTCGGCGAAGGCCCAGCAGGCGAAGCCGGCCAGCGCGGCCATCACGAGCAGCGCGGCGAGGCCGCCCGCACGGGGCCGGGGCAGGGTCCGGGGCGCGGCGTCGGGCCCCGTGGACGGGGCGGGGGAGGGCGGCGTCGGGGCGGCCGCGGTCGAGACGGTCACGGGCTCAGCCTGCCGTTGCGGTGAGGACTGCCGGGGCCACGACGCCCAGGCGTGTGTACACGGACATCACGTCGTCCCGGGTCAGACCGGACACCGGCCTGTCCATCAGTACCTGCCCGGCCCGCAGGCCGATGATCCGGTCGCCCCAGGAGAGCGCCAGATCGACCTGGTGCAGACTGCACAGCACGGTGAGCCGCTCCTCCTCGGCGATCTCCTTGATGAGCCGCATGATCTGTGTTGAAGATTCCGGGTCGAGGGAGGCCACGGGCTCGTCGGCGAGCAGGATCTCCGGCCGCTGCATCAGCGCCCGGGCGACGGCCACACGCTGCTGCTGACCGCCGGAGAGGGTGTCCGCCCGCTGGAACGCCTGGTCCAGCAGGCCGACCCGCTCGAGGTGGCGCAGTGCCTCGCGCCGCAGCGTCTGCGGATAGCTGAGCAGACCGAGGCGCGGGCCGCGCAGCCGGCCGAGCGCGCCGGTGCACACGTTCTCCAGCACCGTGAGGCTGCCGACGAGGTGGAACTGCTGGAAGACGAAGCCGATACGCCGGCGGAGGCGACGGAGTCCGGCCCCGCGGGCGCGGCCCACATCGGTGCCGAGGACGCTGACCGTGCCGGTGGTGGCCTGCTGCAGTCCGTCGATGTGGCGCAGCAGGGTCGACTTGCCGGACCCGGAGAGCCCGAGCAGCACGACCATCTCCCCGGCCCGGACGCTCAGCGAGACATCGTCGAGTGCGAGCACATCGGAATCGAACCGCTTGCTGACGCCCTCGAATCGCACTACGGGTACGGGGACATGGTCGGTGGCCAAGGGTCGCTCCGATTCTTTCGGTGATCTGAACTGCGTACGGGCAACCGGGATTGCGGGCGGCCGAAGCTCCGCCATCCCGGTTTCCGGCGGTGGCCGCGTATCCGCGTTGTCCGCGCTATGGGAGTCGCCCGCGTGACCCGGCCGCGTGGGTCAGGGCTTCACGCACTGCTTGTCCTTGGTGACATCGCAGACCTTGCGGACGCCGTCGTAGTCGCTGTCGCTCACCTTCGTGAAGCCCCAGTCGCCGGCATCGTCGACCGTGCACTTGCCGCTGCCGGAGCAGAAGCCGTGGGCCTTGAGGTAGTCGACATTGGCCATGCTCTGGAAGGCGTTGGCGATCTTCTGCTTGAGATCGGCGGGGAGATCGTCACTGATCGCCACCGGGGAGCCGGGGATGACCGGGGACTTCCACACCGTGGTGATGTCGCCCTTCTTGAGCTGACCCTTTTCGATCAGCAGCTTGTCGACCATGACGTCCTCGGCGAATCCGGCATCGCACTGGCCGCTCTTCACCGCGAGCACGGAGGCGTCGTGGCCGCCGGCCATCACCGGGGTGACGGCCTTGTTCGGGTCCACTCCGGCCTCCAGCAGCCCGGCATGCGGGTAGAGGTAGCCGGAGGTGGAGTTGGGGTCGACGAAGCAGACCTTCTTGCCGGCGAAGCCCTTCAGGTCCTTGATCGGCGAGCCCGTCTTGACGATGCCGTAGGACTGGTAGCCGGGCTTCGCGCCCTTCGTCTCGACACCGGCGGCGACCGGGGTGATCTTCACACCGGAGGTCTTCGCCTGCACATAGGAGAACGGCCCGTAATTGGCAATCTGGATCTTTCCGGCACGCTGTCCCTCGATGACGGCCGCGTAGTTCGTGGCCGACTGGAAAACGATCTTCTTGCCGGTCTCCTTCTCCAGCAGTTTGACGACGGGCGCGAAGGAGGCCTTGAGGGCGGTGGCGTTCTCAGACGGAACTGCAGCCATCACGAGGGTGTCGCTGCTACTTCCGTCCGACGACGCGGAAGACTTGGAGGCGGCACTCGAGCCGCAACCGGCCAGGGCAAGGACGGAGGCGGCACCGAGGGCGAGTACGCCGAGATTGCGCCGGTTCGCTAGAAACATGGTTGGCTTCTCCTCAGACGGCCCGCACGGGCGCCGCCGAAACGGGTCTCGAACGGCACCCAGGCTGAATCCGGGCCATGCCGAGGCAGAGAAGCGATGGTTACGACCCGTCGAACGGGTCCGGTCTCTTACGGATACCGGACCGGACGACTCGCGCCCGTCTCAAGGCTTCCGGTCGGCCTTGCCGTGCCGGAGGCCAACCGTCGGCTCGCCGACCTGGTTCCCGCGCGGCACCCCAGGTGTGGGTCTTCAGCCCCGAGGACGCCAGTGGTGCGGCCCGCTCGGGCCCGTCGGCGCAGGCCGTCCCAGAGTGCTCACAGATGCTCGCGAGGGGCGTGGAGGAGGGCGGGCGCTGCGCCGAAGGGACGGACGGTCCGGTCAGGTTCGCGGTAGGCGGGCCAGCCGGGATCGCCGGTGGTGGCGAAGGCGACCCACGTGGCATGCATGCTGT
The DNA here is from genome assembly GCF_040680215.1 of Streptomyces sp. NPDC052107. Taxonomy (NCBI): domain Bacteria; kingdom Bacillati; phylum Actinomycetota; class Actinomycetes; order Kitasatosporales; family Streptomycetaceae; genus Streptomyces; species Streptomyces sp. NPDC052107. The sequence goes on from NZ_JBFAWG010000071.1 coordinate 18,508, forward strand.
CGGCTAGGTGCTGGGGAGGGGCGGCGCCGAGGAGGGCTGCGAAGCCCGGGTCGGCCAGGTTGCCGAGGACGAACGGGACGTCGACCGCATGGCACGCGTCGAGCTCTCCACCCAGAGGCGCGGGCCACCTCGTACGAGATCTCATGATCCGGCCGGGTGAGGAACCGGGGACCGCAGGGCCGGGGGATGAGGCCGCACGGCGGCCCCGCCGACCGTCCGGTCATGTCAGACGCGTGAAGAAGCGTCAGTCCGTTGAGGAGAGAGGGACGGACGAGTTGTCGTACCCACTCGAGCGTGGTGCCGATGAGGCCGGCGGCGACGGCTCGAAGGGCGCCGAAACGAGAGCGCTTGTAAGCACTCCAGCGCCGCGTTGGGGTGCACAGCCACTCGATGAAGTCGAGTTGGGTGAGCGCCTTTTCGAAGGGCCGGCAGCGGATGGCGGCGCCGGCGAGGGCGGCGCGGAAGTGGCTCACGGCGTCGACCACCGTTTCGTCCGGCCTTCTGGCCGATGCCTCAGCCCATCTGGTCCTCCGCCGACTGATGCTCCACGGTCCTGCCGGTCTCCGTGAACGTCCGCGTCACATGCCCGGACGAGTACACCCCGCTGGGCCCCGCCGTCTTCGGCGTCATCCTCACCAACCGCACTCTCGACACGCTGCCCGGACACCTCGCCCGGTCCGGTCTGAGCGCGGCCGACCAGGGCCAAATGAACGGCATGGTGTCCCACGTCGGCATCCAGGCCGGCGCGTTCCTGCACCTGAAGACGCCGCAGGCCACCGGGCAGGCCCTGTCCGCCTACGGCGCGAGGTTCACCGACGCGCTGCACACCTGCGCCCTCGTCGGCGGCATCGGCATGCTGCTGGCCGCACAGCTCGCCCTCGTCCTGATCGGTGTGCGCGCCCGGCCGGCGCCCGGCACCGGCGCGTCGGCCGCGGTGACCCACCCCGCCGGCGCGGCCGCCGGTGACGTGAGCTGACGATCCGACGGACTGCCGCCGCGCCGAGGCCGCGCGGCGGCACAGGTCACCGCTGCGTCCGGTCCAGGCAGGCAGGACCTGGGCGCGCGTCGGCGTACTGCCGCACGGCGTTGACGCCGACCGCCTTCAACTGGTCCGGCCCACAAGACGACTCCGGGGCTGTCCGCCGACAGGCCCCCGCACTACCAGGCGCGGGCGGCGCGCCGGAGGGTGTCGCGCACCCGGATCACGTCCGGATTGGCCTCGGCACCCGCGCGCTGGACGAGGAACAGCGTGTTCAGCGGCGGCTCCTCGGGGTCGTGGAGGAGGTTGAGACGGTTCGAGTCGAGGTACTCCTGACACAGCGAGCGGGGCAGGACGCTCACCCCGGCGCCGGCGTTGACCGCGGACAGGACCGCGTACAGGTTCGGCACCTTCGGCTTCCCGCCCTTCGACGCCAGCGTGGTCGAGTTCCAGGCACCGGGCTCCGGTGTGCCGGGCCGCCTGTCCTGGCGTCACGCAGGTTCGAATCCTGCCCTCTCCGCGCAGCGGCTCACATCGGGCCGGCCGCCGTTCCCTCACTGATCCCGCGCCGGCGGCGCCGCACGCCTCACGCCTGCGGTCGGGGCAGTTGCGCGGCGGTGTGTTCCAGCAGGATCTCCAGGGCGGCCGGATAGGCGCTGTGCGGCATGTACCGGGCGAGCAGGTGTGCCGTGGCGGCGATGTTCGGGTGCGAGTCGGCGGGCAGGCGGGCATAGGTGGAGTGCCACATCTCCTCGTCGCCCGCACGAGCCTCGTCCGCCAGCGCGAGGGATCCGGCGTCGAGCGCGGCGAAGGCGAGACTCTGGTCGATGAACGCGTGGTACACGCGGACCGCCACGGGGTCGGGGAGCCCGGCGCCACGCAGGATGCCGAGGATGGTCTCGTCCACCGCGATCTCACGGGGCCTTCCGGTGACCCGGCTGGCGGTGAGGACGGCAGCCTGCGGGTGGGCGAGGTAGGAGGCGTGGATGGCCCGGCCCAGCGCGCGCAGGTCCGTGCGCCAGTCCCCGGTGGCCGTCCAACTGTCCAGGGCCCTGCCCATCAGCTCGTCCCCGATGGCCCGGGCCAGGTCGTCCATTCCGGCGAAGTAGCGGTAAAGGGTGCTCGGATCGGCGCCCAGCGCCGCGCCGAGACGGCGCGCCGTCAGCCCGGTGCTGCCGTGCTCCCGCAGGACACGCAGGGCGGTCTGCACGATGATCTCCTCCGACAGCACGGTGCCGCCGCGCGTCGGCCGCCGCCGGCGGCGTGCCGCCTCCGGCACCACTTGCTTCGCCATGTCGGTCGTCCTTCCGTCGCCGGCCACGACCCACCCGTGCCACCCTTATGCCAACGGGGTAGACCTTATATCCCGGCGTGGCGTTGCATCGACCCCGTCCGGAGGCGCTCGCCTCCCGGCAGAAAGGTGTGTGACATGCGCGTACTTCTGGTGGGCGCGGGCGGCGTGGGAACGGCCGTCACCCGGATCGCCGCCCGTCGCGACTTCCTCGCCCACATGGTCGTCGCCGACTACGACCTCGCACGTGCCGAGGCCGCGGTCGCGGCGCTCGGGGAGCGGGGCGCCCGGTTCAGCGCGCGGCGGCTGGATGCCTCGGATCAGGACGCGGTGGCCCGGATGCTTGTCCAGGAGCGGTGCGACGTGCTGCTCAACGCCACCGACCCCCGGTTCGTGATGCCACTGTTCCACGCCGCCCTGGAGGCCGGCACGCACTACCTGGACATGGCGATGTCGCTGTCCGCGCCGCACGGCTCGCGCCCGTACGAGGAGTGCGGTGTCAAGCTCGGGGACGAACAGTTCGCACTGGCCCGGCGCTGGGAGGAGGCCGGACGGCTGGCTCTGGTGGGCATGGGCGTCGAGCCGGGCCTGTCCGACGTCTTCGCCCGGTACGCGGCCGACGAACTGTTCGACGACATCGAGGAGATCGGTGTCCGCGACGGCGCCAACCTGACGGTCGAGGGTTACGACTTCGCGCCCTCCTTCAGTATCTGGACGACCATCGAGGAGTGCCTCAACCCGCCGGTGGTGTACGAAAGGGGCCGCGGCTGGTTCACCACCGCACCGTTCAGCGAGCCCGAGGTCTTCGACTTCCCCGAGGGCATCGGTCCGGTGGAGTGCGTCAACGTCGAGCACGAAGAGGTGCTGCTGATACCGCGCTGGGTGGACGCGCGTCGTGTCACGTTCAAGTACGGGCTGGGCGACGACTTCATCGCCAAGCTCAAGACCCTCCACGAACTCGGACTGGACGCGACGGCCAGGGTGAGCGTGCCCGGGAACGACGGACCCGTAGAGGTCTCGCCGCGAGACGTGGTCGCCGCGTGCCTGCCCGACCCGGCCGGCCTGGGGGAGCGGATGACGGGCAAGACCTGCGCCGGCACATGGGTCAAGGGCACCAAGGACGGGGCGCCGCGTGAGGTGTACCTGTACCACGTGGTCGACAACCGGTGGTCGATGCGCGAGTACGGCTCGCAGGCCGTCGTCTGGCAGACGGCGCTCAACCCGGTCGTCGCCCTGGAACTGCTGTCCACCGGCGCCTGGTCCGGCAAGGGCGTTCTCGGTCCGGAAGCCCTGCCCCCGCGCCCCTTCCTGGACCTGCTCACCGAGTACGGCTCTCCGTGGGGCCTGCGCGACGACAGCTGATCCCGCTGTCCTGCTCGTCTGACAGGCAGCGGTGTACCGAGCGTCGTGGGGGGGGCTCAGAGCCGACTGTAGGTGTCGATGTCCTCGGTGAACTCCTCGATGGCCTGTGCTGTGAGCGTCGGCCGTGTGTCGGCGATGGCGGTCATGTAGTCCTCGGTGGTGGCCGGCCGTCCCCGGCGGTGTGCGACTTCCCGTTCGAACGCCGCCTGCGCGCCCTTGCGGGCGGCGAATTCGATGTCGGCGGGGGTGAACAGCTCGCTGGCCTCAACCAGTTGGTTGAGGTCGACCGAGGCCGCGGACGCCCTGAGATAGCGGTCCCAGATCGCCGCGCGGGCGGTCGGGTCGGGAGGGCCGACGGGGATGACGTAGTCGAACCGGCCCGGCCGCAGGAAGGCCGCGTCGAGAGAGCGCACCGAATTGGTGGCGCAGGCCAGCAACCGTGAGTCGTGCTCGCGGAAGACAGGGATGAGTTTGAGCAGCTCGTTGGTCACTCCGTGGCCGGGATCGACCGCCTTGCCGGAACGCACCCCGGCGATCTCTTCGACTTCGTCGATGAAGAGCAGCACCGAGTCCAGTTCCGCGAGGTCCGCGAAGGTTTCTCGCAGCGCGGCGGCCAAGCCCTCACTCGTGTCGGCCGCGAGCCGGGACGGGAAGAGTTCCACGAACGGCCACCCGAGCCGCGAGGCCACCGCCTTGGCGAAACTGGTCTTGCCGGTGCCGGGCGGGCCGAACAGGATGATCGCCTTGGGCGGGGTGACACCGTAGCGGTCCGCCAGCGCCGGCTCGGTCAGCGGGAGTACGACACGGCGCTCGATGACCGCTTTCTCGCGCTCCATGCCGGCCATGGTGTCCCAGAGCCCCTCGGGAAGCACACGGCCGCCCAGCGCGGCGAGGACGTCGGTGTTGGCGGTTCCCGGAGGTTCGAGTTTCTCGTAGTAGGTCAGGTCGTCGCGGAACCGGTAGCCGGAGTTCTCCAGAGCCTTCGTCCCGGCGGCACCGGCGGGCAGCAGCGCGCTGATGTGGCGCACGTCCAGCGCGCGCAGGCGCCGTTCCAATTCGGCGAGAAGAGCACTGCCGATCCCGCGCTCGCGCCATCGTGCGGCGAGCGCCACCAGAAGGATCCAACCCCGTTTGCCCTGTGCCTGCGCCACGGCCATACCCACCAGTTCGTCGCCGACCACCGCGACGACCGCCGTCTGACCGGCCTTGGCCGCGGCCATCACCTCCGAGACGGGAAACACCCGGTCCTCGTCGGCCCGGCGGCTCTGGTCCCAGATCTGTATGGCTTGGTCGAGATCGTCGTCGTGATAATCGCGCAGATGCCAAGCGGGCATCGCCACCACCTCGCCCGGTGCGGGAGCCCCATTGTCTCCGCTGCGGCACCCGGGGACGAACCGAGGCGATCCCGATCTTTCGCAGCGGCGCAGCGATCGATCACAAGCATCCGCCCGCACCCCCGCTGTGCCCCGGCCACCGAGGGAAGCGGGAGCCTACGCCGACCGCGGCGCGCTCGCCCATGCCCTGCTCGTCGCCGCGGCCGCCCGGGTCGGCCACCCGGCCGCGGAGCCGGCCACGCCAGACCCAGAACCCGATGCTGAACGGCCATCAGGCCTGGCTGGACGGCCTTGTTCCGCACCGCCTCCGGGAGGCTCGGCACCTGACCTTCGCGGAACGCGGGGGTGCGGCAGGCCTTCGAGAAGCGTCCCGCGCCGGTGACGGGCCGCACCGCATGCAGGAGCGCGTGCGCGGCGTAACGTCGTAACCGTGGACTTCACCGCGGACAGTCTGCTGAGCCGTGCGGCGCACGTGCTCGGCCCGAAGGCGGGCGCACTGGCGCAGGAGGTGGGGGATGCCCTGCGGCGGGACCTTCCCGAGCTGTGGGAAGACCCGGACGTCATGGCGTCGCAGAACATCGCCGAGCACGTGGCCACGGTGCTCTTCGCCCTTGAGCACGGCCCCGACGGGAGCCTGCTCGAACCGCAGGACTCCGACGCGGAGCATGCACGCCGGCTGGCTCGGCACGGGAAGCCCGTCACCGCCATGCTGAGGGCGTTTCGCCTCGGGCAGGGCGTCGTCGTCGCCCGGCTGCTCGAGGAGATGCCCCGGCTGACCAGCGATCCCGAACTGATCAGCGCTGCCGCGCGCAAGCTGATCGGGATTGCGACCGATTACGTGGACCGCACGTCCGAGCGCGGCGTCGTGGCGTTCCAGGAGGAGCGCGACCGCAGGCTGCGGTGGCGGCTGTCGGTCGTGAACGAGGCGAGCACCCGCATCGGGACCACCCTGGACATCGCCCGCACCGTCCACGAGCTGGCGGACCTCGCCACCGAGCAGTTCGCCGACCTCGTCACCGTCGACCTGCTCGACTCCGTGCTCCGCGGACCCGGCACCCCGGCCGGCAGCGGCCCGCGCGCCCTGCGCCGGATCGCCCAGAAGTCAGTGGCCGACGAGTCGCCGGAACCGACGACCGCCCCTCGGCAGCTCCACACCTACCTGCCCGGATCCCCACCGGATCGCGCCCTCACCACCGGGCAGGCCGCCCGGTACGACACCGATGCCTCCCAGCTCACGGGCGAATCGCCCACGACCGCTGAACCCGGCCTCGCCGCCGGCGCCCGCCGCATCCACTCGACCCTGGTGATACCGCTGTGTGCCCGGGGCACCACCCTGGGCGTCGCCCAGTTCTTTCGTCACCGCAGCCCCGAACCCTTCGACGACGCGGATCTGGTCTTCGTGCAGGACATAGTCGCCAGGACGGCGGTGGCCGTCTACCACGCCCTCCGCTACACGCAGATGCGTGCCGCCGCACTCGCCCTGCAGCGCAGCCTGCTTCCACAGCGTGCGCTGGGGCATTCGGCCGTGGAGATCGCCCGCCGCTATGTGCCGGCCGACGCGGAGCTCGGTGTGGGGGGCGACTGGTACGACGTCATCCCGTTGTCCGGTGCCCGGGTCGCCCTGGTGGTGGGCGACGTGGTCGGCCACGGCATCCATGCCGCCGCCACCATGGGCCGGCTGCGGACCGCGGTACGCACCCTGGCCGACATCGACCTGCCGCCCGACGAACTGCTCACGCACCTGGACGACGTCGTCATCCGGCTGTCCGCCGAGACCACCGCCGCTCCGGGCGGCCAGGGCGCCGGACCGGACGGAGAGGGCGGCGGGCCGGACGGGGGAGCTGGCGGCCCGGACGGGTATGGCGAAGAGCCGGACGGGGAAGGCGACGGGGACATCGGCGCCACCTGCCTGTACGCCGTCTACGACCCCGTCTGCCGCCGCTGCACCCTCGCCCGTGCCGGGCACGTACTGCCCGCCGTGGTGAGCCGGGACGGCGCCGTCGACATCCTCGACCTGCCTCCCGGTCCACCGCTGGGACTGGGCGGCCTGCCCTTCGAGGCCGCGGAGGTCGACCTGCCCGACGGCAGCCTGCTCGCCCTCTACACGGACGGCCTGCTCGCCGCCCACGGCCACGACGTCGAGGCGGGCCTCACCAAGCTGCGCCATGCGCTCGCCCGCCCCTCGGTCTCCCTGGAGGCCACCTGTGACACCGTGCTCGACGCGCTGCTCCCGGCCCGACCGGACGACGATGTCGCACTGCTCCTGGCCCGCACCAAAGGTCTCGGGAACCGCCAGGTCGTCACCTGGGAGCTGGAACCGGATCCGGCCGCCGTCTCCCGAGCCCGGTCGAGTGTCTCGGAGCAACTGACCGCCTGGGGCCTGGAGGAGCTCGTCTTCACCGCCGAACTGGTGGTCAGCGAGCTGGTCACCAACGCCATCCGCTATGGCCGGCCGCCGATCCGGTTGCGCCTGATCAACGACGGCACCCTCCTGTGCGAGGTCTCCGACGACAGCAGTACCACCCCGCATCTGCGCCGGGCCCGCGTCTTCGACGAGGGAGGACGCGGCCTGCTCCTGGTGGCCCAAGTCGCCCGACGCTGGGGGACACGCCACGCCCGCCGTGGCAAGACGGTCTGGGCCGAGCTGGAGGACAGCGCCGGACTGCCGGCACTGGACTCCTTTTAGCCCCGGGGCAACCTGGATTGCTTCAGTCCCAGCGGAGGTCCGTACCGTCTGTCAGAACTTTCGGAGCGGGCCGGACTGCCCAAGCCGACGGTGCACCGGCTGGCGGCGGACCTCGTCAGGCTGGGCTGGCTGGAGCGCTCCGAACCCCACTACCGCCTCGGCGCGAAGCTGTGCGAACTGGGCTCGCTGGTCCCGCACCGGCTCGATCTGCGCGAGGCGGCCCTGCCGTTCCTCCGGGACCTGTTCGAGGCCACCCCGAGATGGTCCACCTCGGGGTGCGTGAAAGCATGGAGGTCGTCCACCTGGAACGCATCCACGGTCACGAGGCCCTGCAGCTGCCTTCCCCTATCGGCGGCAGCCTGCCACTGACCTGCACCGGCGTCGGCAAGGCCCTACTGGCCTTCTCCGGTGCAGAGCTGACCGAGGAGGTGCTGTCCCGGCCGCTGCCGAGCCTCACCCCGTACTCGATCACCGACCCGAACCGCCTGCACATGGCCCTGGAGAAGATCCAGGTGTCCGGCCTCGCCTACGAGGAGCAGGAGGCGGCGCTCGGCGTGAGCTGCATCGCGGCCCCGTCTTCGCCGGCGGCACCACGGTCGCCGCCCTCTCGGCGGCCGTACCACGCTCCCGCTTCAGCCCCGCCCGACTGGCTCCCGCCGTGCGCACCGCGGCGCCGGGGCTGTCCCGAGTGACGAGGGGCGGCGGCTGACGGAGAGACCGACAACTTGATCTCCGAGGCACTCTGTTGGGAAGAACAAGGGGCTCGTGCGGTGAGCAGCAGGGACGCCCAGACGGCGGTGGCCGTGAAGGCGGGAGCGCCGTACGGGACGACATCCATCACGACCCGGTCCGGCCGCAGCAGCGTGGCGTCCACCCGGCCCTCGCGCAGCCAGGCCGCGAGCCGCCCGTCGTCGCCGAGGTCCGGTACGACGACGGTCCGCGCACCGAGGCCGTCGTCGACCCCCTGCACCGCGGGGGACAGGGGAGCGGCCGTCAGTACCGCGAAGGAGTCGCCGAGCAGGTCGTCGAGGCGGGCGCGCCGGCCACCGACCGGCACCCACGGCTGCAGGCAGAGGCGGCCCACGAGGCCACGGCCTGCGGCCCCAGGGACGCGGCGGTGCACGGGCGGGCCGGTGGCGAGGGCCGGACTGAGGTCGCGGGCGGCACCCGTACTCAGGGCGGGGATGCGGACGGCTGCGGCAAGCGCAGTGCGTCGGAGGGCGGCGGCGCCGTCCTGGCCGCCGGTCATGGCCCACCCCATGGCGACCGCGAGCCGTAGCACATGGCGCGCGTGCGGCCTGCCTTCACACTGCTGATGCAGCAGGTCCTCGCCGATGCGAAGTGGGCCGACACCCTCACCGACGCGGACCTGCGGGCACTCACACCGCTGTTCTGGACACACGTGAACCCTCACGCCCGGTTCGAGCTGGACATGAACAGACGCCTCGACCTGGGCCTGACCGCCCCCGCCGCGCACCCCCGAGGACGATGGTGCCGTTCGGCGCGATCGTCATCTTGTACGAGACCAGGCTCCCCCGCGACGGAAACTCGGATGCGGGTGCCCCACGGCCACCTCTAGGCTGCGCTCGCGATGAGGCCGAGGCGCTGTATCGACCGTCAGTGGATCGGAGATGCACGGGGTATGACCAGTCAACTGTACGCGATCTGCTTCAACGCGACCCATCCGTCGGGTCTGGCGCGGTTCTGGTCCGGGGTCCTGGGCTGGGCGTTGGCCGATGGTCCGGACGACGACGTCGAGATCCTGCCCCCTGATACCGCCGGTTTCCGCATCCGCTTCCTGCCGAGCCAGGAGCCGAAGATCGGTCAGAACAGGGCGCATTTCGACCTGACGAGCACCTCTCCGGAGGATCAGCAGCGGACCGTGTCCAGGGCGCTGGAATTCGGCGGGAAACACATCGACGTGGGCCAACTCCCCGACGAGGGTCATGTGGTGCTCGCCGATCCGGACGGCAACGAGTTCTGCGTGATCGAGGCCGGCAACAAGTTCCTCGCCGACACCGCCTTCATCGGAGCGCTGGCCTGCGACGGTACGCAGGAGGTCGGCTACTTCTGGAGCGAGGCGCTGCGGTGGCCACTCGTCTGGGACCAGGACCAGGAGACCGCGATCCAATCGCCGAACGGCGGTACGAAGATCACATGGGGTGGCCCTCCGGTGGCGCCGAAGACGGGCAGGAACAGGCTGTACTTCGAGCTTGCGCTCCCCGCCGACGCCGACTGTAAGGCGGAGGTCGACCGCCTGATCTCGCTCGGCGCGACGCGCACCGACATCGGCGAAGGCGATGGCGTCCGGGTACTGATGCTCGACCCCGACGGCAACGAGTTCTCCGTACAGAGGCCCCGGTAGCGGCGCTGTTGCGACGACTTCACGCGCGTGGAATCGCGGGACTGCCCGATGTCCACCCGCCCCGACCAAGGAACACCAGCCCCGAACCAGTCGGGCACGCCCGCCCTGGTGTACGTACGCGCATTCACCGTCCGGCAGTCCCTCGTCTCCCCACTCGACTCGCTCTCCGAAGCCGAGGTCACCCGGATCTTCTCTAGAAGATCTCCATCCGGCCACCCAGCGCCCCGAAATGGACAAGGCCGTCGCCCTCGCCGGCGAACTGCGCGCCTCCGGGGTACGCCTCACGCTCGTCGACCACGAACACGAGCGGCTCGGCCGCGGCATCGAACCGGCGACCCCGGCCGAGGAGCTGAAGGCGAGCGACGCTGGCCCGGTGTCCCTCACCGGTGGCCTCCAGGGCTCACACCACCGTTCCTAATCAGTGAGCAGTAGTGAGTCTTGGACCCATACCTGGTCACTGCGGGCATCCCGAACGGTTTTGGATGTCCTGGTCGCCCGCT
>NZ_JBFAWG010000072.1:0-28985 GCF_040680215.1 Streptomyces sp. NPDC052107
TCCCGAGACGCTTCGCAGCCTTGGAGATACGCAGCAACTCCATGCACGCAACTATACATGCAACACTAAGGATTACTAACGAAGTTGGTGAGCCTCATCCCACAGGACCAGGTCGCGCGGCTCGCCGGCCTGATCCCGGATGCCTCGCTGGTGACCGTGGACGCGGGGCACCTGGTGCACGAGACCCGTCCTGAGGAGTTCCTCGCCGCGGTGCGGGAGTTCCTCGACGGATGACCACCCACAGGGACGCGATCGACGACTGTCCGCACGGACGCGGTCGATGACCATCCTCACCGGCGGCTTCAGCCGGGTTGTGGTCCGAACGCCTTCAGGAACCGGTCGCGGAAGCTGTCCATCGGCCAGATGGGGGCGTTAGCGGCGGGCTTCAGGCCCTCGGTCCAGCCCCAGCCGGAGATCCGGGCCAGCACCTTGGGGTCACGGGCGACGACGGTGACCGGCACGTCCTTGCGGGGGCTGTTCCCGGTGACGGTCGGCACGGGCTGGTGATCGCCCAGGAAGACCATGACCGTGCTGTCGTTGCCGTAGCGCCGCAGGAATCCGACGAGGCAGTTCAGCGAGTACTCGATGGAGGTGCGGTATTCGGTGCGCACGCTCTCCGGGTTCTTCCAGACCTCGTCCTGCGACTTGCCCTCACGCCTGATCTGCCGGAAGACCGACCCGTCGCCCAGCTTCGCCCAGTCGACCATCCGGGGCACGGGCGCCCAGGGATAGTGGCTCGAGGTGAGGATGATCTCCGCCATCAGCGGACCCCGGCCCCGCCTCCCGAACTCCCGCCGCTGGAGGGTCTGCAGCGTGAACTGGTCCGGCACCTGGGACCAGCCGAAGTCCGGGCCGCGGTAGTCGAGGTGATGGCCGTCGTAGACGTGGTCCAGGCCGAAGAACCGGCCCTCCGGCCAGGCCACCAGCACCCCCGGCACGACACCGACCGTGCGCCACGCACCGGTCCTGCGGAACGCGCCGGTGAGGGTCGTCCGGTCGCTGGAGGTGAGGCTGCGGAACCGCTGCTGGTTGCTGATCCACAGGCCGGACAGGAAGGTCGAGTGGGCCAGCCAGCTGCCGCCACCGGTCACCGGCGAGCGCAGCCAGCCACTGCGGGCCCGGAATCCGGCGGCCTTCAGGGCATCGTCGCTCTCGTTGAGGACCGTGCCGATCCGCGGGGCCATCGCCGGGTCCTCGATCGCCGAACGGCCGTAACTCTCGACGAACGTGAACAGAACGTCCTTGCCGCGCAGGCCGGTCAGCAGCTGGTCCGAGGGCGTGTGGGCGAAGGCGTCGCGGGAGGCCTGGCGCTGGAAGAGCCGGGCGTCGGCGAGGGAGACGCGGACCTGCTTGGCGCGCTCGCCGAGGAGACCGGCGTCCAGCGTGGAGGCGAGGGGCCCGGCGCCCGTCTGCAGTCCGAGCACGACACAGGTGATCCAGGCGGTGCTCAGCACCAGGACGACGTGGACGGACCGGGCGCGGTGCCGGGCCATCAGGGTGGCCAGGCGGACCGTCGCCCCCGCGGTCAGGGCGAGGACGGTGACCGCGAGGAGCACGGCACCGGCGATGGCGACCAGCTCGCCGGCGCGGCCGGAGGTCTCCCGCAGATAGTCCGCGGCGTTGCCCAGCAGACCCCAGTCCAGCACCAGGTCGAAGGGGCGGTACAGCACCGAGTAGAAGCCGATGTCCAGGCACTTGAGGAGCGTGATCAGCCCGATCAGCAGGCCGAAGGCCGCCGCACCGGCCCACCTTGCCCGGGGCGGCAGCACGAGGAGCACGGGGGCGAGCAGGATGCCCTCGGCCGGCAGACGCACGAACGCGGCCGGGGTGAGCCGGTCGGGCTGGTTCGGCAGCAGCAGCGCCACGAGCAGGACGGCGACGGCGAGGACGGCCGAGCCCACGGCCATGGACCGAGCGATGCGGGCCCGCCTGCCGGGCGGACCGGCGAGCGCGGCGAGGCCCCGCACGATATGTCCCCGCCCCGCGTTCCGGCCGGCCGTCGTGGCCGTGTCCTGCGGGAGAGGATGGGGCCCGTCGGTCCAGTCGGCCTCGGCGCGCGAGCCCCGCGTGCTGCGGGCGCGCCCGGAGAGCCGGCCGGCCCTGGCCGCCAGCGCCAGGCCCCGTGCGACACGCTCGCGCATTCCGGCCCGGCCGGGTGCTGCGGCCGACTCCGCCTCCCCTGCCGTCGTGAAATCCCCGGCCGTCGTGGGATCTCCGGCAGTTGGAGGATCTCCGGCCGTCGTGGCATCCCCGGCTCGCTCCGGGCCACTGTCCGTGTCGTCTGCGCTCCCCGGCAGGTGACCAGGCGTGTGATGAGACACCCGAGATCCTTCCGTGCGTGGCCCGGTGCCGGTGCGCAGGGCCGGCACAACTCGACCAATCGACAGTCACCCAAAGTAGTCGAGTCGTGTCGATCGTGCGCACAGAGTAGTGCTATCGGGTGGTGGGGGCGGTGGGACACCCCGGTGCGTCACCGCTGCTCGGCCGCCACCGCTACCTCGCGTGCCCACCGGTAGTCGGCCTTGCCGCTCGGGGACCGCTGGATGGAGTCGGTGATCACCAGCTGGCGGGGGATCTTGTAGCCGGCCAGCCGGGTACGGCAGTGGCTCTGGATGTCGGCCAGCGAGGGGTGCGAGGCTCCCTCCCGCAGCTGCACCACGGCCGCCACATGGTTGCCCCAGGTGGCGTCCGGGACCCCGGCGACCAGCGCGTCATACACGTCAGGATGCGCCTTGAGCGCCTGCTCGACCTCCTCCGGATAGACCTTCTCGCCTCCGGTGTTGATGCACTGCGAGCCCCGGCCGAGCACGGTGACGACGCCGTCCTCGTCGACCGATGCCATGTCGCCGAGCAGGACCCAGCGCTGCCCGTCCTTCTCGAAGAACGTCTCGGCGGTTTTCCGCGGGTCGTTGTAGTAGCCGAGCGGGACGTGTCCGCACTGCGCGACCCGGCCGGTCTCGCCCGCAGCGATCGGTTGGCGGGTCGCCGGATCCACCACGCGCGTACGGGAGTTGACCCGCAGGCGGAAGCCGCGCTCGGGGCCCGAGTCCTCCGTGGCCGTACCGTTGAAGCCGGACTCGGAGGAGCCGAAGTTGTTGAGCAGCATGGCGTTCGGAACCAGCTCCCGGAACTGCCGCCGCACCGTCTCCGACATGATCGCGCCGGACGAGGACACGCTGAACAGGGCCGAACAGTCAGTGCCCTTGAGCGGTCCGCTCAGCGCGTCGATCAGCGGCCGGAGCATCGCGTCGCCGACCAGCGATATGCTGGTGACCTTCTCCTTCTCGACGGTCCGCAGCACTTCCTCCGGCACGAACTTCCGGTGCACCACCACGCGTTGGCCGAAGTTGAAGCCGATGAACGCCGTCAGCGTGGAGGTCCCGTGCATCAGCGGGGGAGTGGGGAAGAAGGTGATACCGGAGCCTCCGGCGGCGACCCGCTCGGCCAGCTCTTCAGGTGTCTTCACCGGCTCTCCGGTCGGCGCACCGCCGCCGAGCCCGGCGAAGAACAGATCCTCCTGGCGCCACATCACGCCCTTGGGCATGCCCGTCGTGCCGCCGGTGTAGATGATGAACTGGTCGTCGGCGGAGCGGCCCGGGAAGTCCCGGGCCGGCGAACCGGATGCCTCCGCCTCGGCGAACGGCACCGCACCGGGTACCCCGCCCGCCTCCGGGCCCACCCGCAGCAGATGCCGCAGCTTCGGCGCCCGCGGCAGCGCCGCCGCGACCCGGTCCGCGAACTCCGTGTCGAAGACCAGTGCGACCAGATCGGCGTCCCGGTAGAGATAGACCAACTCCTCCTCGACATACCGGTAGTTGACGTTAACCGGGACGATCCGCGCCTTCAGGCAGGCCAGCACCGTCTGCAGGTACTCGACGCCGTTGTACAGGTGGAGGCCGAGGTGTTCGCCGGGCTGTATTCCGCTGTCGATCAGGTGGTGGGCGACGCGATTGGCGGCCGAGTCCAGCTCCGCGTAGGTCAGGCGACGCTCCGCGCCGGTGCCGGGGTGGTCGACGTACACGAGCGCCTCGCGGTCCGGGACCACGTCGACGACCGACTCGAACAGGTCGGCAAGGTTGTACTCCACCGCTCCTCCTGACCCCGGCAGTCCTGGTGAACAAAGGCGCATCGGTCGGTACGCCGGTCATCAGAGCAAAGCCCGTGGCAACTGTGAAGGGCCCGCGCCAATAAATCTGACTGTCTGTCAGAAAATCTTTGAAGCTCCCTTGAAGTGCCTCGTCGCCTACTGCAACCTGTTCTCGTTCTCACCGAGGGGAGACAAGCCCATGGGCGGGACGGAACACCTCACCGTGCGGCGCGAGGGCGCCGCACTCGTGCTCACGCTCAACAGGCCCGACGCCAGGAACGCGCTCTCGCTTCCCATGCTCGTCGGCCTGTACGACGGCTGGCTCGAGGCCGACGCGGACGACGAGATCCGCTCGATCGTGCTCACCGGGGCCGGCGGCTCCTTCTGCGCCGGAATGGACCTCAAGGCCCTGGCCGGGAAGGGGATGGCAGGGGAGCAGTACCGCCACCGGCTCAAGGCCGAACCCGACCTGCACTGGAAGGCGATGCTGCGCCACCATCGCCCGCGCAAACCGGTCATCGCCGCCGTCGAGGGGTACTGCGTCGCGGGCGGCACCGAGATCCTCCAGGGCACCGACATCCGGGTCGCGGGCGAGTCCGCGACCTTCGGCCTGTTCGAGGTCCGGCGCGGGCTGTTCCCGATCGGCGGCTCCACCGTCCGGCTGCAACGCCAGATCCCGCGCACCCACGCCCTGGAGATGCTGCTCACCGGACGGCCGTACAGCGCCCGGGAGGCGGCGGAGATCGGCCTGATCGGCCATGTCGTGCCCGATGGCACCGCCCTCGGCAAAGCCCTGGAGATCGCCGAGCGGATCAACGCCTGCGGCCCGCTCGCCGTCGAGGCCGTCAAGGCGTCGGTGTACGAGACCGCCGAGATGACGGAAAACGACGGGCTCGCGTCCGAACTCGCGCGCGGCTGGCCGATCTTCGACACCGCCGACGCCAAGGAAGGCGCCCGCGCCTTCGCGGAGAAGCGGCCCCCCGTCTACAAGCGTGCGTAGCGCTGGGCGCGACCTCTCCGACCTTCCCAAGGAGGCAAGCCCCTATGCCCGAAGTCCTCAAAGCGCCCCTCGTCGTCGAATTCCCCTTCACCCGCTCCCTCGGCCCCGTCCAGAGCGCCTTCCTCACCGGCCTGCGCGAACGCGTCGTCCTCGGCGTGAAGACCGGCGACGGACGCACCCTCGTCCCGCCCGTCGAGTACGACCCCGTCACCGCCGAGGAGCTCCACGACCTGGTGGAGGTCGCCCCCACCGGCACGGTCACCACCTGGGCGTGGAACCACCAACCGCGCCCCGGCCAGCCCCTCGGCACCCCCTTCGCCTGGGTCCTGGTCCGGCTCGACGGCGCCGACACCGCCGTGCTGCACGCCCTCGACGCACCCGGCCCCGACTCCGTGCACACCGGAATGCGGGTCCGCATCCGCTGGGCCGCCGAACCCACCGGCGCCATCACCGACATCGCCTGCTTCGAGCCGTACGACGGAGAACCCGAAGAACCGGGCGGCCACACCGGCGAGTTCGACAACCCGCTCACCGGTATCGTCGCCCCGGCCCGCCTCGACTACACCTACTCACCCGGTCGCGCCCAGTCCGCCTACATAGGCGCCCTTTCCGAACAGCGGACCGCCGGCGAACGCTGCCCCTCCTGCCGCAAGGTGTACGTCCCTCCGAGGGGTGCGTGTCCCACATGTGGCGTGGCCACAGCGGAACGGGTCGAAGTGGGTCCCCGTGGCACGGTCACCACCTACTGCATCGTCAACATCAAGGCGAAGAACCTCGACATCGAGGTGCCCTACGTCTACGCGCACATCGCCCTCGACGGCGCCGACCTCGCCCTGCACGCCCGGATCGGCGGCATCCCCTACGACCAGGTGCGCATGGGCCTGCGCGTGGAGCCGGTATGGACCGAAGGTGCCCGCTATCCCGACCACTACCGGCCCACCGGCGAACCAGACGCCGACTACGACACCTACAAGGAGCTGCTGTGACAAGGGAGATCGCGGTCGTCGCCTTCGCCCAGACCGACCACCGGCGCTCCACCGAGGAGTCCTCCGAGGTCGAGATGCTCATGCCGGTCCTGCACGAGGTTCTGGCACAGACCGGCCTGCGGACCGCCGACATCGGCTTCACCTGCTCCGGCTCCAGCGACTATCTCGCCGGCCGCGCCTTCTCCTTCACCCTCGCCCTCGACGGCGTCGGCGCCTGGCCGCCGATCTCCGAGTCGCACGTCGAGATGGACGGCGCCTGGGCGCTGTACGAGGCCTGGACCAAACTGCTCACCGGCGACGCCGACACCGCGCTCGTCTACTCCTACGGCAAGTGCTCGCCCGGCTCGGTGCGGGACGTCCTCACCCGCCAGCTCGACCCCTACTACGTCGCCCCCCTGTGGCCCGACTCCATAGCCCTCGCCGCCCTCCAGGCGCAGGCCCTCATGGACGCCGGCCACACCGACGAACCCGCGCTCGCCGCCGTCGGCGCCCGCAGCCGCGCGGATGCGGAGGCCAACCCGCACGCCCAGCTCAAGGGAGCGGTGCCGCACGGCGACTACGTCGTACGGCCGCTGCGCACCGGCGACTGCCCGCCCGTCGGCGACGGCGCCGCCGCCGTGATCCTCGCGGCGGGGGAGCGGGCCCGTCAGCTGTGCGCGCGGCCCGCCTGGATCCGCGGCATCGACCACCGCATCGAGGCCCATGGCCTGGGCGTCCGCGACCTCACCGACTCACCGTCCACCCGGCTCGCCGCCGAAAGGGTCGGCGCCTTCGAACGGCCCGTCGACACCGCAGAGTTGCACGCCCCGTTCAGCTCGCAGGAGGTGATCCTGCGCCGGGCACTCCGCCTCGGCGACGACGTGCGCGTCAACCCCTCCGGCGGAGCGCTCGCCGCCAACCCGGTGATGGCCGCCGGACTCGTCCGCATCGGCGAGGCCGCCGCCCGCATCCACCGCGGCGCGTCCGCCCGTGCCCTCGCCCACGCCACCTCCGGCCCCTGCCTGCAGCAGAACCTGGTCGCCGTACTCGAGGGGGATCCACGTTGAGCAAGGAGCCCGTGGCCGTCGTCGGCATCGGCCAGACCAAGCACGTCGCCGCCCGCCGGGACGTCTCGATCGCCGGACTCGTCCGCGAGGCGGCACAAAGGGCGCTTCAGGACGCCGAGTTGACCTGGGCCGACATCGACGCCGTCGTCATCGGCAAGGCGCCCGACTTCTTCGAGGGCGTGATGATGCCCGAGCTGTACCTGGCCGACGCCCTCGGTGCCGTCGGCAAGCCCATGCTGCGGGTGCACACCGCCGGCTCCGTCGGCGGATCCACCGCGCTCGTGGCCGCGAACCTGGTCGCCGCCCGCGTCCACGGCACCGTGCTCACCCTCGCCTTCGAGAAACAGTCCGAGTCGAACGCCATGTGGGGCCTGTCCCTGCCGATCCCCTTCCAGCAGCCGCTGCTCGCCGGCGCCGGCGGCTTCTTCGCCCCCCATGTGCGCGCCTACATGCGGCGCAGCGGCGCCCCCGACACGATCGGCTCCCTCGTCGCCTACAAGGACCGGCGCAACGCCCTGAAGAACCCCTACGCGCACCTCCACGAGCACGACGTCACCCTGGAGAAGGTCCAGGCCTCACCCATGCTGTGGGATCCCATCCGCTACTCCGAGACCTGCCCGTCCTCCGACGGCGCCTGCGCCATGGTCCTCACCGACCGCGCAGGAGCCGCCCGCGCGCCCCGCCCGCCCGCCTGGATGCTCGGTGGCGCCATGCGCAGCGAACCCACCCTGTTCGCGGGCAAGGACTTCGTCTCCCCGCAGGCCGGCCAGGACTGTGCCGCCGACGTCTACCGGCAGGCCGGCATCGCCGACCCGCGCCGGGACATCGACGCCGTCGAGATGTACGTGCCGTTCTCCTGGTACGAGCCCATGTGGCTGGAGAACCTGGGCTTCGCGGAGGAGGGCGAGGGCTGGAAGCTCACCGAGTCCGGGGTGACCGAACTCGACGGCGACCTGCCCGTGAACATGTCGGGCGGTGTGCTCTCCACCAACCCCATCGGCGCCTCCGGCATGATCCGCTTCGCCGAGGCCGCCCTCCAGGTGCGCGGCCAGGCCGGAGAACACCAGGTGGACGGCGCCCGCAGGGTGCTCGGCCACGCCTACGGCGGCGGCTCGCAGTTCTTCTCCATGTGGCTCGTGGGAGCGCTGCCGCCGGAGACCTGAAAGTCCTCCCCACGTGGCCTGTTGGGCATCGTGAGCGGTCGCTAGGCTGAGCCGCGGACGACGAACCGGGAGGAGCACGGACGTGGCCGAGACCACCACCCAGCAGAAGCCGCTCGCGGACTGGGACAAGCCGGAGCTGGACCTCAGCAAGGCCGAGTGGCAGTCCAGCAGCCGAGGGTTGGGCGATGTCCAGATCGCCTTCGTCGAGGGCTTCATCGCGATGCGCAACAGCGGCCGTCCGGAGAGTCCATCCCTGATCTTCACGCCGGCGGAATGGGGTGCCTTCGTCTCCGGAGCCCGGGAAGGGGAGTTCGACCTCACCTGAGCGGGCCCGGCGGCGAGACCGGCACCACCCGCACCGAACCGGCACCGCGCGGACACCGGCAGCCGAACCGGGGTGTTCCGCGCGGATTTCCGGACACGCGACCAGCAGAGCCCCGCTGGGACCGATGCCTGCGTCAGGCTGGCCCCAGCAAGGGGAAGGTCGTGCTCCGAAAGGTGAGGGACGATGAGCACTGCGCCGGTCATCGCCGCGGTCGACGGCTCCGACGACAGCCTGCGCGCGCTGGAGTGGGCCTTCGACGCCGCCCGCCGCCGCGCCGCGACGCTGCGGGTGGTGCACGTGCGGCAGTACGCCGCCTGGGGCCAGGCCGATGTGCTGGTCGCCGCGCAGCCCGAGGTGGAGGGCGATCCGGTGCTGGACGACGTGCGCACCCGGCTCGCGGAGCGCGGCGCGGGGCCCGCCGTCGAGTACGTCGCCGTGGAGGGCGTACCGGGTGCCGTGCTGCCGGAACTCGGCGTCGACGCCCAGCTGTTGGTCCTCGGCTCCCGGGGCCGCGGCGGCTTCGCCAGCCTGCTGCTCGGCTCCAACGGGCTCGCCGCGGCCCGGGACGCCGAGTGCCCGGTGGTCGTCGTACCCCGGCCCGACCGGCAGGTGCACGGCGGCGGTCCGGCCGAGCCCGGCCCCCGGGTGGTGGTCGGCCTGCACGCCGACAGTCCCGACGAGGCCACCCTCGCCCTCGCCTTCACCGAGGCCGCCCTGCGCGGTGCTCGCGTGCAGGTGATCGCCGCGTACCCGTGGCCGGTGCAGACCTGGTCCGCCCCCGGCCAGCTGGTGCCGTCCCAGATCGACCAGAGCGCCGTCGAGAACGAGACCCGCGCCCTCGCCGAGGGCTTCCTCGCCCCGCACCGCGAGCGGCACCCCGAGGTCCGCGCCGAAGCCGAGGCGCTGCCCGGCGACGCGGCCGGCCATCTCGTCGCCGCCTCCAAGGACGCCGAGCTGGTCGTCGTCGGCCGGCACCGGCGGCGCCTGCTCGCACCGGCCCGCATGATGGGCTCGGTCACCCAGGCCGTCCTGCTGCACGCGGCGAGCCCGATCGCGGTGGTGCCCCCGGTGGGGCCGGAGGAGTGAGGGCGGGGCGAGCCGAGGCCTGGTCGGCGTAGCAGACCGCACCGCGCCTCGCAATGCGTGCGGTGTCGACGGGGGTGGTCACGGCTGTGGTGTCCCGCGCCATGGTGGCGGCCCACCCGCGTACATACGGTTCCGCCACGCCCGGCGCCGTGCACGCAGCCCCGCGCACGAGCGGCCGGGACACGTGTCCCGCAAAGGAGCCGCCCATGTCACCGCCTCCGTTCGGAAGGGCACCCGGAGCGCCGCCCCGCGCCCGCGTCCTGCCCCGTTTCCTGACCCGTCTCCTCGCCGTCGTCGCCGTCGTCCTCGGCACCGCGCTCGCCGGTCCCCTGCCCGCCGCCCGGGCCTCCGTGACGCTCACCCAGGTGAGCGACTTCGGATCCAACCCGGGCGCCCTCACCATGTACGTGTACCGGCCCGCGTCCCTGCCCGCGCACCCGCCGGTCGTCGTGGCCCTGCACGGCTGCACCCAGAACGCGCAGGTCTACGCCGACAACTCCGGCCTGCCCCAACTCGCCGACCGCGACGGGTTTCTGCTGGTGCTCGCGCAGACCAGCTCGGCCAACAACCCGAGCCAGTGCTTCAACTGGTTCCAGACCACGGACAACCGGCGCGGACAGGGCGAGGCGCTCTCCATCCGGCAGATGGCGAGCCAGGCCGTGACCGCCTACGGCGCCGACCCCCAGCGCGTCTACGTCACCGGCCTGTCCGCCGGCGGCGCCATGACCGCCGTCATGCTCGCCACCTACCCCGACGTCTTCTCGGCCGGCGCGGTCGTCGCGGGCCTGCCCTACGACTGCACCAGGGACAACAGTCCCTACACCTGCATGAACCCGGGCGTCGACCTGAGCCCGGACGCGTGGGCCCAGCGGGTGCGGGACGCCTATCCGTCGTACACCGGGCCGTGGCCGCGTACGGCCGTCTGGTACGGCGACCAGGACACCACCGTCGTCCCGCGCAACGCCACCGAGCTGCGCGACCAGTGGACGGCCCTGCACGGCCTCTCCCAGACCCCGAGCCGCACCACGACCATCGGCCCCGACGCCACCCGGCAGGACCAGTACCTGGCCGCCGACGGCACGGTCGCCGTCGAGGTCGACCAGGTCCCCGGCATCGGGCACGGCACCCCGGTGGACCCCGGCACGGGCACCCAGCAGTGCGGCAGCACCGGCGCGCCCTACTTCGCCGCCTCCATCTGCTCCAGCTACTGGATCGCCCGGTTCTTCGGCCTGGACACCTCCGATCCGGGCGGCGGCGGTGGGACCGGCGGCGGCAGCGACGCCACCTGCTGGACGGCGAGCAACTACGCCCAGGTGCAGGCCGGACGGGCCACCACCAGCGGCGGCTACACCTACGCCAAGGGATCCCAACAGAACATGGGCCTCTACAACACGTTCGTCACCCACACCCTGAAGGAGTCACCCACGGGCTACTACACCATCGCCGACAACGGCTGCCCCTGACATCGGGTCAGCCACGGGCACCCATGGTCGGTCATGGTGGCCGACGACGCTGCCGGGGCCGTCTTCATGGCGGCCCCACACATGTCCGGCGCACCCACTGCGCCCCTAGCCTCCAGCGCGTCCACCCACAGCCGGAGGAACCCGTATGCCGACCACACCACACAGACGGCCCACCCGCCGAGCCGTTCTTCCCGCACTCTCGCTCACCGCGGCCTGCCTGCTCCTGACCACCCCGGCCACGGCGGCACCCACCGGCACACCGGACGACCACTGTGCCGGCCGCGCCCAGCTCCGGGTGCCCGGCGCCGCCTACCAGAAGGCCGACTGCCTGGACGAGCTGACCACCGCCGGCACCGTGGCCTCCGGCCACACCGACCCGGCCGACTACGCCGGACTCACCCCCAAGGACCTGCCCACGCCCAGCGGCGTGCCCGGCATCCAGATCGACGGCTACTTCCCGGACACCTCCACCACCAACACCGACCACGGCTGGCACCACGACTCCCAGTTCGTCGTCCGCCTGCCCGACCACTGGAACGGCGGCCTGGTCGTCGCCGGCACCCCCGGCAACCGCGAGCAGTACGCGAACGACAAGGCCATCTCCGACTGGGTGCTCGCCCGCGGCTACGCCTACGCGGCCACCGACAAGGGCAACACCGGCACCGCCTTCTACCGCGACGGCCGGCGGCCGGGCGACGCCATCACCGAATGGAACACCCGCCTCACCCAGCTCACCCGCGCGGCCCGCGCCGTGGTCGCCCAGCGCTACCACCGGCCCCCGGCCCGCACCCTCGCCACCGGCCTGTCCAACGGCGGCTACCTCGTCCGCTGGCAGCTGGAGAACCACCCCGAGCTGTACGACGGCGGAGTCGACTGGGAAGGCACCCTCTGGCGCACCGAGGGCCCCAACCTGCTCACCTTCCTGCCGCAGGCCCTTCGCCACTACCCCACGTACGCCGCCGGCGGCCCCGGAGCCGCCGAGGCCGAGGCCGCCCTGCACCGGGCCGGCTTCCCGGCCGGCTCGGAGTTCCTGTGGCCGTACCACTACCAGGTCTACTGGGACCTCACCCAGCGCATCTACCGGGAGGAACTCGACCCCGGCTACGACGGCGCCACCGAGGCCGGGACCTCGTTCTGCACCTCCGGCACACCGGGCTGCGACGCCGACTACGACTACGCGGCCCGGCCCGCGGCCGTCCACCGCGCCGTCGACCGGATCGCGCTCACCGGACGCATCGGCAAACCGCTGATCACCATCCAGGGCACCCTCGACGTGCTGCTGCCGATCAGCCAGGACTCCGACGTCTACGCGCGCATGGTGCACGCGGCCGGGCGCGGCGCCCTGCTGCGCTACTACCGCATCGAGGACGGCACCCACACCGACTCCCTGGTCGACGCCTTCCCCGACCGTCTCCGCCCGATGCTGCCCTGCCACCACTCGGCCTTCCAGGCGCTGGAGGGCTGGATCACCGGGGATGCGCTCCCGCCGGCCGACCACACGGTCCCGCGCCCGCCCGACGCCACCCCAGCCACACTGCTCAGCACCTGCTCCTTGAGGTAAGCGACAGCCCCGCGCCCCAAAGGGGCGCGGGGCTGTGTCCGACATGCCGGCTCCGCCGCGATGGGGGTCCCCCGGGTTTCGAGCGAGGCCGAGAACTTGGGGGAGCGACCAGCCACAACGCGCCCGCAGAGGATCAACGACCTCACGACGGCCCTTGTGGCGGAGCCGCACCGCACTTCCCGCGCAGCACACGTACCATGGCCGCATGTCGTTCCTCCGCCGCCGCAGCGCCACCCCCGCCGGACCCGACTTCGACGTGCTGGCCATGGACCCGGGCGACTGGCCGGGCAACCTCGGCGCGGGCCTGCTGCCCGCGCCCGACGGCACCTGCCAGGGTGTCTTCCTGCGCTACGACCTCTTCGGCGGCCGCGGCCCCGCCATGATCATCGGCAACCTTCCCGAGGGCTCCCCGGCCCGCGAGGTCGTCGAGGGCGAGATCCCCTTCGAGGTGGGCCAGCTGCTGCTCGCGCTGGAGAACGACGAGGAGGTCACCGTCGTCGGCGTCGAGGACACCCCGGTCCTCCAGGGCGACAACCTCCTCATCGTGCGGCGGCTTAAGCTGTCCGAGTCCCGGATCTCCTGCGTCCAGTTCGACCGCAGTGACGGCGTCCTCGTCACCATCGCCGCCTGGGACCGTCCCATCACCGACGACCTGTACGCCCTGCTGAAGCCGCTCCCGGCGGAGCTTTTCCAGCAGGGCTGAGGCCGCTGCCGGCTAGCCGGCCGAGCCTTCGAGGGTCACGTCCGCGGCGCGGACGAAGGCCACCCGGTGGCCGTACTGGATCTCGTAGTACAGGTCCTTGCCCACCACGACCCGGTGCGAGTCGGTGGTGAAGGTGACCGCGTAGTAGTACTCGCCCGGCACCTCGTCACCGACCACGTACTTCTGCCCGGCCGGGATCGTGTACGGCAGCGGCACGACCGACTGCGCGGGGACGCCCGCCGGGTAGGCCTCCTTCTCCGGGTAGGCCCTGCCGTACACCGGGACGCTCGCCAGGCCGTCCTTCGGGGTGATCACCAGCCCCTTGGCGGGCACCGCCGCCGGAGCCTCGGCCGGGTTCTGGAACCAGGCCTTCTGGCCCAGGTACCAGATCGCGGTCCAGTCGCCCCAGCGGTCCGCGACCGCGTACTGCTGGCCGGTGGAGACCCGGGAGGACAGGTCGTTCACGTCGACGGTCGGGTCCTGCTTCCGCCCGATGTCCTTGATCAGCGGCGCGTTCACGTCGTGGTCCGAGTACAGCCGCACCTCGCTGGAGCCGTGCGCCGTGCACGCCTCGCCGCTGGTGGTGCAGCCCGTGTACACCGGCTGGTTCGCGGCGTAGTCCGGCAGGATCGTCACCAGTCCGTTCTGCGTGCCGGCCGCGCGCTTGAAGGGGTGGCCCAGCAGCTGGAAGTAGTGCCGCCAGTCCCAGTAGGGGCCCGGGTCGGTGTGCATGCCGGGGATGGTGGACGTGGTCGGGCCGGGCACGTTGTCGTGGCCGAGGATGTGCTGCCGGTCCAGCGGAATGCCGTACTTGCCGGCCAGGTACTTCACCAGCCGGGCCGAGGAGCGGTACATCGCCTCGGTGTACCAGGCGTCCGGGTTGGCGAGGAAACCTTCATGCTCGATGCCGACGGACCGGGCGTTGATGTCCCAGTTGCCCGCGTGCCAGGCCACGTCCTTCGCCTTGACGTGCTGGGCGATCAGACCGTCCGTGGAGCGGATCGTGTAGTTCCACGACACATAGGTCGGGTCCTGGATCAGGTTCAGCACCCCGTCCCAGGCGCCCTCCGTGTCATGGATGACGATGTACTTGATGGCCTGCGAGACCGGACGGTCGCCGAGGTCATGGTTGCCGTAGTCGTCGTTCCCGAACTGTGCGTACGGCGCCCAGACCGCCTCGCAGGACACCGAGTTCGGGCACTCGACGCCGTCCGTGGGCAGCGTGCCCAGCCCGGCCCGCCCCAGCTGGGCGGTGTCGGCCGTCAGCCCCGGCTGGGCGGCGAGCGCGACCAGCTGGCCGTCGTCCGTGACGCGCTCCTCCCCGGTGCGCAGGACGTCGTACACGTCGTCGGCGTACGCCGCCGCGGTCGCGACGTCGTCGGCGCCGGAGAAGCGGGCCACCGCGCCGTACCAGTCGGCCGGGTCGGCGCTCAACGGCTCGCCCAGCTCCTTCTGCGCGGCGGCGAGCAGGGCGGCGCCGCCGGACACGTTCGCCGCCGGGTCGGTGCGCAGCTCCTCGGCCGGCAAACCGGTCAGCTGCGCCGCCTTCGGCAGCGTCTTCAGACGGGCCGGCAGCGCGGACTCGGCCGGCGCCTTGATGTCCGGGTGCACGGCCGCACGGGCGGCGTCGCCGCGGGCGTCCTCCGCGCCCTCGGTGTAGTGCTCCGTGGTGGCGATGGCGGTGCGGGCGTCCGTGAGGTGCATCGGACCGTAACCGCCGGACACGCTGGGCGCCCCGGCGTGCCAGTCCCAGCGGGACTGGAGGTAGGAGACGGCCAGCAGGACGCTCTGCGGCACGTGGTAGTCGGTCGCCGCGGTGGCGAACGCGTGCTGCAGCCGGCCGGCGGAGGAGTCGTTGGCGCTCTGGGCGGGGGCCGCGCCGAGCAGCGGCAGCAGCAGGGCCGCCGACGCCAACGGGACGGCGGCCCGGCGTAGATGTCTGTGGCCGGGGGTGGACGTGGAATCGGTGGCGGAACCTCGCAATGCGGCCTCCTGTGACGGGTGGGCGTGGCGGGGCGTGCGGCGCGGAGCTGGGTCAGTGGTACCGGCTTGCCGACGATCCGTCAATGATGCCTTCGGAACGGCGATTTCCCACGTCACGGAGGGTTTTCGGCGAGTTTCGCGGCGGCGGTGCGCGGGCCTGCGCGGCGTCACTGGCATACACCACTGGCCACAACCGGCCCGGACATACGAAGGTCCGCGGTGCGCCGCCGCTCTGGCGCACCGCGGAACCGTCGTCCCCGTCAGCGAGTTCCGACCGCCGCTCGGACGGCCTTGCGGGCCATCTGGCAGTCGTCGTGCAGCCGCCTGAGCAGCAGCCGCTGTTCCTCGCCGGACGGCGCAGCACCCGGGTGGGCCACGCCCGGTGCCGCCGGGGCCACCTCGTGCATCGAACGCTGCACGGCCGTCTCGTAGGTACGGATCTCCCGGGTCAGCACCAGCATCAGGTTCACCAGGAAGGCGTCCCGGGAGGCCGGGCCCGCCGACTGGGCGATCTGGCTGATCTGCCGTCGGGCCACCGGCGCGTCCCCGAGGACCAGCCACAGCGTCGCCAGGTCGTACCCCGGCAGATACCAGCCCGCACGCTCCCAGTCCACCAGCACCGGACCGGCCGGTGACAGCAGGATGTTCGAGAGCAGGGCGTCGCCGTGGTTGAACTGGAGCATGCCGTGCCGGCCCACCGCGTGGGCGATGCCGTGCAGCAGCTTCTGGAGGTCGCCGAGGTCCCGGTCGGTGAGCAGGCCCAGCTCGTGGGACCGGGAGATCCGGGCGCCGTAGTCCAGAGGCATGTCGAAGGTGCCCACCGGGGGCCGCCAGGCGTTCAGCCGGCAGATGGCGCCCAGCGCCGCCCGGATGTCCGGGCGGGGCGGCACCTCCACCGGATGGCGCTGCAGCGCCGCCACCCGGCCCGGCGCCCGCTCGATGACCAGGGTGCAGTTGTCCGGGTCCGCCGCGATCAGCCGGGGCACACGGACCGGTGGCCGCTGCCGGACGAACGAGCGGTATGCAGCTATCTCGTGGCGGAACCGCTCGGCCCAGGCGGGCGAGTGGTCCAGCAGGCACTTGGCCACGGCCGCGCCGCGCCCGGTCGTCCCGACGAGGAGGACGGACCGTCCGCTGCGCCGCAGGACCTGCACCGGGGTGAACTCCGGACAGATCCGGTGCACCGACGCGATCGCGGTGCGTAGTTGCGCACCCTGGGGACCGGACAAGTCGAGTCTCCCGCTGAGCGGTTGGGTACCGACCTGGCCCGGCACCCGCCGGAGCCGGCCCGCGACCGGCGCGGGGCCGCCCGGACGCGCCGCCGGGTCCAGGTACGGCCCGCCGCCCGCGGGGCGGGAGCGCAGCGGCCGGGGCGGGGCGGACACGGAGGACGATGCTGCGTACATGGGAGATACAGATCCCTTCGTGTGCCTGCGGTGCCTGCCTGTGGTGCGTGCTCGGGGCACATGCGCGAGGCCGGGGCTCGGGGGAGCCCGTACTCCGTTCGCATGCACTGTGAGCGTGCGCCTGCCCGGCCCGGCCGCCCGGATACACCCTGGGGAATGCACCCGTCAGCTCGGCGAGCCGAGCGGCGACCGGGTCGGGGTGGCGCGTTCCTACTCGACACCCGATGCCCAGTGGCACACCATCTGGCGGACCCTGGCGAACCCTGGCGAATAGTCGCCCGGCAACCTTCACCGGGCTACTGTCAACTCAGCCGAGAACCTGGGGGCTTACGTGAGCGGACAACCCAACACCCGCCTTGCGGACCTGTTCGGCCTGGCCGGCTGGTCCAAGGGGGAACTCGCGAGGCTGGTCAACAAGCAGGCGGCGGCCATGGGCCACCCCCAGCTGTCGACCGACACCTCCCGGGTCCGTCGGTGGATCGACATGGGAGAGATCCCGCGCGATCCGGTACCGCGGGTGCTGGCGGCCCTGTTCACCGAGCGTCTCGGCCGTGTCGTGACCATCGAGGACCTCGGTCTGGTACGGCACGGGCGTACGGGGAAACGGCAGGGCGACGGGATCGAGGAACATCCCGACGGCGTGCCGTGGGCGCCCGAACGTACCGCCGCGGTCCTCACCGAATTCACGGGAATGGACCTCATGCTCAACCGACGCGGCTTGGTGGGCGCGGGTGCCGCGCTCGCCGCGGGATCCGCACTCAGCAGCGCCATGTACGACTGGCTGCACACCGACCCGGCCCTGAAGGCCGACGCCCCCGTCCTCGACGACCCCCTGCACGCCGACCCCGCTGGGTTCGACCGCTATGAGGCCGCCCCCATCGGGTCGCAGGAGATCGAGGAACTGGAGCGCTCGGTCGAGGTGTTCCGCGCCTGGGACGCGGCCCGTGGCGGCGGGCTTCAGCGCAAGGCGGTCGTGGGCCAGCTCAACGAGGTGGGCGGCATGCTCGCCTACCACCATCCACCCCATCTCCAGCGACGCCTGTGGGGCGTCGCCGCCAACCTCGCCGTCCTCGCCGGCTGGATGTCGCACGACGTCGGCCTGGAGCCCACGGCGCAGAAGTACTTCGTCATCGCCGCCCATGCCGCCCGCGAGGGCGGAGACCGGCCGCGTGCCGGTGAGGCACTGTCCCGGGCGGCCCGGCAGATGGTGCACCTCGGCCGGCCCGACGACGCGCTGGACCTGATGAAGCTCGCCCAGTCCGGCGCCGGCGACCGCCTGCAGCCGCGCACGAAGGCGATGTTCCACACCATCGAGGCCTGGGCGCAGGCCTCCATGGGCAAGGGCCAGGCGATGCGCCGCACGCTCGGGCAGGCGGAGGACATGTTCGTCGCCGACCGCGAAGGGGAGCCGCTGGACTGGATGCAGACCTTCAAGGACGAGGATCTGTACGGCATGCAGGCGCTCGCCTACCGCACGCTGGCCGAGTTCGACCCGAGCGCGGCCACGCACGCCCAGTACTACGCGGAGAAGGCGCTCTCCCTGCGTGTCGACGGGCGGGAGCGGTCCAAGATCTTCGACCATCTGTCCATGGCGTCGGCCTGCTTCATCGCCGACGACCCCGAACAGGCCGACCGCTACGCACGGCTGGCCCTGATGTCGATGGGCTCGAACTCCTCCCGTCGCACCTGGGACCGGCTGCGGCAGATGTACCGGCTGACCGCGGAGTACTCCGGCTATCCGAAGATCCACGAACTGCGGGAGGAGATCCGGCTCGCCCTGCCCAAGCCGAGGGCCAAGGGTGCGGGCAACGCACAGGCGTGAGCGCACAGGCACGGCGCCTGCGCGCCGGATTCCGTCGGTAACCTCAATTCATCAGTAACGTCAATCTCATGCGGTGACCTTGGCGACGAGCACACAGGCGTCGTCCTCGCGTCCGGCTCCGCCGAACTCCTCGATCACCGTGCGCACGCAGTCCTGCGCGGTGCGCGCCGCGTCGAACCGCGGGGCGAGGTCGAGCAGGCGGTCCACGGCCGCGCTCGGGGTGTGCCCCGGCACCAGTCCGTCGGTGTGCAGCAGCAGGAGGTCACCCGGCCGAAGGGTCTCTTCGGCCTGCCCGTAGGCGGCGCCCGAGGTGGCGCCGAGCAGGACGCCGTCCGGTGCGTTCAGCAGGCGGCCCATCCCGTCGCGGTACAGCAGCGGGGCGGGGTGTCCTGCCTGCGCCCAGACCAGGGTGTGGGTCTCGGGCCGGTAGCGGCAGCAGACGGCGCTGCCGAGGGCGGGCTGCACGGTGGCGTCGAGTAACTGGTTGAGCGTGCCGAGCAGTTCACCGGGCCGGCTGCCGGACAGCGCCATACCGCGCACGGCACCGAGCAGCATCGCCATCCCGGAGGCGACGGCCACCCCGTGCCCGGTGAGGTCGCCGACGCTGAGCAGGGTGTCGCCGTCGGACAGTTCCAGTGCGTCGTACCAGTCGCCGCCGAGCGGTGTGGCCGTCGCCGCGGGGAGGCGGCGGGCGGCGAGGTCGAGGGTGCGTGGCCCCTGGTGCGGGAGCCGCAGGGAGCCGCGCCATGGCGGTAGCACGGCTTCCTGCAGCTCGGCCGCGATCCGGTGCTCGGTCTGCTCCTGCCGGCGCTGACGCTGCATCGAGTCACGGGTCTCGTGCACCGTCCGCCGGCAGCGGCGCAGTTCGCTGACGTCGCGCAGCACGGCCCACATCGAGGCCGTGCCGCCGTCGGCGCCGAGCACGGGCTCGCCCATCATGTGCACCGCCCGCACGGAGCCCTCGGGCCGCAGGACGCGGAACTCGCCGTCGATGGGCTTGCCGTCGACCAGGCAGTCCGTCACCATCGCGGTCAATTTCGGCCGGTCCTCCTCCAGGACCAGCGAGGGCAGTTCGTCCAGGGTGAGGGCGGGGGCGTCCGGGTCCAGACCGAGGATCTGGTACAGCTCCCCGGACCAGGTCGCCTCGTCCGTCAGCAGGTTCCACTCCGCGCTGCCGACGCGGCTGAGCAGCGAGCCGCCCGGGGCGGTGAGGGGTGCCGGCCGAAGGGCGGGCGCCTCGACCGGTTCGGGCGACTCGGCGACCGGTCCGTCCCGGAGCTGGGCCAAGTGCGCGTCCAGATCCTCCAGTTGGTGCAGCGCGAGGTCGTACAGGGCGCGCTGCCAGCGTTCCTCCGGGTCCGCACCGTCGCTCCGGGTGTCCCGCCGTACGGCGTCCACGTCGCCCTTGAGTCGCCGCGTCTGCGTTATCAACGCCTCCACCGAGCCGCGTCCGGGTGGCTGGGCGGCTGGGTGGTCCGCGGAGACTGGGGACGGCATGACGCACTCCGTTGGGGGACGATACGGCCGGGGAGGACGGGGGGACCGTTACGACTGTCGCACAGCCCGCGACGCCCTGTAAGGGATTTGGCACCACACGATACGGTGGTGCTTTCGGCATATGCCAGAGTCTTCCCGGAGCGATCCACGCGCACGAATGACGTACGCGCCGGGCGGACCAAGTCGTAGACAGGCTACGAGTGTTGTCCGGTCCGGGCCGATTTTCCTCGGCGCTCACGCGTGTGTTCGTCGCCCCTGTGTTCCAGTGTGCGGGAAGCGTCTTGTACCTGTCGAACTCTGACCGGATTTCGCGGCATGTGAAGCGCCTTCGGCGACTCCATTAAGGCATGGACGCCATCACTGTCGAACAGCCCGCCCAGGCCCGGCTCATCACCGCCGAGGACCAGGAGATCCCGGTGTCGGCCACGCTGCGCTACACCACGGACGATCCCCTGGCCGTCTTCGTGGACTTCCCGGCCGAGGCCGCCCTGGACGGGGAGGAGGTCACCTGGGTCTTCGCACGCGCCCTGCTCGACCAGGGGCTGCGGGCGCCGGCCGGCCGCGGGGACGTGCAGATCTGGCCGTACGGCCGCACCCGGACGGTCATGGAGTTCCACTCGCCCCACGGCCTGGCCCTGCTGCAGTTCCCCGCATCGGCCCTGCGCCGCTTCCTGCTGCGCACGTACGGGGTGGTCGCGGCCGGACAGGAGGACCTGGCCGGAGTGGTGGAGCGGGGGCTGGGCGCCCTGTTCGGCGGGGTATGAGGCGGGCCCCCGGGCGTTTTTGACTCTTGTTCACCTTCGCCTCACCGCTCCGGTATGGCCCCCGACGGTCGCCGCGGGCACCCTGGCGCGCGGCGTGCCGCAGGGGCACCGAAGGTGACAAGGACGGGGCGAATGACACCGATCAGCCGAAGAGGCTTCGTGGGGCTCGGCGCTTCCGTGGCAGCGGGTGTGGCACTGGGCGGCGCCGCCACCCGCACCGCGTCGGCAGCGGCCACCGCGACCGGCACGATCAAGGACGTGCAGCACGTGGTGATCCTGATGCAGGAGAACCGCAGCTTCGACCACTACTTCGGCCGTCTGAAGGGCGTGCGCGGCTTCGGCGACCGCAGCGGCATCACCCTCAGCGGCGGCTACCCGGTCTTCCACCAGCCGAACGGGACGGGCCGCCAGTACCCGTGGAAGCTCAGCGCGACCCCGTCCGCCGGCGGAAAGGACGGCGAGACCCTGGCCCAGTGCAACGGCGACCTGCCCCACTCCTGGTCCTCGCAGCACTCAGCCTGGAACAAGGGCCGCATGGACAACTGGGTCGCGGGCGTCGGCAACGTCCGCTCGCTCGGCTACCTGGACCGCTCCGACATCCCCTTCCACTACGCGCTCGCCGACAACTACACGATCTGCGACGCCTACTTCTGCTCCACGCTCAGCGCGACCGGCCCCAACCGCACCTACCTGTGGAGTGGCAGGGTCGACTCCTCCAGCTACGACGGCGGCGACGAGTCCGGCCTGACCTGGCAGAACTACGCCGAGGCTCTGCAGGCCGCCGGGGTGAGCTGGAAGGTCTACCAGAACGCGGCCGACAACTACGGCGACAACGGCTGTGCCTACTTCAAGAACTTCGCCAACGCGGGGCCGGGCGACCCGCTGTACGAGCGCGGCATGTCCTCGGTGCCCAAGGTGACCGGCTCCACCCCCGACGACATCGCCGCCGCCATCAAGGCCGACGTGCTCGCGGGCACCCTGCCGCAGGTCTCCTGGGTCGTGCCCAACCAGGCCTTCTCCGAGCACCCCTACGCCCCGCCCGGCGACGGCGCCCACTTCGTGAGCCTCGTCTACCAGGCCCTCGCGGCCGACCAGGACGTCTTCGACTCCACGGTCCTGTTCCTCAACTACGACGAGAACGACGGCTACTTCGACCACGTGCCTCCGCCGGCACCGCCCGCCGGAACGGCCGGGGAGTTCCTGGGCGGGGTGCCGTACGGCTTCGGCTTCCGTGTCCCGATGCTCGTCATCTCGCCCTGGACGCGCGGCGGCTGGGTCTCCTCGGAGGTCTTCGAGCACACCTCGGTGCTGCGCTTCCTGGAGACCTGGACGTCCGCCCTCGGCAAGCCCGCCAAGTGCCCCAACATCAGCGACTGGCGGCGCAAGGTCAGCGGTGACCTCACCGGCGTCTTCGACTTCGCCAACCCGGTCTACGGCTCGGTCTCCCTGCCCGCGACCAGCGTCATCGGCATGAGCACCTGCGGCCCGCTGCCCAACCCGGTGCCGACCGACAACGCCCTGCCCGCGCAGGAGTCCGGCACCCGCCCGGCCCGCGCGCTGCCGTACCAGCCGGGCGGCTACCTGGACCACCTGGAGTTCGGCGCCGCCGGCAAGATCCTCGCCTGGTTCACCATGACCAACCAGGGCGGCCCGGCCTCCCGTGCGGCCCACTTCTCCATCCACCCGAACGCCTACCGCGACACCACGCCCTACCAGTACACCGTCGACCCGGGCGGCACCGCCTCCGACTACTTCAACATCGGCACGGGCTTCGGCGGCGGCAGGTACGACTTCACCATGGTCGGCCCCAACCGCTTCCTGCGCCGCTTCCAGGGCGACGCGACCAAGGCGGGCAAGACCGCGGAGGTGAGCACCCGTTATGCCGTCGAGCCGGGCACGGGCAGGCTGGCCGTCTACTTCAAGATGGCCGACTCGGGCTCGTCCTCGGTGAAGTTCACCATCACCTCGAACCACT
Source organism: Streptomyces sp. NPDC052107 (assembly GCF_040680215.1). NCBI lineage: Bacteria > Bacillati > Actinomycetota > Actinomycetes > Kitasatosporales > Streptomycetaceae > Streptomyces > Streptomyces sp. NPDC052107. The sequence goes on from NZ_JBFAWG010000072.1 coordinate 22,868, forward strand.
ACCGCAGCGACGGCCCCTGGACCTACACCGTCGCCGCCGACGCCTCGGCGGAGGACTACTTCAACGCCGTCGCGTACCAGAACGGCTGGTACGACTTCACGGTGACCGTCGACTCCGACGCGACCTGGTCGCGCCGGTTCACCGGGCACCTGGAGACGGGAGTCGCGAGCGTCAGCGGCTGACCCCGGCGTACAGGTCCGGGCGCGGGGCGAGGTCCACGGCCACCCGGCCGCCGGTCTCCAGCGCCCGGACCCCCGCCTCGGCGACGACCGACGCGGCGTAACCGTCCCAGGCGCTCGGACCGGTGACCTCGCCACGCCGGGTGGCATCCACCCAGGCCTGCACCTCGCGGTCGTAGGCGTCGGCGAACCGGACGAGGTAGTCCTGCGCCACCTCCTCACGGGCGCTGCCCGCCGTGGTGACCACCATGGTGTGCTCGTCGCCGATCCGGGCGCTGCCGCGCTCACACACGGCCTCGCAGCGCACCTGGTAGCCGAAGCCGGAGTTGACGAAGACCTCCACGTCGACCAGCGCGCCCCCCGCGGTCTCGAACAGCACGAACTGCGGATCGAGCAGGCCCTCGGGGGCGTCCGCGGACGGCGTGGGCCGCATGACGGTCACCGCCGTCAGCTCCTGTTCGAGCAGCCAGCGGGCCACGTCGATCTCGTGCGAGACGGAGCTGTTGATCAGCATGGCGCTGGTGAAGTGGCCGGGGGAGGAGACGTTGCGGTGGGTGCAGTGCAGCATCAGGGGACGGCCCAGACCGCCGCCGTCCAGCAGCGCCTTGAGCCGCCGGTACTCGGCGTCGTAGCGGCGCATGAAGCCGATCTGCGCCAGCCGGCGGCCCAGCCGTGCCTCGGCCTCCACCACCCGCAGCGCGCCCGTGGAGTCGGGCACCATGGGCTTCTCGCACAGCACCGGCAGCCCGCGGGCGAAGGCGGCGAGCAGTGCCTCCTCGTGGGCGGGCCCGGGGGAGGCGATCAGCACGGCCGCCACGCCGGGCGCGTCGAGCGCCGCCACCGGGTCCGCGCGCACGGTCACTCCGTCGATGCCGGCCACGGCTTTCTCGGCACGCTCGGCATCGGGGTCGGCCACCGCCGCGACCCTGGCTCCGCTGACCACTTGGTCGAGGCGTCGTATGTGGTCGGCCCCCATGTGTCCGGCACCCAGTACGGCCACTCCCAGCAGGTCACCCATGTGTGCGCTCCCTTACGCCGACGATCACGCCGTAGCGTACGCCGGGCAGGGAGCGCTGCCAGGGGAGTGTCTCAGTACCGCAGGACCCCGGCGATCCCCTCGGCGTCGCCCAGCGTGCCGTCGGGTACGAAGCGGACCTCGGCGCCGGTCTCCAGGCACTGCTCGACGATCTCGTCCACGATGTCCTCGCGGGCGTCCAGGTCGCCGGGTTCGGCCGGCACCAGATGGTCGCCCAGGTCACGGACGGTCGCCCGGAAGTTCTCCTCCACGGCGAGCAACCGTACCCGGCCCTCCCGGGCGCTCTGCCACAGCTCGTCGAGACCGGCCGCGTAGGTCCGGTGCCCGCGTGCCGAGGTCAGCTCCCGGACCACGGCCGTGGTGTCCTTGCGGGTTTCCTGCTCCAGCACTGGCCCCAGCGCCTGCCACACCGCTTCGGGACCGGCGTGCGCGAGTCCGCCGTGCGGGACGTGGACGGCGGCCTTGGCGACGCTGCCGACCTCGTCCAGCAGGGACAGCGCCGCCTGCTCGCCGGTGACGTACAGCGGCCGGGGCTGTTCGCGCAGGAGTGTGCTCATGGCGGTGTCGGCCTCGCGCAGGAACTGCCGGGTGCCCTCGTCGCGGAAGGCGCTCTTCAGGTCGCCGATCTGCATCTGTCGCTCGGCGTCGAAGTTCTCCCGGCTGCGCTCCAGCGGGAAGCCGCCCGAGCGGTCCTGCACCACACGGCCCTCGCCACCGCTCCACAGGGTGACGTGGTCCGCGGAGACCGACAGCACCCAGAAGGGGCGCTCGGCGGCCTGTGCGGCGACCAGGTTGCGGGTGAGGAAGGTGTCCGACAGCACCACCCGCTCGGGGACGGCACGGGCCAGGGACCACACCTGGTGCTCGCCCGGGGCGGCGAAGATCACCAGGCCGTCCTCGGCGTGCGCCAGATCCACCTCCGCCAGCGCCCGGTCGAGTTGCGCCACGACGTCGTTGCGCCGCCCACGGGTGACGGCGGGATCGGATTCGAGGCGCCTGCGGGCCTCGGTGACCACATTGCGCAGCCGGACGGGATCCTGGCCGGACTGCGGTTCGCGGCGGTGCGTGGGGGTCAGCACGGACACCGCCGGGTACGGACGCGGTCGCCGCAGTTCGGCGAGGGTCGCGGGACTCAGTGCGTGCTCCATGACAGCACGATAGGTCGGATTCTCGGGTACGGCATTCGGGGTAATCCGGACCGGAGGCCGCCGTCGACCTCCGGCACGGACAGTTGTGGATCTCCGAGGCGGACGGTCGCGGACTTCCTTGGCGTACAACGGTGACGCGGTGCCCCGCGGACGGTTACCGTACCGGCCAGTAACCGGACCGCAGCGCACCCCTGGAGGCCTCACATGCCGCAGCTCGAAGTCGACGGAGCGGCCCTGACGTACGACGACGAGGGTCCCCGTGACGCACCCGAGGTGCCCCTGGTGTTCGTGCACGGCTGGACCGCGAACCGGCACCGCTGGGACCACCAGATCGCGCACTTCGCCGCAGGACGCCGGGTGATCCGGCTGGACCTGCGCGGGCACGGGGAGAGCACCGGGTCCGGGGTGCGCACGATCGCGGAGCTGGCGCGGGACGTCCTGACGCTCCTCGACCACCTTCAGGTCGAACGGTTCGCGCTGGTCGGCCACTCGATGGGCGGGATGATCGCGCAGACCATCGCCCTGGCCCACCCCGAGCGGGTGGCGCGGATGGCGCTGGTGGGCTCCATCGGCCGGATGACGTACAGCCGTGGCCGCGGCCTGCTCATGGCCGCCTCCACCCTGGTGCCGTACCGGCTGTTCGTGGCCGCCAACATCCAGCGCGCCTTCGCGCCCGGCTATCCGCGCGAGGAGATCCGCGCGCACGTCCGCGCCTCCGCAGCGACCCCGCGCGAGGTGGTGATGACGCTGTACGGCGCCATGCGCGCCTTCGACGTCCTCGACCGGGCCGGGGAGATCCGCACGCCCACGCTGATGGTGCACGGTTACCACGACGTCCAGTTGCCGGTGCGGCAGATGCTGCGGATGGCCAAGGCCTACCCGGACGCGGTCGTCCGCATCCTCGACGCGGGCCATGAGCTGCCGCTGGAGAGGCCGGCCGAGCTGACCGAGGCGCTCGACTCGTTTCTGGCCGTGAAGGAGTAACGCCCGAGCTGTTTGGCCAAGTTTTTGCCGGTGGCCGGTTCGCTGCCCTGTCGGCCCGCAGTCCCCGCGATCCGGGGATTTCGCGAAGGCAAAACCCGGCCGAAACCATGGGGGGTGTGGGTCATTCGTGTTACCGCCGCGTTGACCGCGTCGAACGCCTGACGGAGGCTCGTCACATAGGTGCTCGATACAACTGGTTAGCCCTTGACGCGAGCCGGAGGCAGGAGGCAGCGCATGTGCGGCATCACAGGATGGGTCTCTTTCGACCGCGACCTGACCGCCGAGGCCACCACATTGCATGCGATGACCGAGACGATGGCCTGCCGCGGCCCGGACGACCGCGGCACCTGGGCCGAGGGCCCGGCCGCCCTGGGCCATCGCCGGCTCGCGATCATCGACCTCCCCGGGGGCCGTCAGCCGATGTCGGTGGCGACCCCCGGGGGAGGGGTCGCCATGGTGTATTCCGGGGAGGCCTACAACTTCACCGAGCTGCGCCGCGAACTGGAAGGCCGCGGCCACCGGTTCACCACCGACTCCGACACCGAGGTCGTCCTGCACGGCTACCTCGAATGGGGTGACGCGGTCGCCGAACGGCTCAACGGGATGTACGCGTTCGCGGTCTGGGACGGCCGCCACGACAAGCTCGTGATGATCCGCGACCGCATGGGCATCAAGCCGTTCTACTACCACCCCACCTCCGACGGTGTCCTGTTCGGCTCCGAACCCAAGGCGATCCTCGCCAACCCGCTGGCCCGCCGCCGGGTGACCCTGGACGGGCTGCGGGAACTGTTCGTCATGGTCAAGACGCCCGGACACGCGATCTGGGACGGCATGCACGAGGTGGAACCCGGCACGGTCGTCACCGTCGACCGCTCCGGCCTGTCCACCCGCGTCTACTGGCGCCTTCGGACCCGTCCGCACACCGATGACCGCGACACCACGATCGCGACCGTGCGCTCGCTGCTCGACGACATCGTGCGCCGCCAGCTGGTCGCCGACGTCCCGCGCTGCACCCTGCTGTCCGGCGGCCTCGACTCCTCCGCGATGACTGCGATCGCCGCCCGGCAACTCGCCCGGCAGGGCGAGAAGGTGCGCAGCTTCGCCGTCGACTTCGTCGGCCAGACCGACAACTTCGTCGCCGACGAACTGCGCGGCACCCCTGACACGCCCTTCGTGCACGACGTGGCCCGGCTCGCGAGCACCGACCACCAGGACATCGTGCTCGACGCGCAGGCACTCGCCGACCCCGCCGTGCGCGAGCAGGTGATCCGCGCCCGCGATCTGCCGGCCGGCTTCGGCGACATGGACGCCTCGCTGCTGCTGCTCTTCCGCGCCATCCGCGAGAAGTCCACGGTGGCCCTCTCCGGAGAGTCCGCCGACGAAGTCTTCGGCGGCTACCTGCAGTTCTTCGACGAGGAGGCGCGCCGCGCCGACACCTTCCCGTGGCTGACGACCATGGGACGCCACTTCGGCGAGGACGCCGACGTGCTGCGCGCCGACCTCACCAAGTCCCTGGACCTGGAGAGTTACGTCTCCGACGGCTACCACGCCGCCGTCGCCGGCATCGAACGGCTCGACGGCGAGAGCGACTTCGAGTACCGGATGCGGCAGATGAGCCATCTGCACCTGACCCGCTTCGTGCGCGCCCTGCTCGACCGCAAGGACCGGATGAGCATGGCCGTCGGCCTGGAGGTCCGGGTGCCGTTCTGCGACCACCGGCTGGTCGAGTACGTCTACAACGCCCCGTGGGCGCTGAAGTCCTTCGACGGCCGGGAGAAGAGCCTGCTGCGGGAGGCGGCCGCGGACGTCCTGCCCCGCTCGGTGTACGAGCGGGTCAAGAGCCCGTACCCGTCCACGCAGGACCCGCGGTACGCCCGCGCCCTCCAGGAGCAGGCCAGGGAACTGCTCTCCCGGCCCTCGCACCAGGTCTTCGACCTCGTCGACCGCGACCGGCTCCGCCAGGCCGCCGAGCGCGAGGCGCCGGTCAGCACCCAGGCGGCCCGGCGCGGCCTGGAACGCGCCCTGGACCTCGCGCGGTGGCTGGAGGTCTACGCGCCCGAGGTGATCACCGGCTGAGGCCGATGGCCCGGTCCGCGGCCGCCCGCGTGGGCTGCCACCACGTCGTCACCGGCTCCCACACCAGGACGTGCTTCCCGGTGCCGAGCTGCGCGGCGGTGCAGGAGCGGCCCCAGTGGGCGGCCGAGGCGGCCACGGTCACGGTGTCCACCCGGCGGGCCTCGGGGTCCGCCGGGTCGCCGATGGCGCGGACGTCGGCGTAGGCGGTCTGCCCGGGCGCGAGCCGGTAGCCGCCGGCGCCGCCCTCGGGCGTCGGCAGCGCGGCGCCGTCGAGGTCCCCGAAGGTCACCGTGGGCACCCGGTCGACGACGCACGCCCGGGCGCCGCGGTGGGTGACGCCGACCCGCAGCACGGTCGGATCACCGGGCGCGGCCTTCGCCCGGACCGTCAGCGACTTCTCGGCGCAGCGGACCGGCCGGGCGTGGTCCGCCGCGGCGGCCTGGCTCTGCGGCGCGGTCAGCAGCAGACCGGCCACGGCGGCCGAGGCGGCGGGTACGGCGATGGCGGCGCGGATGCGCACGGCGGTGTCCCCCTGTCGTGGTCGGCACGGGATGCGGCGGCCGGAGCGTGCTCCGCCCGGTGTGACGACGAGCAGGGCTGAGCTTGGTGTTTAACCTCGGCCGTTCACCTGACCCGCTGATCTTGGTTCGTTCTCGGGACAGCAGGACGGCCGTTCTTCACGCTTCGAGGTGTCG
>NZ_JBFAWG010000073.1:0-27297 GCF_040680215.1 Streptomyces sp. NPDC052107
TCCACCTCCACGCTCACGCAGCCCCGCCCAGGTGGGAAGAACCCGCACCGGACCCTACGGTTCCCATGGGATCGCTTAGCTGATTAGAGACGCTGCTCCGACGAGGACGGCACCACCGAGCCGGTCGTGGACATCTGGGCCGTCGAACTGCAGGGCTTCCGCGTGACCGCGACACCGTCCGGCGAGTCCGCCGACTGACCAGAGCAGGGTTCCTCTCCCGGCTCTGGTGGCCTGTACGGCGATCACCGTGCCGACGAGGAAGTGATCACCGAGCCGGTGCGCATGCCCGACTCGAAGTGGGTCGGGTCGGTGATTAGCGAGCCGAGCAGGGCCACTCCGATCGCGCTGCCCACCTGGGCGGCGGCGTTGGGCACTCCCGAGGCCCTGCCCGAGCGGTCCGGCGGTGAGCAGGGCGAGGAATCCGGCCGCGCCGATCAGCAGGCCCAGGGACATGGGCACCCGGGGACCGGCGCGGGCGGTCAGCCGTCCGCCGAGGGCCGAGGCGAGGCCCGCCATCGCGGTCTGCGGCAGGATGGCGAGCCCGGCCCACAGCACCGCGCGTGGCGGTCCTGCTCACGGAAGCGGAGTCCCGGTGAAGGTCACCGAGGTTCCCGTACGACCGCCACGTCGCCCGGCGCGACCGTGACCGTGCCTGATGTCTCCTTGCCGGTCAGAAGCTCCGACGAGCCCGGTGCCACGGGGAGTTCGGCGCCCTGGCCGGCGTGGTCGATGACGAACAGGTAGTCCGCCTCCGGGCCGCGCCGGCGGACCACCTCCACGCCGGGCGGGGCCGTACGCACCGGCTCCACGCCCGCCTCGCCCCGGACGCGGTCCAGCAGCGCGGTCAGGGTGCCCGGGTCCGGGAGCGTGGCCAGGTACCAGGCGGCGCCCGTGCCGTGCGGGCGGCGGGTCACCGCGGGGACGCCGGACAGGGGGCCGTCGGCGTACGACGCGACCGCCTCGGCGCCCTCCAGCCGCAGCCGCTCCGACCACAGCGTGCCCGCCGCCCCGTCCGGCACCGCACCGGAGAGCGCGACCTGCTCGCCGGGCAGCAGCGGGAACGGTTCGTCCGAGCGGACGCCGAGCACCTCGCGGAACGCGCCCGGGTAACCGCCCAGCCGCACATGGCTGTTCTCGTCCACGGCCCCGCTGTGGAAGCCCATGGCGAGGGTGCCGCCGCGCTCGGCGAACGACGACAGGTTCGCCGCTCCCTCGTCGTCGACCAGGTAGAGGTTCGGGACCAGCACCAGGCGGTACGCGGACAGGTCGGCCTGCGGCCGTACGAAGTCCACGGCCACGCCCGCCCGCCACAGCGGCTCGTACCAGGACCGGACCAGGTCCGCGTAGCGCAGTTCGCCGCTGGGCTGCGAGGGCAGTTCGAGGGCCCAGCGGGCGTCCCAGTCCCAGACGATCGCCACCTCGGCCGGACTCGTGCTGCCCCGGACCTCCGACAACGCTCGCAGATCCGCGCCCAGCTGGACCACGTCCCGCCAGATCCGGCTGTCGGTGCCCGCGTGCGGCACCATCGCCGAGTGCCACTGCTCGGCACCCGCCTTCGACTGCCGCCACTGGAAGTACGCGATGCCGTCCGCGCCGCGCGCCACGTGAGCGAGGGCGTTACGACGCAATTCACCAGGCTTCTTCGCCCGGTTGACGGGCTGCCAGTTCACCGCGCCGGTGGAGTGCTCCATCAGCAGCCACGGGCCGCCCGCGAGGGAACGGGTCAGGTCGCCGCTGAGCGCGATGTCGATCTCCGACTCGGGGTCCGTGGACATCAGGTAGTGGTCGTTGGAGACGATGTCCAGCTCCGGCGCCCAGCGCCAGTAGTTGAGCGCGTCGAAGTTGAACATCACCATGAAGTTGGTGGTGGCCGGGATGGACGGCGCCGCCGCCCGCAGTACGTCCCGTTCCGCCGTGCACAGCGACAGCAGCTCCTCGGAGCAGAACCGGCGCCAGTCCAGCTGGTGCGTCGGGTTGGGTACGGCGCCGGTGGCGCGCGGCGGCAGGATCTCCTCCCAGTCGTAGTACCACTGGCTCCAGAACCGTGTCCCCCAGGCGTCGTTGAGCGCCGCCAGGTCGTCGCCGTAGCGGGCCCGGAGCCAGCGCCGGAAGGATGCCGCGCTGGTGTCGCAGTAGCAGGCCGCGTTGTGGCAGCCGTACTCGTTGTGCACGTGCCACATGCGCACGGCCGGGTGGTCCGCGTACCGCTCGGCGAGCGCGCCCGCTATCCGCAGGGCGGCCTCGCGGTAGGCGGGCGCGGACGGGCAGAAGGTCTGCCGGCTGCCGTAGGAGAGGGCGCGGCCGTCACGGTCGACAGGCAGCGCCTCCGGGTGGGCGCGGAAGAACCACGCCGGAGGCGCCGCCGTGGGCGTGGCCAGGTCGGCGGCGATGCCGTTCTCGTGCAGCAGGCCGAGGACCTTGTCCAGCCGCGAGAAGTCGTACACGCCCTCGGCCGGCTCCAGCAGCGCCCAGGAGAAGATGCCGACGCTGACCAGGTTCACCCCGGCCTCGCGCATCAGGCGCATGTCCTCGGCCCACACCTCCTCGGGCCACTGCTCGGGGTTGTAGTCGCCGCCGTAGGCGAGGCCGGGGACGGACAGGGTGCGCTTCACTGTGTTTTCTTCGTTCCCTTTCACGTGCAAGCGTCTCAGCCCTTGTTGGAGCCCAGGGTCAGGCCGCTGACGAACTGACGCTGGAGCGCGAAGTACACGACCAGGGTCGGGATCGCGGTCAGCAGGGAGCCCGCGGCGACCAGGTTGGGGTCGGTGAAGTACTGGCCGGAGAGGTTGTTCAGGGCCGAGGTGATCGGCATGTTCTGTCCGGTCGAGATCAGCACCAGCGCCCAGAAGAAATCGTTGTAGATCCAGATGGACAGCAGGGTCGCCAGGGCCGCCATCGCCGGCTTGCACAGCGGCAGGGTGATCTGCCAGTACAGCCGCCACACCGAGGCGCCGTCGACCAGCGCGGCCTCCGTCAGCTCGTGCGGCAGCGAGCGCATGTAGTTGCTCAGCACGAACGCGCAGAACCCGGACTGGAACGCCACGTGGATGAGGACCAGGCCGAGCGCGGAGTCGTACAGCTTGCCGCTCTGCGTGATGCCCGGCAGGTTCGTCAGCAGGTACAGCCGGTACAGCGGGGTGATGATGACCTGCTGCGGCAGCAGGTTGCCGGCCGTGAACACCAGCAGCAGGGCCAGATTGAGCCGGAAGTCGAACCGGGCGACGTAGAACGCCACGCAGGAGGACAGGAACAGCGTCAGCAGCACGGCCGGGATCGCGATGACCAGTGTGTTGCCGAAGTAGTGCAGCATGTCCGACTGCTGATACGCGTTCGTGAAGTTCTCGAACGTCAGCTTGTCCGGCCAGGAGACGTAACCCTTGGCGCTGGTCTCGCTGTACGGCCGCATGGCCGAGAAGATCGCCCACAGCAGCGGCGCCAGCCACGCCAGCGCCGTACCGGCGAGGAAGACGTGCAGCAGGACCCGGGCCGGGCGGATCGGGGCGCGCCGCTTCAGCGGCAGAGAGGTGCTGCTCATGCGCGCCGCTCCTTCCGGAAGGTGGCGATCAGATACGGGATGATCACCGCGAGGGAGATCACCAGCAGGACGACGGCGATGGCGGAGCCGTAACCGATGCGGCTGGACTCGCCGATGATGTTGTTGGTGACCAGGATCGACAGCAACTCGGTGCCCTGGGCGCCCTTGTTGAAGACGAAGACCAGGTCGAAGGCGCGCAGCGCCTCGATGATCGTGACGACCAGCACGACGGTGTTGGTCGGGCGCAGGGTCGGGAAGATGACGCTCTTGAACGTCTGCCACTCGTTGGCGCCGTCCAGCGCGGAGGCCTCCCTGAGCGACGGGTCGACACTCTTCAGACCGGCCAGGTACAGGATCATCATGTAGCCGGTGTGCCGCCAGGAAGCGGCAATGAGGACCGCCCACAGGTTGAGGTGGGGGTCGCCGATCCAGTCGATGTAGTGGCCCGGCTTGTTGGCCCCGATGATGCTGTTGATCAGGCCGGTGTCCGGGTTGTAGACCAGCTGCCAGACGAAGCCGATGCAGGCCATCGAGATGACGACCGGCAGGAAGAACGCGGTCTGGTAGACCCGGCTGAAACGGATCCGCTTGTCCAGCTGCACGGCCAGGAACAGGCCGAACGGCGTCGGGATCAGGATCAGTACGACGAACCAGATGACGTTGTGCTGGACGGCGGGCCAGAACTGCGGGTTGTCGTTGAAGAGTTGCTTGAAGTTGTCCAGGCCCACCCACTTGATCGAGTCGAACCCGATGCCGTCCCAGGTGGTGAAGGCGAGGAAGATCGAGGCGATGGCCGTGACCCACACCAGGAGCACGTGCAGGATCGTCGGCACGCCCGCCATCAGGGCGAGCGTGAACCGGTCACGGTGGGTCAGCAGGCGCCGGTGGCCGTGCGTGGCCCGCGTGCGCGCGGGCGAGGCGCCCGGAGGCGGCACGGCGGCCGCCTCCGGGGACTTCGTGGTCGTATCGGTCGTCATCGGGCCGCTCACTGGGACGCGAAGATGGTCTTCTTCTGGCGCTCGATGGAGGACAGCAGGCTGTCCACGCCCTTGGGGTTCTGCAGGAACTTCTGCAGGCCGGGCTGCATCACCGTGGAGGTGAAGTCGGGCCGGGAGTCGCGGTCCATGAACTGGGTGAGCGTCTTGGCGTTGCCGATCATGTCGAACGCCTTCTTCTGCAGCGCCGAGTAGGCGGAGGTGCTCGCCTTGCTGGAGGCGGCGACCACGCTCGGGTCGGTCTTGAGGTACGTCTCCTCGGCCGCCGGGGTGCCCAGGTACTCCAGCAGCTTCACCACGCCGTCGTGGTTCTTCGGGGACTTGCTCACCATGAAGCCGTCGGTCGGCGCCTCGACCGTGTCCTGGCCGTACGCGGAGTTGAGCACCGGGAAGGGGAAGAAGTCGAGGTCGTCCAGGTCGGCCTTGTTGGTGAACTGCTGGGCCACGAAGGAGCCGAGGAGGTACATGCCGGCCTTCTTCGCCACCAGCGTCTGCGCGGCGTCCTGCCAGGTACGGCCCATGAAGCCGTCCTGGTGGTAGGGGAGGATCTCGCTCCAGTGGTCGAAGACGGCCTTCACCTTGGCGTCGGTCCAGGAGGCCTTGCCCGCCATCAACTGGACGTGGAAGTCATAGCCGTTGAGGCGGAAGTTGATCTGGTCGAAGGTGCCCATCGCCGGCCAGGCGTCCTTGTCGCCGAAGGCGATCGGGACCAGCCCGTCCTTCTTCATCTGCTTGCACAGGGCGACGAAGTCGTCCCAGGTGGTCGGGACCTTGTAGCCGTGCTGCTGGAAGACGCTCTTGCGGTAGAAGATGGCCCAGGGGTACGTCGTCAGCGGCACGAAGTAGTACTTGCCGTCCTCGCCCTTGCTGAGCTTCTTCATCGCGTCCGGGAAGTTGTCCCCGATCTTCGCCCACACGTCGTCGATCGGCGAGGCCAGACCCTTCGCCGCGAAGAACTGCATGCGGTACCCGGCGAACCAGTTGAACACGTCGTCAGGCGTGCCCTGCAGATACGAGTTGATCTGCTCCTGGAAGGTGTTGTGGTCCTTCGTGTTCACATCGACCGTGATGCCGGACTGCTTCTTGAAGTCGGCGTACACGGCTTCGAAGGCCTTCTTCGGCACGGCGTCCGAGGCGTTGGAGCCGAGGGTGACGGTCTTCGGGTCCGAGGCGGAACCGCTGCCTCCGCAGGCGGACAGCAGGGGTATGCCGGCACCGGCGAGCAGGGCGGCACTGCCTGCACCGCGCAGGACCGAACGACGGCTGGGACCCGGGACGGAGAGACCGGAGGGGGAGAGGCGCATGGCGGCTCCTGAGGGATACAGGGCTCGGTCAAGGGGATGAGTTGATCCACCGAAAGGTTCTCGAAACCGATCAGAAACCAACTCGACCGAACATCGTGGGCGTAATAACAGCCCCATGTCCGCTCATGAGTCAATAGGTCGGCCCCTCCTGGGCTGTCTCTTGCCCGAAACGTAATCGTCATCGTTACCTGCGTGTTCACCGGGGCGCGGAGCCGACAGCCCCCACGGCACGGGCGGCCATGGGGGCTGTGTGAACACGGGTGGTTCCGCTTCGGGTGCTGACCAGCGGTTCAGGCACGGACCAGGAGTTGGAAGTCGAAGGCGTACCGCGACGCCCGGTACACATGGCTGCCGTACTCCACCGGGCGGCCCGTGACGTCGTACGCGGTGCGCCGCATGGTGAGCAGGGCCGCACCCTCCTTCTCGTCCAGCAGGGCACCCTCCTCGGCCGTCGCGCTGCGGGCCCCGATGGACTGGCGGGCGCTGTGCAGGAAGATTCCCGCGGACCGCATCATGCGGTACAGGCCCGTCGATTCCAGCTGCTGGGTGGGGAGTTCGAGGAGTGAGGCCGGCAGGTAGTTGCACAGGAACGCCACCGGTTGGCCGTGGGCGCAGCGCAGCCGCTCCAGCACGGTGACCTCGGCGCCCTCCGCGATCCCGAGCGCGGCGGCCACCTCCGCGCTCGCCGGCACCCGTTCGTTGCGCAGCACCCGGGTGGTCGGGCCCTGGCCGGCCGACTCCAGGTCGTCGTAGAGGCTGCTGAGCTCCAGCGGCCGTCTGACCTTGCTGTGCACGACCTGCGTGCCCACCCCGCGGCGGCGCACCAGCAGTCCCTTGTCGACCAGGGACTGGATCGCCTGGCGCACGGTGGGCCGGGACAGGCCGAGGCGCACGGACAGGCCGACCTCGTTGCCCAGGAGGTTGCCCGGTGCCAGCGTGCCGTGTTCGATGGCCGCCTCCAACTGCTGGGCGAGCTGGTAGTACAGCGGCACCGGGCTCGTGCGGTCCAGGGCGAAGCTGAGGGAGTCGACCGCGCGATCACCCGGTGCCGTTCGCTGCGGGGTGCGGTGTACTGGGCTCATGCCTCCCAGGTGTAGGTCCCGGAAGCCGAGAGTGTCAATGGTTTGTACTTACATTCGAACCTGCTTGTGAAATGATGTCTTAACAAAGTATTGACAGCAGGCGCCCCAGGGACTTGGATCGCGTCCCAACGCAACAGCGTCCCTTCCCCCGTCGCACGCACAGTGAGGTGCAGGAAAGATGGACCGCTCTTCCCCCTCCCGCTCCCGGAGGCTGGCCCCGGTCGTGGCGGTCGCCGCCGCGGCGGCCCTGACCCTCGCCGGCTGCGCCAGCAGCCACGGCGGCAAGAAGGCCGAGGAGGCGGCCCAGAACGCCTCGGCGGGCAAGGCCAACACCCCGCGCATGACCGTCGCACTGGTCACGCACCAGGCGCCCGGCGACACCTTCTGGGACACCGTCCGCAAGGGCGCCGAGGCCGCCGCCGCAAAGGACAACGTCAAGCTCGTCTACTCCGCCGACCCCAACGCCGGCAACCAGGCGAACCTGGTGCAGAACGCCGTCGACCAGAAGGTCGACGGCATCGCGGTCACCCTGGCCAAGCCGGACGCGATGAAGAGCGTCATCGGCAAGGCGGAGCAGTCCGGCATACCCGTCGTGGGCCTGAACTCGGGTCTGAGCGACTGGAGGAAGCTCGGACTGCTGGAGTTCTTCGGGCAGGACGAGAGCGTGGCGGGCGAGGCGTTCGGCGACAAGCTGAACACCACCGGCGCCAAGAAGATCGTCTGTGTGATCCAGGAGCAGGGCAACGTGGGCCTCACCCAGCGCTGTGACGGGGTGAAGAAGACGTTCAAGGGCACCACTGACACGCTGTATGTGAACGGCACCGACATGCCGTCCGTGAAGTCGACCATCACGGCCAAGCTGAAGCAGGACAGCTCCATCGACACGGTCGTCACCCTCGGCGCCCCCTTCGCCCTCACGGCGGTGCAGTCGGTGGGCGACGCGGGCAGCAAGGCGAAGGTGGCCACCTTCGACCTGAACAAAGACCTGGTGAAGGCCGTCCAGAACGGCTCGATCGAGTTCGCCGTCGACCAGCAGCCCTATCTGCAGGGGTACCTGGCGGTCGACGCGCTGTGGCTCTACAAGAACAACGGCAACTACAGCGGCGGCGGGGTCCAGCCGGTTCTGACCGGACCGGCCTTCGTCGACAAGTCCAACGTCGACAAGGTCGCCGAGTTCGCCGCGAAGGGGACCCGGTGATGAGCATGGCCCAGCAGGCTGAACCGGCCCTCGGCAGGCCGCCGGCGTCCGGCCCCGAGCGGACCGACGGCCGCACCGCGCGCCGCCCGCTGGCGCTGCGGCTGCTGGCCCGCCCCGAGGTGGGTGTCTTCCTCGGCGCCGCCGCCGTACTGGTCTTCTTCCTGATCGTCGCGCCCACGGTCCGCCAGGGCAGCTCGATGGCGACCATCCTGTACCAGTCCTCGACCATCGGGATCATGGCCTTGCCGGTGGCCCTGCTGATGATCGGCGGCGAGTTCGACCTCTCCGCGGGCGTCGCCGTGATCACCTCCGCGCTCACCGCGAGCATGCTCAGCTACCAGCTGACCCTGAACGTGTGGACCGGCGTGATCGTCGCCCTGGTCGTCTCGCTCGCGATCGGGTTCTTCAACGGCTGGATGGTGGTCAGGACCGGCCTGCCCAGCTTCCTGATCACCCTGGGTACCTTCCTGATCCTGCAGGGCGTGAACCTGGCCGTGACCAAGCTGGTCACCGGCAACGTCGCCACCGACGACATCAGCGACATGGACGGATTCGACCAGGCGAGGAAGGTCTTCGCCTCGTCCTTCGACGTCGGCGGGGTCCAGGTGAAGATCACCGTGGTGTGGTGGCTGGTCTTCGCCGCGATCGCGACGTGGGTGCTGCTGCGCACCAGGTACGGCAACTGGATCTTCGCGGTCGGCGGCAACAAGGAGAGCGCCCGGGCGGTCGGTGTCCCGGTGGCCTTCACCAAGATCTCGCTGTTCATGCTGGTCGGGTTCGGCGCCTGGTTCATCGGCATGCACCAGCTGTTCTCCTTCAACACCGTGCAGTCCGGTGAGGGGGTCGGCCAGGAGCTGATCTACATCGCCGCGGCCGTCATCGGCGGCTGTCTGCTCACCGGTGGCGCCGGCTCGGCGATCGGCCCGGTCTTCGGGGCGTTCATGTTCGGCATGGTCAACCAGGGCATCGTCTACGCCGGCTGGAACCCCGACTGGTTCAAGGCCTTCCTCGGCGTGATGCTGCTCGGCGCCGTCCTGATCAATCTGTGGGTCCAGCGCACGGCGACCCGGAGGTAACCGATGACTGACAACACATCCGGAACCCACGGCGCGATCGTCCAGGACAAGGTGCCCCAGCAGGACGGGTTGCTGGTCGAACTGCGCAAGGCCGGCAAGTCCTACGGCAACATCCGCGCCCTGCACGGCGTCGACCTGAAGGTGCACGCCGGCCAGGTGACGTGTGTGCTGGGTGACAACGGCGCGGGCAAGTCCACCCTCATCAAGATCATCTCGGGTCTGCACCAGCACACCGAGGGCGAGTTCCTCGTCGACGGCCGCCCGGTGCGCTTCTCCAGCCCGCGCGAGGCATTGGACAAGGGCATCGCTGCGGTCTACCAGGACCTGGCCACGGTCCCGTTGATGCCGGTGTGGCGCAACTTTTTCCTCGGCTCGGAGATGACCAAGGGCCCCTGGCCGGTCCGGCGCCTGGACATCGCGACGATGAAGAAGACCGCGGACGAGGAACTGCGCAACATGGGCATTGTCCTGGACGACCTGGAACAGCCCATCGGCACCCTCTCCGGCGGCCAGCGCCAGTGCGTCGCCATCGCCCGCGCCGTCCACTTCGGCGCTCGCGTCCTGATCCTGGACGAGCCCACCGCCGCCCTCGGCGTCAAGCAGTCCGGCGTGGTGCTGAAGTACATCGCCGCCGCCCGCGACCGCGGCCTCGGCGTCATCTTCATCACCCACAACCCCCACCACGCCTACATGGTCGGCGACCACTTCAGCGTGCTGCGCCTCGGCACCCTGGAGCTGTCCGCCTCCCGCACCGAGGTCAGCCTGGAAGAGCTGACCAACCACATGGCCGGCGGCGCCGAACTCGCCGCTCTCAAACACGAACTGGCCCAGGTACGCGGCGTCGACACCGACGAACTGCCCGAAGAGGAAGACCTCACCGCACCCGTCGCGCCCTCTGCGGAAGGAACCCTCTGACCATGGCCACCCCCACCCCGCTGGACCGTGTCCGGGTCGGCTCGGCCCCCGACTCCTGGGGAGTCTGGTTCCCCGACGACCCACGGCAGGTGCCCTGGGAACGCTTCCTGGACGAGGTGTCCGAGGCCGGCTACGAGTGGATCGAACTCGGCCCCTACGGCTACCTCCCCACCGACCCCGGGCGGCTCAGGGACGAGGTGGACCGGCGGAACCTGAAGGTCTCCGCGGGCACGGTCTTCACCGGCATGCACCGCGGCCCGTCCGTCTGGGCGGAGACCTGGGCGCACGTCAGCCAGGTCGCCGCGCTCACCCAGGCGATGGGCGCGCGGCACCTGGTGGTCATCCCGTCCTTCTGGCGGGACGACAAGACCGCCGAGATCCTGGAGCCGCCGGAGCTGACCGCCGAGCAGTGGGCGCACCTGACCAAGGGCATGGAGCGGCTCGGCCACGAGGTCAAGGAGACGTACGGCCTGGACATCGTGGTCCACCCGCACGCCGACACCCACATCGACACCGAGGACCACGTCGAGCGCTTCCTGGACTCCACCGACACCGAGCTGGTCAACCTCTGCCTGGACACCGGGCACTACGCCTACTGCGGTGGGGACAGCGTCAAGCTCATCGAGACCTACGGCGAGCGCATCGGCTATCTGCATCTCAAGCAGGTCGACCCGGACATCCTCGCCGAGGTGATCGCCGGCGAGGTGCCGTTCGGGCCGGCCGTGCAGCGCGGGGTGATGTGCGAACCGCCGTCCGGTGTACCGGAGTTGGGGCCTGTCCTGCAGGCCGCGCAGGGGCTGGGTGTGGAGCTGTTCGCGATCGTCGAGCAGGACATGTATCCGTGCGAGCCGGACAGGCCCCTGCCGATCGCGGTGCGGACGCGGCGGTTCCTGCGGTCCTGCGGGGCCTGAGCCGGATCCTTGCCTTGGACACCGGGCTCCCGTCGCGGGGCCCGGTTCCTCAGTAACGGCAACGGATTCGGCCTGAACCCGGCCGGGAACAACCGGGGGCACGCGGCCGTTGTCGGGACGACGGGGGATGCCCGCGGAGACGGGAGGACGAGATGACGAAGGCCAGTGAACCCCGGGAGATCGCGCAGGACACCACCGACGCGGCGGTGCTCCGCCGCACCCGCTTCGGCTCGCTGCCCGAGCGGATACGCCCGGAGGACACGGTCGAGACCAAGCCGGCCACGGTGCCGGACCCGGCGCGGGACACGTACAACCCGGACGAGTGGCTGATCCGCTACTGCGGCTGAGACACGGATACGGCGCCGGGCGTATGCCCGGCGCCGTCCGCTTGCCTCACGCCCGGCGCACCTCGGCGATCGTCACCGGCCGGTGCTCGTGCAGCGACAGGGTGCAGGCCTCCGCGATCCAGCCCGCCTCCAGGGCGTCCTCGACGGTGCAGGGGGAGGGGCGGGTGCCCGCCACGACCTCGGTGAACGCGGTCAGTTCGGCGCGGTAGGCGTCGGTGAACCGGTCCATGAAGAAGTCGTGCGGGGTGCCGGACGGGAAGGTCACGCCGGGTTCGACCGAGCGCAGCGGGAGCTTGTCGTCCAGGCCGACGGCGATGGAGTCGGCGAAGCCGTGGAGCTCCATGCGGACGTCGTAACCCCGGGCGTTGTGACGGGAGTTGGAGACCACCGCGATGGTGCCGTCGTCCAGGGTGAGGATGGCGCCGGTGGTGTCCACGTCGCCCGCCGCCGCGATGTAGTCGGCGCCCCGGTTGCCGCCGACCGCGTACACCTCGGTGACCTCGCGGCCCGTCACCCAGCGGATGATGTCGAAGTCGTGCACGGAACAGTCCCTGAAGATGCCACC
Organism: Streptomyces sp. NPDC052107; assembly: GCF_040680215.1. Classification (NCBI taxonomy): domain Bacteria; kingdom Bacillati; phylum Actinomycetota; class Actinomycetes; order Kitasatosporales; family Streptomycetaceae; genus Streptomyces; species Streptomyces sp. NPDC052107. Next base: position 11,929 of record NZ_JBFAWG010000073.1, read on the forward strand.
GGACGCGGCGATGTACGCGGCAGGCGGCGGCGCCGGGTCCAGGGTCGTGGAGCGGACCGTGTGCAGCTTGCCCAGCTTGCCCGCCCGTACGGCGGCGCGCGCGGCGGTGAAGCCCGCGTCGAAGCGGCGGTTGTAGCCGATCTGGATCGGCACGTCGCTGCCGCGCACGGCCTTCAGCACCTCGACGCCCTCGCTGATCGTCTTCGCGACGGGCTTTTCGCAGAAGACGGGGACTCCGGCCTGGACGCCGGCCAGGATCAGGGCGGGGTGGGCGTCGGTCGCGGCCGCCACCACGATGCCGTCCACGCCCGCGGCCAGCAGCGCCTCCGGCGAGTCCACGACCTCGGCGCCGAACCGCTCGGCGGCGGCCTTGGCGGCGTCCGCGAACGGGTCGGTGACGACGAGCGACTCGACGGCGTCCAGTCCGGAGAGGGTCTCGGCGTGGAAGGCGCCGATGCGGCCGAGGCCGAGGATTCCGATGCGCATGAGGATGAGGCTCCTTGCAGTTCTTACGGGGGACGAGCGGAGAGGGAGGTTCGGACGAGCGGAGAGGGAGGCTCAGTCGAGGCCGCCGAGGACGTTCTGGTCCCAGTCGATCACCGACCCCGTGACCACCCCCGACCGATCGGACAGCAGGAAGACCACGAAATCGGCGATCTCCTCCGGTTGGCCCAGCTTGCCCATCGGCAGCTTCGCCGCGGCCTGCTCGCGCCAGTCGTCGCCGGCGCCGTGGAAGGCGCGCTGGGTGGCGTCCTCGCCCTCCGTCGCCGTCCAGCCGATGTTCAGGCCGTTGATCCGGATCCGGTCCCAGGGGTGGGCGTGCGCCGCGTTGCGGGTCAGGCCCACGAGGCCCGCCTTGGCGGCCACGTACGGCGCGAGGAACGGCTGACCGCCGTGCGCCGACGAGGTGATGATGTTGACGATCGTGCCGGGCGTCTTGCGGGCCACCATGTCGGCGACCGCCGCCTGCATCGCGAAGAACGGCCCCTTGAGGTTGATCGCGATGTGCGCGTCGAACAGCTCCGGGGTCGTGTCCAGCAGCGTGCCCCGGGAGGTCAGCCCGGCGGAGTTCACCAGGCGGTCGATGCGGCCGTAGGCGTCCACCACCCCGGCGACCGCCGCCCTGGCCTGCTCGGCGTCCGCCGGATCGGCGCACGAACATCGACTCGCCCCCGGCCGAGGCCAGCTCGGCGACCAGCGCCTCACCCGGCTGGGTACGGCGGCCGGTGACGGCCACGACGGCGCCCTCCCGGACGGCCGCCCGCGCGATCGCGGCACCGACCCCCTGGCCGCCGTCGTTGACCAGGAGGATCCTCTCCCGGAGAAGTCCGCCGGGAAGTCCCATGACCTGCCTGACCTTCCTCAGCTCTCGCGTCGTTCGGCAGCGGCCCGCAGCGCCGCACGGAGCCTCTCCGGGGCCCACCCCTCGTGGACCGCCCGCCGCAGCACGTCCGCCTGCGCCGGCGGGGCCAGACCGTCGACCGGCGGGTCGCTGTCCAGGTTGGTCGGGAAGGGATAGCCCTCGGCGCTCGCCGCGATCACGTTCTCCAGCCACTCCTCGTCGGCCCCCTCGGCCGCGCGCCGCAGCAGCACCGGGAACACCGCGTTCGCCACCGCCTCGCGGTCCACCGTCTCCATCGCGCGCCCGAAGGCGGAGGACACCTGGAGCAGATTGGCCGTGCGCCGCACGTCCGCCGTGCGGTTGGTGCCGGCGGCGTGGAAGAGCGCCGGATTGAAGAAGGCCGCGTCGCCCTTGGCGAGCGGGAGTTGGACATGGTGGCCCTCGAAGTACGCCCGGAACGCGGGGAGTCGCCAGGCCAGATAGCCCGGCTCGTACCGCTGGGAGTACGGCAGATAGAGCGTCGGGCCCGATTCCACCGGCATGTCGCAGTGGGCGACCGCGCCCTGGAGCGTGAGCACCGGGGAGAGCCGGTGCACATGGGCCGGATACGCGGCCGCGGCCGCGTTGCTCAGGAAGCCGAGGTGGTAGTCCCGGTGCGCGGTCTGCCCCGCGCCGCCCGGGTTGACCACGTTGACCTGCGAGGTCACTTGGTAGCCGGGGCCCAGCCAGGCCGAGCAGAACAGGGCAAGGACGTCGTTCGCGTAGTAGTCGGCGAATGCCTCAGGGTCGTACAGGGCCGTCTTCTCCAGCGCGTTCCACACCCGGTCGTTGGCACCCGGCTGCGCGAAGTGGTCGCCGGCGGTGGCACCGGAGGCCCGCTGTTCCGCGATCAGCGCCTCGAACACGGCCGTGACCCGGTCGACGACCGCCGGGTCGGGGCAGGCACCCTGGACGACGACGATGCCGGGGCCGTCGGCGAACGCCCGCACCAGTTCGGCGCGCAGTTCGTCCCGGTCCTCGGTGGCGCGCAGCCGCTCACCCTCGTACACCAGGACGTTCTCCGCGACCGAGGCGGCGTGCGGGTAGTCCGCGAGGCGGGTCGTCCGGTCGACCAGGGCGCGGAAGGCGTCCAGGTCGCAGTCCTGCTCGGACAGCCAGGCACGGCCTGGCACGGAGGCGACGGACATCGGTGTCCTACCTTTCGGTCATGGCCTTGCGGCTCGGTCCTGGCCCGGCGGCCTCGGCCCGCGGCCTCGGGCCGTCGATCACGGCCCTCGATCACGGCTTTCGGTCAGGGCGACGACGCGGTCCTGTCATTCTTGTCATGACAAACCCCTCGAACAACCAGCAGCCAGCCATCAAAAACCCCTCAAGGAGTCGGCCCATGGGTCACCCGTTCCCGATCCGGGAGATCGCACGTCAGGCGGGTCTGAGCGAGGCCACGGTGGACCGTGTGCTCAACGGCAGGGGAGGGGTGCGCGAGAGCACCGCGCAGGAGGTGCGCCGGGCGATTGCCGACCTCGACCGTCAGCGCACCCAGGTGCGGCTGGTCGGCCGTACCTTCATGGTCGACATCGTGGTGCAGGCGCCCGAGCGGTTCAGCACCGCCGTACGTGCCGCCCTGGAGGCCGAACTGCCGTCCCTGCACCCGGCCGTGGTGCGCTCGCGCTTCCACTTCCGTGAGACCGGCCCGGCCGCCGAGCAGGTCAGGACGCTGGACCGGATCGCCCGGCGCGGCTCCCAGGGCGTGATCCTCAAGGCGCCGGACGTCCCCGAGGTCACCGCCGCCGTGGGCCGGCTCACCGCGGCCGGCATCCCGGTCGTCACCCTGGTCACCGACCTGCCCGCCAGCGGCCGGATCGGCTACGTCGGCAGCGACAACCGGGCCGCGGGCGCCACCGCCGCCTATCTGACGGGCCAGTGGCTCGGCGACCGGCCCGGCCATGTCCTCACCAGCCTGAGCAGCGGCTTCTTCCGCAACGAGGAGGAGCGCGAGATGGGGTTCCGCAGCGTGATGCGGGCCCGGCATCCCGAGCGCACCCTGGTGGAGATCGCCGAGGGGCAGGGCCTGGACGCCACCCAGTACGACCTGGTCCGCGCCGCCCTGGAACGGGACCCGGAGATCCGGGCCGTGTACTCCATCGGCGGCGGCAACGACGCCACCCTGCGCGCCTTCGCCGACCTCGGCCGCGCCTGCGCGGTGTTCATCGCCCACGACCTCGACCACGACAACACCCGGCTGCTGCGTGAGCACAAGCTGTCCGCCGTGCTCCACCACGACCTGCGCCAGGACATGCGGGAGGCCTGCCACCTCGTGATGCGGGCGCACGGCGCACTGCCCCCGGCCGGCCCGGCGCTCCCGTCCGCGATCCAGGTCGTCACGCCGTACAACATGCCCGCGCCGAGGGCCGAGTGAAGGGGATGATCCGGTGACCCGCACCGAGCACACGGAGATCGAGGGCACACTCATGGTCGCGACCCTGGTACCGGGCAGCGAGATCGGGCTGCTGGCCCTGCACGGCAGCAACGAAGGGGGTACGGCCGAACTCGCGGACCTGGTGGCGCGCCGCTGCGGCGCCACCAGCCTCGTCTTCACCCAGCCGGGGGTACGGCGGCCCGTGCACATCCCGTCCCCGCGCATGGCGGCCGACCACTGCGCGCTGCTGCGGGAGTTCCTGGACCGGGTCTCCGTCACGGTCTCCCTGCACGGCCACATGCGCCCCGACGCGCCGCACACGATCTTCCTGGGCGGCGGCAACCGGTCCGCGGCCCGCGTCCTCGCCGAGGCGCTCGCCGCCGGGGCCCCGCAGTTCCCGGCCGTCACCGACCTGGCGGCTGTCCCGCGCGCCCTGCGCGGCGTGCATCCCAGGAACCCGGTCAACCTGAGCCGCCTGGGCGGGGTCCAGGTGGAATTGCCGCTCCTGGCCCGCACCAGCGGCGGCAGCGACATCCCGCCGGGGCCGGTGGCCGACGCGCTGACGGCGGGCGTGAAGGAGCTGAGCAGACCAGCGCCCTGAGCTGTCGCGCCCCAAAGGGGCGCGGGGAACCGCGCGGGCAACCACAACGGCGCCGCAGACGCATGACGGCGGATCGCGGCCGCGGCCTCACAGGTTGATCGCGTACGCCTTGCGCAGCGTCTCGTGCACGGTCCACGTCGTACGGTCGCCCGCGCGCAGCACCGCCATGTCGCCCGGCGCCACCGTCAGCGTCGGCCCGTCCTGGACCTCGATCGTCGCCGAACCGCTGATCACGACGAACAGTTCGTCCGCCTCCGTGTCGGTGACCACGCCCGGCGTGATCTGCCAGATCCCGCGGATCTGCCGGCCGTCCGGCGACTCCCAGACCACCTTCCCGGTGACCTCTGGGTCGCCGGAGACGATCTGTTCCGGGTCCAGGGACTCGGGTTCGAGGTCGGCGTCGGGGATGTGGAGCGCGAAGCTGTGCGTCATGCGGCGAGCCTAGCCAGCGCCGAGCCGTGCCGGAGTCGACAGTGTGTGGGGCATCGGGGCTGGTGGGAGGACAGTTCGTCGGTCCGTGCGGACTGGCGGGGCGGCGCGGCCCGGGTGATCGTGGGGAACATGGCTGAGTCCATCGCGGTCGGCACGGCACCGCCCCGGCGGCTCGACACACGCGAGGCCGTCATGTTCGGCGGCGTGTACGGCGCCGTCCTCGCGAGCTCGCTGGTGGCGGCGCTCACCCGGTACGGGCACACGTCGGCGGAGGTCCGTGGCTATGACGCCGCCTGGGTGCTGGTGACCGCACTCGCCTCCGCCCTCGCCCATGGCTACGCCCACTACATCGCCGAGCGCGCCCCGCACCGCCGCTGGGATGTGCTGCGCTCGTTGTGGGAGGAGTGGCCGCTGGTCGTGGCCGTACTGCCCACGGTCTTCCTGCTGGCGGGCGCGTGGTGGCGATGGTGGCCGGCGAAGGGCGTCGAATACGCCGCGTTCGTCCTCAACATCCTGATCCTGTTCGGGCTCGGCCTGCTCACCGCCCGCTGGTCGCGGCATAGTTGGCCGACGGCGGTCCTCATGGGAGCCGGGGACGCGATGCTCGGGCTGATCGTGGTGGTCGCGAACGCGCTCATCAAGTAGGCGGGCCCTGCCGAGGGCGTGCTCAGCGGCCGGTGCGGACCCCGTCCAGCGCGATGGCGAGAACCCGGTCGCGCTGGGCGTCGTCGTCGAACGCCGTGGCCGTGATGCCGGCGACCATCCGCAGCAGGTCGGCGAAGTCCATGTCCGGCCGGGCCACGCCCGCCCGCTGGGCGCGCTCCAGCAGCGGGCCTCCGGCGGCGTACATCGAGTCGCGGCAGGTCTGGAAGATCTCCGACTCGTCGTTCAGCGCCTCGCGCACCGCGCGCTTGGTGACCATGTAGCCGGCGAACCGGTCCAGCCACGCCGTCAGGGCCTCCCACGGCTGAAGGTCCGCGACCTCCACGGCCGCCCGGCACAGGGCGTTGACCTCGTCGGCGTAGACACTCTCGAAGAGGTCGCGGCGGGTGGGGAAGTTCCGGTACAGCGTGCCGATACCGACGCCCGCCCGGCGGGCGATGTCCTCCAGGGAGGCGTCCGAGCCGTGCTCGGCGAACGTCTCGCGGGCGGCGGCGAGCAGGGCGTCGTAGTTGCGGGCGGCGTCCTTTCGATGCGGCCGGCGGGCCGCCACGATCTCGCCGACGGGGAACGGCGTGGCCGTCACTGCTGCCTCCCAGGGGGAATCGATGAACCGGAGGAGTGCATCCGGTTCAGGTTGAACCGGAGGTGTGCCTCCGTTAGAGTGGAGGGGCACCTCCACTTTAGCAGTGCGGGGGCCGACTCCGCCTTGGCAGACGTGCCCGGCAGCGCATGCCCCCTTCTCCCATCCACAGCGCTCCCCCTCGGAGAGGCTCGCTCATGCCCCGCAAGTCCACTCGCCTCACCTTCGCGGTCCTCGCGACCGGTGCGGGCGTGTTCTCCATGCTCCAGTCGCTGATCGCGCCGGCCCTGCCGACCGTCCAGCACGCCCTGCACGCCTCCCAGGCCACCGCGACCTGGGTGATGACCGCCTACCTGCTGTCCGCCTCGGTCTTCACCCCGATCCTCGGCCGGGTCGGCGACCTCGTCGGCAAGAAGCGCACGCTCGTCGGCGTCCTGCTCGCCGTCCTCGCCGGCTGTCTCGTCGCCGCGCTCGCCCCGAACATCGGTGTCCTCATCGTCGCCCGGGTCGTCCAGGGCGTCGGCGGCGCCCTGTTCCCGCTGTCCTTCGGCATCATCCGCGACGAGTTCGCGCCCGGCGAGGTGAGCGGCAGCATCAGCAACCTCTCCGCGGTCATCGCGGCGGGTGGTGGGGTCGGCATCGTGGCCGCCGGGCCGATCGTCTCCGCACTCGACTACCGCTGGCTCTTCTGGATCCCCGTGGCGATCGTGGCCGCGACGGTCCTGATCGCCGTGGCGTACGTCCCCGAGTCGCCCAAGCGGGCCGAGGGGAAGGTCAGTTGGTACGGCGCCACGCTGCTCTCGGCGTGGCTGGTGGCCCTGCTGCTGCCGCTGAGCCAGGCCGGGCAGTGGGGCTGGGGCTCGCCGAAGGTGCTCGGCCTGTTCGCCGCCGCCGTCGTGCTGTTCGCCCTGTGGCTCACGGCCGAGGCCCGCTCCCGCACCCCGCTGATCGACCTGCGCGTGATGCGGCTGCCCGCGGTGTGGACCACCAACGCCGCCGCCCTGCTCTTCGGCGCGGGCATGTACGCCATCTGGTCCTTCCTGCCGGGCTTCGTCCAGACCCCGTCCACGGCGGGTTACGGCTTCGGAGCGAGCGTCACCGCCTCCGGCCTCCTCATGCTCCCGATGCTGCTGGCGATGTTCCTCTCCGGCGTCCTCTCGGGCCGTCTCGAGCCCCGCGTCGGCGCCAAGGCGCTCCTCGCCACGGGTGCCGCCCTCGGTGCGGTGGCCTGTGGTTTCCTCACCCTCTGGCATGACGCCGAGTGGCAGATCGCCGTCGTGGCCGGGCTGTTCGGCCTCGGCATCGGACTGGCCTTCGCTTCCATGGCCAACCTCGTCGTCGGCAGCGTCCCGCCCGAGCAGACCGGCGCCGCGACCGGTATGAACGCCAACATCCGCACCATCGGCGGCTCCATCGGCGCCGCGCTCACCAGCGTCCTCGTCACCGGAAGCCTCCAGCCCTCCGGCCTGCCCTACGCCTCCGGCTACACCCACGGCTGGGCCCTGCTCGCCCTCCTCTGCCTGGCCGCGACCGGCGCCGCCCTCCTCGTCCCGGCCCGCCGCCCGGGCCGTACGACGGCCACCGCCACGTCGGCGACGACACGAGCACCCGCTCAGGTGCGGTAGGGTTGACCTGCGTGATCACACGGGACACCCCGGGTGAGACCGCAACGGGACGTGGCGCAGCTTGGTAGCGCACTTGACTGGGGGTCAAGGGGTCGCAGGTTCAAATCCTGTCGTCCCGACAAGCGGAGACGCAGATCGGCGGCCGTGTCGGAGTGATCCGACACGGCCGCTCGGTCATTCCTGTGTGACGGAGACTCAGCCGGACGCCCCCGCCGGGGTCGTCGTGGTGGTGAAGCCCTCCTTCTTGTTGGCCGCGAGGACGAAGTCATTGGTGAACGTCGTGCCGAGGTTCACCTTCGAGGTCGCGTGGCCCACCAGCTCCTCCGTGGCCAGGACGTTCTTGGGACCGCCGGCCGGCATGATGCCGTCCGGGAGGAACTGCCCCTTGTCCTGGGTCAGGGCCGATACGTAGTCGGCCTTGGTGACCAGCTGGTTCTGCACGAACGACTGCGGCAGCTTGTCGGCGATCTCCGCCGCGCTGTGCTTGTCGATCCAGTGCATGGTGGCCACGAGCGCGTCGACGACCCTCTGCACCGCTTCCTTGTGCGAGTTCACCCAGTCGGTACGGGCGATGACTCCCGCGGCCGGCCAGGCGCCGCCCGTCGCCGTCTTGGCACCCGAGGTGGTGGCGACGTCCACCGCCGAGTAGCCGATGCCCTTCTTCTCGACCGCGGCGACCGTCGGCTGCGTCGTCATCACGCAGGCCACCTTGCCGTTCTGCAGCGCGGCGATGGCGGTGGAGCCCGCGCCCACGCCTATCCGGTGGAAGTCGCTCGTCTTGACGCCCTTCCTGGCGGCCAGGAACTGGGTGAGCGTGTCCGTGCCCGAGCCCAGGTCGGTGACGCCCAGCGTCTTGCCCTTGAAGTCCGCGGCCGAGTGCACTCCGCTCTTGGTGGCGCACATCTCCCGCTCGCCCGGCGCACCGGACAGCTGGACGACGTCCTCCACCGCCTTGCCCTTCACCTGGAAGTCGATCGTGTGGTTGTACCAGGCGCCCGCCATGTCCACCTGCCCCGAGGCCATGGCGTCCTCGGCGCCGGTGCCGCCGTCCTGCTCGGTGCTCAGCACGACATTGACGCCGTACTTCTTGTAGAAGCCGAGGTTCTGGGCGAGTTGGTACGGCAGGTAGATCTGCTTGTCGATGCCGCCGACCATGAGCTTGACGGTCGGGGTGCCGCCGGAGCCGCCCGAACCGGAGCCGGAGGAGCTGCTGGAACACGCGGTGGCCGCGCCGAGGGCGAGCACGGTGACGAGGGAGGCGGTGAGGGTTCTCTTGAACATGGCGGCTCTTTCGTTCTTGGGATGTACCGGGGCTGGGATGCGGGGAGAAGGGGGAGGATCAGAGGCTGTTGGCCTCGGAAGGGGCTGGCGGACGCCAGGAGAGCAGCCGGTGCTCGAGCTTGCCGATCAGCCACTCCGCGCCGAGCACGATCACCGCGATGACGAGCATCGTGGCGAACACACCGTTGGGGTCGAAGTTGTTCTGCGCGGTCTTGATGACGAGGCCGAGCCCGCTCTGCGCACCGAGCACCTCGCCGACCAGCGCGCCGACGATGGCGAAGCCGAAGGCGCTGTGCAGGCTGGCGATGATCCAGGTGAGCGCGGAGGGCACGATGACATGCCGGATGATCTGCAGCTGGGAGGCGCCGAGCACCCGGGCGTTGGCGAGGATGTTGCGGTCGACCTCGCGGACGCCCTGGAAGGCGTTGAAGAAGACGATGAAGAACACCAGCACGGCGGCGAGCAGGATCTTCGGGGTGACGCCGATGCCGAAGGCGACGATGAAGATCGAGCCGAGGACGATGCGCGGGATGGCGTTCACCATCTTGATGTAGGGCCCGAGGACGTCGGACAGATAGCGGCTCTGGCCCAGCGCGACGCCGAAGACGACTCCGGTGCCGGCGCCGAGGGCGAAGCCGATGAGCGCCTCCTGGATGGTGGTCCAGATGTTCGCGTAGAAGGACCCGAACTCGGTGCCGTTCTGGAAGAGCTCGATGAGCCGCTTCCAGATCCCGGACGGCTGCCCGAAGAAGAACGGGTCGACGATGCCCCAGGTGGTGAACGCCTGCCAGCCGCCGATGACGACCGCGGCGAGGCCGAGGCGGCCCGCCCACACCCGTGCGACCCGCCGTCGTGCGGCCCGTTTGGCGGCGGCCGCGGCCGAGGCGGGCCCGCCGTCGGCGACCGGTACGGCGGAAGCGGTGGACGTCGTGCTCATGCCTTTCCTCCTGCGGTGCGTGCGTAGGCGCGCTCCACCTCTTCGCGCAGCGTGTCCCAGATCTGGTGCTGGAGTTCGATGAAGCGGGGCTGGTAGCGGATCTCCTGGACCGAGCCGCGCGGCCGCGGCAGGTCGATGTCGAAGACGGCCTTGACCGACCCGGGGCTGGACGTCATGACGACGACCCGGTCAGCGAGCGCCACGGCCTCGTCGAGGTCGTGGGTGATGAAGATGACGGAGGGCCGGATCTGCTCCCACAGGTCCAGCAGCTCGGTCGACATGATCGCCTTGGTCTGCACGTCCAGGGCGCCGAACGGCTCGTCCATGATCAGGATCTTGGGTTCGTTGATCAGCGCAGCGGCCATCGCCACGCGCTTGCGCATGCCGCCGGAGAGCTGGTGCGGGTAACGGTCCTCGAAACCGGTCAGGCCCACCCGGCGCAGCCAGTCGCGCGCCTGGGCCTGTGCCTGCTGCTTGGGCACGCCGCGGAAGACGGGGCCCATCAGCACATTGCCGAGGACGGATTTCCAGGGCAGCAGCGCGTCCGCCTGGAACATGAAGCTGACGCCGTCGGTGATGCCGTCCACCTCACGGCCGCCGACCTTCACCGAGCCCTCGCTGGGCCGGTCCAGCCCGGACACCATGCCCAGCGTCGTCGACTTGCCGCAGCCGGTGGGACCGACCACCGCACAGAACTGACCCGGCTCCACGGTGAACGAAACTTCTTGCAGTGCCGTGAACACCTCACCGGCAGGGGTCAGGAATCGCTTGGTGAGCCCGGAGATCTCGATGCGCGCGTCCTCGCGCTCTGCTGCACCGGCGATCGGGCTCGTCGCGACATCGTTTCGCGAAGCCATGTGAGGCCGTCTCCTTCCACACCTCGTGGGGTCGAGGAAGGCAGACGCTAGAGCTCACCCGGTGTCACGTCGCTGTTTCCCAGGTATCTCGCGAAAGCCGCGTTAACCGGGGTTCTGCTCATTCTGCTCAGGGATTCGGGGGTGGGCAGGATTACGGCCATCGGGCACAATCACGCCACCACGGGTCCGGCGCACGGCCGGCCCGGCACCACCCGGGACAGAGGCGAAGAGGCACCTGTGACACCCATCCGTATACGGATCGGGCGCGGCGGGAGGGGGAGACTCTCCGCGCGGATCCTGGCCAGCCAGCTCGTCATCCTGGCGCTCACCGGCGCCATCGGATTCGCCCTGTTCGCCTTCGCGCAGCGCTCCGCGCTCGACCGCACCTACGAGGAGCGGGCCGTGGGCATCGCGCAGAGCGCGGCAGCGGACCCGCAGATCCGGCGGGCCATGGAGTACGGCGACGGCGGTGCCGTGGTGCAGGCCGCCGCCGAGCGGATTCGGCGGGCCTCGGGGGCGTCGTACGTGGTGGTGATCGACCTGCACGGCGTCCGCCACTCGCACCCCATGCCGCGGCTGGTCGGCTCGCCGGTGGCCGAGCCGATCGTGGTGCTGGACGGCCGGACGCACGTCGGCACCGACCACGGCGCGACCGGCCGGTCCGCCAACGGCAAGGCCCCGCTGTACGGGCCGACGGGCAAGCTGGTCGGCGAGGTGTCGGTGGGTATTCCGGAACGCCATGTCCTCAGCGAGCTGTGGCGCGAGCTGCCCACCTTCGGCCTGTACGCCGCGATCGCCACCGCGCTCGGTTCCGCGGCCGCGTATCTGCTGGCCAGGCGGTTGAAGCGGACCACCTTCGGGCTGGAGCTGGAGGAGATCGCAGGACTGCTGCAGGACCGCGAGGCGATGCTGCACGGCATCCGTGAGGGTGTGGTCGCCTTCGACCCCGACGGCCGGATCACCGTCGTGAACGACGAGGCCCGCCGGCTGCTCGGCCTCGGCAACGCACTCGGCCGCACCGTCGAGCAGGTCCTGCCCGACGGCCGCCTGCGCCGCGCCCTGGACGGCACCCTGACCGGCACCGACGTCAGTGTCCTGACCGACGAGCACTGCCTCGTCGTCAACCGCATGCCGGTCACCCTGCACGGCCGTGAACTCGGCGCCGTGGTCACCGTGCGGGACCGCACCGAGATGGTCGGGCTGCTGCGCGAACTGGACTCCGTGCGAGGCCTGACCGACGCGCTCCGAGCCCAGCAGCACGAGTTCACCAACCGCATGCACACCCTGGCCGGCCTGCTCGACATCGGGGAGTACGACGACGCCTACGAGTTCGCCGTCGGCGCGGCCGGCGCCGGCCAGGCGCTCTCCGAGTCCGTGCGCAAGCGGATCGGGAACTCGCTCATGGTCGGTCTGATCGTGGCCAAGACCACGGTCGCCGCCGAACGCGGGGTAGGGATCGTGCTGGCCGACGACTCGGCCCTCGGCCAGGACCCGCCGCACCTGCACCGGCTGCTGACCATCGTCGGCAACCTGCTGGACAACGCGGTGGACGCGGCCGGTGAGGGACCGCGCCCGGCGGCCGGCCGCGAGGTACGGCTCACCCTGACCGAGAGCTCTCACGAAGTGCGGGTCCGGGTCGCGGACACCGGTCCGGGGATCCCGCCGGACGCGGCCGAGTCGATCTTCGAGGACGGCTGGTCGACCCGGCCGGAACGGGGCACCGCCCGGCGCGGCCTCGGACTGGCCCTGGTGCACCGGCTGGTGCAACGGCACGCCGGCACCATCACGGTCAGCGAGGGACCGGGCGCGGTCTTCACGGTCGTACTGCCCCTGCCGGACACGGCCCTCGCGCCGCGGGGAGCACTGTTCACCACGGCGTTGCCGGTGGGAGGCGAGCGCTGATGATCCGGACCCTGGTCGTGGACGACGACTTCCGGGTGAGCCACATCCACAGCGAGTACGTGAGCCGCGTCGCGGGCTTCGCCGTGGTCGGCGAGGCGGCGAGCGTCGCCGAGGCGTTGCAGGCGGTCCGGGCACTGCGCCCCGACCTGTTGCTGCTCGACATCTTCCTGCCCGACGGCAGCGGGCTCGACGTGCTGCGCCGGCTCACGGGGGACGAGGGCGGAGCCCGGCCCGACGCCCTGATGATCACGGCGGACCGGGACATCGAGTCGGTGCGCAGCGCCATGAAGCTCGGTGCCGTGGGCTACCTGGTCAAGCCGTTCGGCTCGCCCGACCTGTGCGAGCGGCTCACCGCCTACCGGGAACTCCAGCACCGCGTGGAGGTGCTCGGCCCGGCCGCCGAGCCGGACCAGGCCGATGTGGACGCCCTGTTCAGCGCCGCCCGGCCGCCCGCCGTCCCGCGGGTACCGGCCAAGGGCCACTCGGCGCCCACCCTGACCCTGGTCCACCAGGCGCTGCGCGCCGCGAGCGGCCCGGTGTCGGCGGCCGAGGCGGCCGAACTCACCGGTGTCTCCCGCGCCACGGCCCAGCGCTATCTGTCCTACCTGGTCAAGGAGGGCATGGTCCGCCTGGAGCTTCGATACGGCGCGGCCGGGCGTCCGGAGCACCTCTATCGCATCGTCTCCTGAACCGGCGGACCGGCCATTCACCATGTGTGGGGCACGGCCCCGGTCGTCTTCGCCGGCTTCCGCTGCCGCCGCGCCGCCAGCACCGCGTAGACCAGGATCCCGACGAACAGGAACAGCACGCCCTGGTACACGGCCGCGTAGCCGGCGCCCGCCATCAGCCAGACGGAGAAGGCGGCCGCGATCGTGGTGATCACCGAGTCCCGCACGAGACGCGTCCGGTCCACGGACCTGCCGGAGACCAGGTGGAAGAGCTGCGCCGCGGTCGCCAGCAGATACGGCACGGTCGCGGTGAACGTGGTGACGAGGACCAGGACGTCGAAGACCTTCGCCGAACCCGACAGGTAGTTGTACGCCGTGAGGAGGGAGGAGAGGACGACCGTGACGCCGACGCCGACCGTCGGCACGCCCCGGCGGCGGCGTGCGAAGGCCGCCGGGAACAGGCCGTCCTTGGCCGCGGCGTACGGGGTCTGCGCGCTCAGCAGCGTCCAGCCGTTGAGGCAGCCGGTCATCGACACCAGCGCCGCCAGCGCCACCGCCGTACCGCCCCAGCTGCCCCCGAACATCGTGTTCACGGCGTCGGAGAAGGGGGCCGTGGAGGCCACCAGCCGGTTGTGCGCGACCGTGCCGAAGACGGACAGCGTGCCCAGCAGATAGACCAGCGCGGCGCCCGCGGTGCCGATCACGGTGGCACGCCCCACATTGCGGCGCGCGTTCCTCACCTCGCCGGCGCTCACGGCGGCGGACTCCACCCCGAGGTAGGAGAAGAGCAGCAGCGCGGCGGATGCGGACACGGCACCGATCGCGCTGTGACCACTGGAGTTGAACGGCCCGAGCCGGGACGGGTCGAAGAAGAACAGCCCGCCGACCGCGACCAGCAGCAGCGGCACGAACTTCAGCACCGTCGAGACCAGCTGGACCGCGCCCACGTACCGGGTGCCGGCGAGGTTGGCGAGGGCCGGCAGCCACTGCAGGGCCAGGGCGGCCAGACACGCGGTCCACTTGTGGTCGTTGACCGGGATCAGTACGTCCAGATAGCCGACGGCGGCCACGGCGAGCGCCGCGTTCGACACCCAGGTGGTGATCCAGTACGCCCAGGCGGCGAGGAACCCGGCGAAGTCACCGAAGGCCTCACGGGCGTAGACATAGGGGCCGCCGGTACGGGGGTCGCGCGCGGCGAGCCGGCCGAAGACCAGAGCGAGCGCGATGGCACCCACGGTCAGCACACCGAAGGCGACCAGGCTGACCCAGCCGTACGGGGCGATGGAGGCGGGGAGCAGGAAGATGCCGCCGCCGATGATGTTGCCCATGACCAGCGCGGTCGCGACCGGCAGACCGAAGCGGCGGGCGTGCTTGCTGGAGGAACCGTGGGCGTCCGTGACGCCGGTGGTGTCGGGAAGGTCTCCGACGGCAGCCTTGAGCTCCTCGGAGGGGGCCGGAGCCGGCTGGGGGGCGGTCCCGGTGACGTGCATGGGTGGTGCGCCTCTCATCGAACAGATGTCCCAGGATCGCCGGGACTCAGCCATGGTCCGGGATGCCCCTGCCCGCCGCAAAATCGCCGTTTCTTGTGCCGTCCGGACCGGCTGGTGGTGGAAAAAGTGCACTGATGCGGCCTCTGTACCGTGAGATATTCGGCGTCCCAGACCCGCGGCGAGCGGCACGGCTGCGATGATCTGACGGCATGAGAACGGAAGAGGCCACCCCGGCGGCCGAACGCTTCCTGTGCGTCGAGTCCCGTGCCGACGCGAGGGCGCTGGCCGACCTCGGCAAGGCACTGCCCCCGCGCTCCGCCGGCGAGGATGTCCTGTTCCTGTCGTTCTGCTACGCGGACGCGCCCCCGGGACGGCGCTACAAGTGCTGCTTCCCGGCGGCCGACGAGGGTGACGTCACCTGGGTCACGGTCACGGTCGTCGCCGTGACCCAGCAGTTCGGCAAGCGTCTCTGATTGGCTCAGCGAGCCTGAGCGTTGCTCAGCCTTGGGAGCCAATCGCCTTCGTGCCCTGGTACTGAACGACAGGAGCCGCCAGCCCGCGTGGCACGTCCCTCC
>NZ_JBFAWG010000074.1:0-26520 GCF_040680215.1 Streptomyces sp. NPDC052107
TCAGGGCAAGTTGGTCACGAACCTCGCTCGGTATGCGCATACCACACCAACGACAAGGAGACCGCGAAGCAACGTGTTGATTCTTTACGGGCCCTTACTCCGAGGACGTCGTGTGGCACGAACCCGACCGCGTCGATCGTGGCCGCGAGGCTCTCGCCAAGCGCGCCACAGAGCTGCGTGCGGAGACCCCGGACTGGGTCTTCAAACCCGACGGCCCCGTCTCCGTCAACGACGACCTCGGCCACCTCGTCTTCCAGTACGGTCCGGCCGGCCAACCGCCCCTCGTGAGCGGAATGGACATCGCCCACCGCAAGGACGGCGTCATCGTCGAGCTCTACACCCTTGTCACCGAAGTCCGTGGCTGACGGGCCGGCTGTACCCGAAGCCACTTTTTCTTGCGGTTGGCGACCTGATCCCCGTGTCCGGGATGGCTTCATTGATGCCGCGTCCGCGCAGGTAGGCGCGGTTACGGCAGGACGAATCGGCCTTGTTACCGGCGACGGGCCGGGCGCGGGGGCGGCTCATGGCCCACGGACCCGGACCTTCCCCGGTAGGCCGACCAAAGACGGGGCCACCTCGCCCCGCTGCGCGGCTTCCGCGATCAGGCCGTCCAGCGGGGTCTCGAACACGCGACGCCACGCTACTGCCGGAAGATTGATCACGGCTCAATCCGCACCCTGGGCGACTGACTCGTCCCCCCCCCATTGCGGCGGCCGTTATGCCGGCCGTCCGTGGTTACTGATGGATTCGCCATGCTCGCCCTCGCGTACCTGCGCTGCGGCGACATGAGTGACTGCCAGGGCGTTCGTAATCCTCGACGGCACGCTGCTGCCGATCGACCGGATCGCCGCCGACCGCCCCTACTACTCTGGCTATGAGTATGGGTGCGCTGCCTCAAAGCCGCCCGCACCCACGGCATCAGGTCCGGCCGCTCTACCCCCTCGTGGAATCGGGCTCTTCACGCAGCTGCCGTACAACTTTGTTGGCGTGCTCACGTTGATGCGCAACAACGCGACCCCGGCGATGAGTAAACGTGACACGCAGCGTGCCAGAAGAGGTCGGCGCTGAAGGCGAGTTGTGGCATCAAGATGCCGGGCCAGTGAAGACTCCACCCCCAGAGATACGGCATGAGCTCCCCCGGCGCCGTGTCATGCGGAGTCGGCATCATCTGAAGCCGGTTCAAAGGGTCGATCGCCTAGACATGGTCACGCGCCCAGTGCGGCCTCGGGATTCGTGGACTGTGGGAACTCCAGCCCTGCCCGACCCACACGCAAGATCCGGACCATACGCGGACCAGCGGCTCGGACGCCGGACTCTGAAGCTTCCCCGTGATCTTGAACACTCGATGTTTACGCTGCGAGGGCCTGTCCTTGCTCGTGTCGTTGTCGGGTCTCCGGCAATCGGGATCCGCGAGGCCGTCGACCAACAGGGCGTGGTGAGCTGGTGGCAGGGCACCCTCGGCGAGCTGCACGGCTTCGCCACGGCCCGGGGACTGCACTGCACCGGCCCGATGGGCGGGCTGTTCGCCAAGGAGCTGCTCCAGGGCGAGCGCGGTGAGGCGCTCGTATTCGTCCCCGTCGACGGCGATGCGCGCCCGGTCGGCGGGTGGACCCACTGGTCGTGCCCGGCGCGGAACTCGCGGTCGCCGTCCACCGCGGAGCCCTGCACACCATCGGTCTCACCTACGGTGACCCGGGCACCTACGCCGCACGCCACGAAATCGGCGTCGACGGCCCGCTGCGCGAGTACTACCTGCGCAGCCCCGTCGACGTGGCCAGACACGACGACCTGGTCACGGAGGTCGGCTGGCCCATCTTCCGATCCGTCGGCCAGCGGTGGTCCGAGGGCGCCGGCGGGGTCAATAGCGGACGCCGCAGCCCGGGCCGGGCGTTTCGCTGCCTGGCACGGACTGCGGGTTGCCCGAATCCCTGAGACCGGGCGGGTCCGACTGCGACAGTCATCCAGTCAGTGCGTCACGGTGATGGGAAGCCAGGACTTCTTGCGGGCGGACGTCCGGCCTGCCGGCCAGCAGTTGCGGGCCCTCGGCGCGGAGGATGGCCGCTCTCCGAGCCTGGTCCAAGCCAGTGGTACCCGATGCGCCGGGACCACTGGCTTCTGGCCACTGCCAAGCTGTGCATGGTTGTCGCGCGGTGGGGGCGGTCAGAGATGAAGTGCCACGAAATCGGCCACTTGGGTACCGAGTTGCCGGCCGGCGCGGTTGTCGAGGGAGGTGTGCTGGCCGGACCAAATCCGGCTGAGCCACGCTTCGGTGGCGGCGTCCTGGAAGCCGGCGAAGGTTCGGGTGACGCCCTTCGATGTCACCGCGAGATGATGCCGCGCACCGTAGAATCCGGCGAGCGTCGTTGCCGCAGCCTGGCTCAGAGCGCCGTGAGCGCCGGGATAGGACGGATCCGGTGCGGTCGGTAGCAGGGGGGTCCAGTTGGGATCGCCGACGATGCCCGGGTTGTAGTGCGTACCACCGAGCCTGATGGCGGTCACGGGCCGCCATACGCGGTAGGCGTACTTGGCGTCGTACATCACGATCGCGGTGTCGGCGAGCGACAGGTCGAGCCGGGCGAAGACCTTCACCGCCTTCTCCAGGCTCGCGTTCTGGGAGGTGACAAGGCCCTGCGCGACCTGGTTCCAGACGTTCCAGACGGGCGCCGCCGCCCAGAACTTCGCGGCCGCGGTCTGATCGGGGGTGCGGGCAGTACTGGTCTTGCTCCCCAGGCTCTTGACCTCGTTCAATGCGGTGGCGTACGCGGCGGTGCTCACGGCCGGCGGCGGTGCCGGGCGGAAGGGTCGTCCGCCGGCCAGCACGAACGGCTTGACCGAGCCCCAGTTGGTGAACACCGGTGCCGGGAAGGCGGGAGGGGTGGGCCGGTAGTCACCGGCCTTGTCGCCGGGGCGGAACCGCGGCGGCTTGGCTGAGGACCCGTCGTCGGACCGCAGGCTGATCAGTCGGCGGGCGACCTCGGCGCCCACGCCAATGCCCGCCTGCTTGCCCGGGCTGTCGGGAATCGCGGACAGCTGGCTGCTGAGCCGCTGGTCCACGCCTGCGCGCTTGGCCGGGTACAGGGCGACCAGCACATCGTGGGCTGCCTGGTCCGCTGCGGCGTCCGCTCGAGCGCCTCCTGGCGTCGACACGGAGAACAGGTAGGCGGGGCCGGCCCGGGTGATCGACACTACGGCGTCGTACTCGGCGGCCTGGAGAAGCGCGAAGCTGCGGGTGGGTTGGACGGTGGCCGGCTGCGCCTTCGGATTGCTGAGGATGGTGATGAGCTCGCGGTTCCATTCCACGACCGACGCCCCCGACGCCGTCGCGGCGGTGCGCAGGGGCAGCGAGTGAGCGGCGGAGGACCCGAAGGCCGGGCTGGTGAGTCCGGCGGCCAGCGCGGCTCCGGCAAGTATGGCGAGTGTCTTCTGCTTTCCACCCATGTTCTGTGGCTCCTTGTCGCTGGTGGCGGGTTGTGGCAACTGGCGGTCATGCGCGTGGCTCATCTGGGCAGGCCACGCGAGCGTGATTGTGTCGGGGTGGTGCGGGCCGGCCGCCAGGTCGGGATGGCGGCGGTCGTGGAGGACAGTTGTTCGGCGGTTTCTGCGGCAGCTGCGACCGGGCCGGGGGCCGGGGTCGCCCAGGGGCATCCGGTCCGTGAGGGCGGTCCGGCGGCAGCCAGGCGCGTTCGGCGGCCGTCGCATCGATAGGGGGCCGTGTGAGTGGCCTGGCCTGGCAGCCGTCGCGTTCGGCTCCGAGGGCGAGCATTTGGTGCATCTCGCGGCGCAGATCTGGCGCATTCGTATGTGCCTCGTGCGGGGGCGGGGCATCGATGCCCTTGCCGCTGTTCGGGGTGATGTCCACGCTCACACCTCCGCCGGTACGCAGGTGCCGGCTCCGCAGCGTTGACACAGCGCCGCGTCGTGGTGGGGGCCGCCGTGATCGAGGGCCGATGGGTGTGCCGTGGACCGCATGGACACCCGGGCCGGGCCCGAGCAGCCGTCGATGGGACACGGCTTGTGGGTCGCGAAGGACCACTCGGCGGGGGCGTCGGGTGACCCGGCGCCGCGGCCGCCCCCGGTAGCCCGTCGCTGTGCTGCAGTGCCGGCCCCGGCAGGGGGTCGCAGCTCGTGCGGAGCGTCCGGCCCGGTCATGGCGAGCACCTCAGGCAGGCGCGGACTTCGCGGCCACTGCGTGTCTGGCGGATCTCGGTCGACTGGGCGAGGTACTGGACGATGCCGGTGCCACGGCCGTGTTCGTCTGGGGCGATGTCGGGGCGATGGCGTTCGACGGCCGCGCCGGAGTCAGTGACCACAATGTGCAGAGTTTCGTGGTCGAGGGCGAGCAGCAGGGCCATGCGCTCATGGCCGTACTGGGCAGCGTTGGCGGCGAGTTCGTCGACGATGAGAACGGCGGAGTCCCGCTCGCTCGCGGGTACGCTCCAGGTCTCCAGCAGATCGGCAGCGAAGTGACGAGCGGCGGAGACGTGCGCCTGTTGCGCCGGCAGGGTGAGCAGTGCCTGGCGGCGGCAGGGCCGGCCGAGCGGTGAAGTCGGGCTGGGGGAATCGGTCACGAACATGGTCTTCTGGCTCTTCTGTGCATGTGCGGAGACTGGAACGGGGCGACCGCAAACAATTTCGGGGGCGGTCGGTAGGCCGGATCCTGATCCTGCATGGGCGCGCTCATTCAGTTCCACGGACGACGCGTGCCGGACGGTTCGAGCTATTCATGTCTTTTGTTCGGATTCTTGCGAGTCATGTCGATGTCGGCGCTTGTCTGGGGTCAGCCGCCTCTGCGTTGAGCTCGCTGCCGCAGGGCCGGACCGGGCACCGGCAGCTCGGTCCCCTCGCCCGTGGTCTTCCGGACGGCCCTGCGGGAGCGTCGCGCCGTAGAGCGAGACGAACATCCCTGCTCGCATCTCGGCTGGGTCGCGGTCCTCGGCGGGTAGACGTGCTGGGTCCTCTTCTCCGGGCTGTACGGACTTCGGGGGATAAGAAGAGTTGTGCACGCCCCGTCGGCCCGCTCATGCATGAAATCCGCTGCGGACGGGGCGGGTTCGCCGGATCGGGGGCGAGAGTGACCAGGGCCCGGAAACCGTCGGCGCGTCGCGGGAAGGACCAGGGCGCCGGCTTTCACCTCCTCCGGCGGAAGGTGAGATTTGTGCCGCCGGCCCCCGCACAGCCGTGCCCGCCCGTGTACGGGGCCGGCACTCGAGGGGCCCGGCGCGAGGTGGCCAGCTTGCCACTGCGAAGGTCGCGTGACGGAAGCGGCGGGCCAGAGCCCCACGACCGAGCTGCAGAACTGTCCCGATACCGACGCAGTCCCCCGATGACAGGTCGTGCAGGCGAAGCAGCCGCAGCAGCTGACCGGCCCCGCGATGTGTGGCATCACAGCGGCCAGATCGATCGGATGGCTGCTTGAACCCGCCCCTCGACCCGCTGGTCGTGCACCCGGATGGCCCTCACCTTGATCAGCCTGGCCGCGGGGGTGATCTTTCCCGGCCGGTGGCCGCCGCTTCGACCACCAGCCGCCTCCGCGCGCTTGGTGCCGATCAGCCCCTCGGCCATGGAGGTGCCGGTGTCGGCCTCCGAGGCCGCCGCGCTCATCGGCCGGGGGCCCTTGCCGGACGGTCTCGCCGATCCCGGAGCTGTGCGGTGTGGCGACATCGGCGGACGACGTTGATCACGAGCGTGCCTGTCCAGCCGATGTCACGAACAGAAACCTCTTCGACGGCCATCGGCTGGACGTCCTGTGCGCGCTTCTCCAGCCCGGTCCTCCGGTCTTGAGGCGGCCCGGTTGTTGTCGACTGCCCGGGGCCCCACTCCGCTGAGGGGTCGGCCTTTCGAAGGCGACGTCTTCTTGGCCTCTTGTGCTCACGCCCGGCTGCCGTAGTCATGTCAATGGGAGGCCGGGCCGTCTTGTGGCACGACGGCCATGGCCTGGGCTCACGCTCGCATGGTGACCAGCTTCTGACCGTTGCCTGCGACGATCTCGAAGTGCTCGATGGCTCCCGGGGACATGGCAACCGCCCCTGGGATCGTGGTGCCGGGAGGGTACTGGCCTGCTCGCCAGGTGGCGCCGTCCGACCTGGCCCCGCCGGGCCCGACCGCCTGCAGCCGGCAGGTGATTCCGGCGGATGCTCCCCCGGCGGAGACCTGCAGGACACTGCCCCAGGCAGAGGGCCAGACCTTCACCGAGGCGGAGACGCCGGTGGTGGCGTCGCTTCCGGAGAAAGTGCGCCATGCAGTCGGCGCGGTCGGCCCAGGCGGCCTCGCCTGGCTGCCCACGGATCCGATGGTCGCCAGCCATGTGCCGCCGGCCGCCGCCGCGATGAGCGTCAGCGAGGCTGCAACGCCGGCCAGTTGCAGACGCCAGGACTTGCGGCGCCTGGCCGCGGCCTGCTGGAGCAGCCTCTCCAGCACACCCCCCTCCGGCGTCTGCGACACCGCGGGCGCGGCGGGCCGTTCGGGCAGGGAGCCCTGCGCGCTTTCGGCTGCCCGTGCCACCAGCCGGTCGGCCAGGTCCCTGTCGACCGCCGGCACCGTCTGGCCCGCGGCTTCGGCTTCGGTCACCGTCGCCAGCAGCGCGGGCAATCCCGCCAGCTGGACGTGTTCGGCCCGGCATTCGGCGCATGCCGCGAGGTGGACACGCACCTGTTCCATCTCCGCCGAGGGCAGCGTGCCCAGGATGTATCCTCCCAGCGTCAGCCGGAGGGCGTCGTGCTCCGCACTCATGGTCACCGCCTCCTGCCCGCCACGGTCATGGCTCGATCCCCCGCTCTTGCAGCGCCAGCCGCAGGGCGTGCAGGGCGTAGTACGTACGCGACTTCACGGTGCCCAGCGGGATGCCCAGCACCTGTGCGGCCTCCACCATGGTCCGGCCCCGGTAGTAGGTCTCCAGCAGGACGACGCGGTGGTCCGGGGACAGTGACCGGATGGCGTCGGCGACCGCCCAGCTCTGCAGTGCCTGCTCGATCTCGTCCTTCCCCGGTTCCTGCTCGGCGGCTCGCTCCAGCACATCGCCGCCGACCTCGGCCGGCCTGGACTGCCGGGCCCGGTGGGCATCGATGACCAGGCGCCGGGCGACCGTACACAGCCATGCCCGGGCCGGGCCGCGTGCGGGGTCGAACGCGGCGGGATGCTGCCACGCTCGCAGCAGTGTCTCCTGCACCACGTCCTCTGCCCATTGCCAGTCTCCTGAGGTCAGTCGCAGCACGTAGTGGAAGAGGGCTCCTGCGTGCTCCGCGTACAGAGTGCGCAGCAGTTCCTCATCTACGGCCGAAAGGGTCCCTCTATCAGAGACACGGTGCGCGGAGCGATCCGGATCGGTCCTTGGACCACGCTTTCGGGAACTCCAGGGCATACGACGATCATCATGCATACGCGCCGCTTTGTCCTGCACGGACAGCTCGGCGTCAGTCACGCTCTGTGAGTGCCGCGGGTGGCGCGTCCTTGCGGCGTTACGGCCTCACCAGGATCAAGCATGCGTGGCGCCCGAGGTCGGCTGATCTGCGGCGATCCCAAGAGATCTCACAAAAGGTGCGTATCCACCGAACCGCAGGACCCTCACCGTCCGTGGAGACGAACAAGAACCGACTTACGCGCAACTCCTCATCGCTTCCCCATACGGCAAACGACGGAACAGAGGTGACCGAAATGCACCACGCGACGCACGCGCTCTCGCCACCGGCCACGCTCACCCCGCCCCCGTGCATCGAAGCCGCTGCCACCGTGCAGCCCCGGCCTGTGCCCGCACACACCACGGCGATGGTCCCACGCACAGTGATCGGGGGCCGCGCGACCACCGGGGCGGAGCTCCGTCCAGGCCAGTGTGCGCATCACCCGTATGGGCGACTCCGACCTGCCCCGAGTCACTCGCGGCTGCCTGCTCGGGGGAGCTGCCGCCTGCATCTTCGTGGGGTGGCAGGGCGGATGCGCAGCGCGGGGCACGTAGAGGCGGGGCAGCCGCCGCGGGGCAGCACCCAGACTCGTTCGCTGGGTCCGGGAGGCACGCGTGCCCATCAACACGGCATCCACCACACACATCCCTGCGGTTGCGTGCGCCCGAGCCGGCGCAGTTTCTGTCTCCGCCTGATCAGTGAGGAACGGACACCATGTACTTGAACCTTCGCCCACCAGGTCGGCGATCACATGCTGCGGCCGGGCTGGCCGTCGCCACCATTGCCACTGCCGGTGCGCTGGGGCTCCTCAGCTCATGCGGCCAGTCGTCGCATTCCTCGTCCATCGGGGCCGGCGCCATCACACCCGGCCCGGGTCAGCACCAGACGGCGGGAATGCCCGGTGCCACGGGGTCGGGGAAACCGGTGGGCTCCACTCCCGGCGCCTCCCCGATGCCCGGCATGAGCATGCCCATGAGTCCCTCGCGTACGGGCGCGGCGGCCGCGCCGGTGACCGGGAATGCCGTGGCGATCAAGAACTTCGCATTCTCCCCGGCCACGCTGAAGGTCAGAGCGGGCACGACGGTGACGTGGACGAATCAGGACACCGACGCCCACACCGTCACCAGCGCCGGATCGGGCGGCCCCTTGCATTCGGCCGCCCTGGCCACCCACGCCACCTACAGCTACACGTTCGCCAAGCCCGGCACCTACGCCTACCTCTGCACCATCCATCCGTTCATGACCGCCACCGTGGAGGTGACCTGATGACCGGCTACTACGACAGTCACAACGGAGCAACGGCCGACGACGCCGGTCAGCCTCAAACCGAACACGGTATGACTCGGCGTCAACTCATCCGGCACGCAGGGTGGTTCGGCGGCGCGGTGGTGCTGACCGTGGCCAGCGGAGAGGTGATCAGCCACATCGCGGACTCCCGCGACACCAACGCCGGGGCCGCCGCCGGAGCCGTCGCGGCGGGAAGCGGCGCGCTGCGGTTCGTGCAGGTCTCCGACAGCCATATCGGGTTCCAGGGCCCGGCGAACATGGACGTGGCCGGCTCATTCACCAAAGCGATCAACCAGGTCAACTCACTCGGATTCAGACCGGACTTCGTCATGCACAGCGGCGACCTGACCCATCTGTCCACGGCCGGGCAGTTCGACCAGGTCAAGCAGATGATGGCTGGAATGAAGACAGACCGTGTCTTCACCGTGCCGGGCGAGCACGACTCCATCGGTGATGCAGGCCGCGCCTACCGGCGGACCTTCGGCATGGGCACGCTCGGCGATGGCTGGTACAGCTTCGACACCCACGGCGTGCACTTCATCGCCCTGGTCAACACCCTGAGCCTGGAGAAACTCGGGCACCTCGGCAACGCGCAGATCGACTTCGTACGCAAGGACCTGGCGGGACTGCCATCGGACACCCCCGTCGTGGTCTTCAGCCACATCCCGCTGTTCGCCATGTACCCGAAGTGGGGCTGGAGCACCGACGACGCTCTCAAGGTCATCGCCCTGCTGCGCCGCTTCTCCTCCGTCACCTGTCTCAACGGGCACGTCCACCAACTGTTCACCAAGACAGAGGGCAACATCACCTTCCACTCGGCCACCACCACCGCCTACCCCCTGCCCAAACCGGGCCGCGCCCCCGCCCCCACGCCCCAGGTCGTCCCTGCCCGGCAGCTCGGAGACGCACTAGGCATCCGCAGCGTCGACTACCGCCAAGGCGACCGCGAACTGGCCATCAAGGACCAGAGGCTGGCATGAGCACACAAAGATTCCTCGTCCCCACCCTGCGGGCGGCGACCGCCGCAACCCTCGCCGCGGGCGGATACATCCACGCCCAGCTCTACACCGACGGGTACCGCTTCATCCACATCATCGGCCCCCTGTTCCTGCTCCAGGCCAGCGCATCCTTCGCCCTCGCTGCC
Source organism: Streptomyces sp. NPDC052107 (assembly GCF_040680215.1). Classification (NCBI taxonomy): domain Bacteria; kingdom Bacillati; phylum Actinomycetota; class Actinomycetes; order Kitasatosporales; family Streptomycetaceae; genus Streptomyces; species Streptomyces sp. NPDC052107. The sequence goes on from NZ_JBFAWG010000074.1 coordinate 9,826, forward strand.
CTGCTGCTGATCGGGACTCCGCCCCTGCTGCTGAGGATCTCCGAGGCAGGCGTCGCGCTCGGTGCCCTCGGCGGCTTCACCGCTTCGCGCACCGTAGGCGTGTTCGGATTCACCGAGCGCGGTCTGCAGCCAGCACCACAAGCCGTCCTCAGCCTGCTCGCCGAAACCGGCACGCTGCTGCTCCTCGCCATCTGGCAGGTGAGTGTGGCCAGACAACGCCGCGCTGTCCGACCGCCCGTCAGTACACCCATCTGGAACCGGGCCATCACCCGTACACCACCCAACTGAACCACCACCACGAAGCCGCCCGGGATGCCTGTGCTGCGAGGGGCCCTGTACGCACCATGTCGCAAGCTGGAGGGCAAGAGGTGCGGCCAGGACGGCGCGGCGCAAGAGGGCCGCGTCAAGGAGGTGGATCCGGCATACGTTCCCGATCCGGCCCAGGTCAACCGGCTGCTCGCGGCAGCTGCTCAGCAGCCGGGGCAAGGCCCTCATCTCGGGGATGCTGCGGAGTACTTGCCGTAGCGGATACGGCTGCTGATGGTGCGGCACTTCAGCGACATCACCCCCCTCCCGGAGAGTTCGCACACTCCGATCGGTCTTCACCCGGTCGGCGCGGTGAGGGGGCTTCGCGCGGCGGCAGGGGAACCGTGTGGCGGTCCCCCGGCGGCCGGGACCGCTGGGGAGCCCGGCGTCAGGCGGATCGCAGAAGCTGGCGCAGCCCGTTGGTGTCGAGGAGGTGGGCCCGGGAGGGGAACACCTTGTCGAGCAGCACCCGGTGAGTCTCCGGATCGGGGTCGGCGACACCGTCGGTCAGCACGAAGACGCGGTAGTCGCGGTCGGCGGCGTCGATGAGCGTGGACAGCACGACGCCGCTGGTGCTGATCCCGGCGAGCACCAGGGTGTCGATGCCGCGGTCGCTGAGCTTCTGGTGGAGATCGGTGGTGGAGCCCGAGCCGAAGCGGACCTTGCGCACGACGAGGTCGCCGTCCTCCGGCGCGATCCGTGCGTCGATCCCGGTGGCGGGGTCCTCGTGGTGCAGCATCTTCGCCGCGGCTACGGCGGTGAAGGCCTTGTTGGTCTCGGGAACCGCTGTCCAGTCGTCCTCGGTGAAGGCCACGCGGACGTAGCCGATGGTGCCGCCGGCGGCGCGGACGTCGGCGATGGCGCCCTTGACCCGCTCGACGAGCGCGTCCGCGTCGGGGGCGAGGGAGACGATCCCGTTCTGGAAGTCCATCGCCAGCAGGGCGGTCCGCTCGGGGGCGATCGTGGGGAGGTCGGTGGGGCTCACGCGCTGTGCTCCTTGGTGGGGTTCTCAGAGCCGCCGGGTTTGTCGGCGGTGTCGGTGGGTCGGTTCGTGCCGCGGCTCATCAGACGGCCGTCCAGCACGGTCAGCAGCAGGACCGCGAGGCCGGCTGCGACGAGCACGAGACCGAGGCTGTGCAGGCCGTGGTCGCTCGCCCCGTTCCGGAAGACGATGCTGCCGATCACGGCGGAGGTGATGGTTCCGAGGTATCCGAAGGTCCGGAACAACCCGGAGGCGGTGCCGATCTGGTCGGGCGGTGCCGTGAGGTAGAGCGCGGTCTGGTTTCCGACCGTGGTGGCGGCGGACGTGATGCCGAAGACGAGGGAGACCAGCACCATGGCGATGGCTGGGCTGTTCGAGGTGAGGAGCATGATGCCGGCGGAGCCGAGCAGCATGGTCACCGCCGAGGCGATCAGCGGGCCGCGCACCAGGTTGCGGCTGGCGAGCGGGCGCGAGAGCAACGCGGAGACGGCACCCATCGGCAGGAGCAGCAGCCCCGCTCCCACCGTGGATATCCGGTGCGCTGCCTCCATCCACTGGGTCATTCCGTACATCACGGAGTAGACGCCGAGCAGGGTGAGTGCCTGCCGCAGGTAGGTGCGAGCGAGGGCACCGTTGGCAGCGAGGCCGCGGAAGTCGAAGAACGGCCCCGGCTTCCGCAACTCCCACACCACCGTCGGCACGGCGGCCAGGACGAAGACGGCGAGCGCGGCCCACCCGGCGCGGGGGAGGCCCATCAGGAAGAGGACAAGCGCACTCATCGACACGGCGAAGCCGAGGATGCCGGGCAGGTCGATCCGGTCGGCGATCTGGCGAAAGCCGCTTTGTGCGCGATCGAGTACGGGATCCTTCGGTAGCCAGCGCAAGGCCATGGCCATCGCGATCGCGGTGACCGGGATGTTGACCAGGAAGGCCCAGCGCCAGCCCGCGGTGCCCACCAGCAGTCCGCCGATCGGCGGGCCGACGGCGGCAGTGGCCATGCCCGCGATCGCGATGCCGCCGAGCACCCCGCCCGGCGGGGTGTCGAGGCCGGCCTCCTCGGCGCGGCGCCGGATCAGCACCATCGCGCACGGGAAGGCGGCCGAGGTACCGATGCCGACCAGTACCCGGGCGGCTGTGAGCATCGCCAGGTTCTGGCCGAGGCCGCCGACCAGACCGCCGAGCAGCACCAGCACGATGCCGGAGAGGAAAGTCCTGCGCGGTCCGAGCACCTCCGCCAGTTTGCCGGCCGTGGGCTGCGCGACGGCGCTGGCCAGGTACAGCGAGGAAACCAGCATGGCGGTGCTGCCCACCGAGACGTGCAGCTCGGCGGCGATGGGCACGAGGGCGGTCGCGATGATGGAGCTGTTGACCGGGTTGAGGCCGGCCCCCACGTAGAGCGGGGTGGTGAACGTCCACGCGAAGGGCTTGGCTGCGAGACCGGGTGCCGAGGCCTCGGCCCGGGTGGGGGCGGCCGTCATATGCCACCGCCGCTGAGGTCAGCCGCAGCGAGACGCTCCAGCAACTTGATGGCCTTCTCCACGTCCTTGCGCTCGTCCGGGGCGACGACCTGGTCGATGGCCCGCGCCAGAAAGGAGGCGCGTCCCGCCAGCAGCTTGCCGACAAGCTCGGTCGCGGACGGGTCGGCACTCATCAGCTTCTTGCGCCCGTCCTGCGGATCGGGCTCGCTGTGAACGAGGCCGGCGGCCCTGAGCACCGCCAGGCTCTGCGCGATGGACTGCGCGCTGACGTGCTCCAGCGAGGCGAGCCGGGCCGCGGTGACCGGGCCCTCCCGCACCACGCTCGCCAGCACGGCGAGCTGTGTGGGGGTCAGTCCGGTCGCATGCTGCCCGGACTCCGCGCGCAGGCGGGCGCGCAGCCGTTTCATCGCGTCGTTGAGGCGCTGCGCCGTCACGGCGGACTGCTGCGGCATGGAGTCCGTGGTCATGACGCCACCATAAAACTACACAAGTAACTTTGCCAAGTTACTTGCGCACTTTCGGGGTCACCGGCCTCGGCTCTTTCGGCCGGCGTCTACTGGTCTCGTCGGCAGGCGGCCAGCCTGAGCCGTTGAGCGGGACCTCGCCCGCGGTTCAGGTCGACGGTCTTGATCCGGTGGCCGGTGTCGGCTGTCTGTGCGGCGGTCGGCCCCACGGCCGGCCACCTCGGGATCGGTGAAGGAGACCTGGGTTACGGCGTGCTGGTCGGCAGTGGTGCCGGGTCTCCCCAGGATGCGTCGTCCAGCGGGCGGCCGGTGCTTCCCACTCCTCCACGACCACCCAGGAGCGCGGATCGTCCGGGTCCACGTAGTTCCGGTACGACCGGCCGCCGGGCTCTGTCAGGCTCGGCCACCATCGACCGCGCCTGCTCCCGCATCTCTGCCTCGCGCCCCGCCTTGGCCCTGCCCTTGCCGGAAACCTCGTCCGCCCAGGTCACGCGGCATGTTCGTACTCATGGAGAATGCCACCCAGGCGTTCACGCCTTCGTATGTCGAGGTGGGTGATCTGCCCCGGATCGCTGATCCCCTGCGGCAAGGGGTGGAGCGGTCGGGCGTTCGCGATTCCCTGATGGGGCCGATGGGAGTTGTAGAACCGCTCGAACTCCCGCACAGCGTGGCAGAGGTGGCGCTGGTTCCAGATCAACGTGCGGTCCAGCAGTTCACGCCGGCACGTCTGCACCCTGCCCTTGCCGAAAAATCATCCGCCGTGGTGGAAGCCGGCATGCGGCGTGTCGCCCCTGGTCGCTTGCGCCGCAGCTCTCGCGCGGCTGGCGATCGCCGCGACAAGATGATCAGCCGTGCTGCTGCGACTGGCCTATCTGAGTGTGACAAACGCGTTCGCCATGCTGCGCCTGCTGCCGGTGAGCGACCGGGAGAAGGACGTCGAGATCCTCGCCCTGCGCCACCAGATCACCGTTTTGGAGCGCCAACTCGGAAAGAAAAGGCTGCGGTTCGACCCCAGCGACCGGGCATTTCTGGCTGCTCTGCTGCATCAGCTCCCGATGGATGTGTTGCGTCGGTTGCGGCTGCTGGTGCGTCCCGACACAGTTTGCGCTGGCATCGCGACCTGCTCGCACGCCGCCATGCTGCCGCATCTCGACCCCAGCGCCCGGGACGACCACGGACCGTGCGCTCCATCCGCGCCCTCGTACTGCGTCTCGCGCGGGAAAATCCCGGCTGGGGGTATCGGCGCGTCCACGGTGAGCTGCTGGTCCTCGGGGTGAAGGTGGCCGCCTCCACCGTATGGGGAACCTTGCGGGAGGCCGGGATCGACCCGGCGCCCGAGCGCAGCACCAGCACATGGGCCGACTTCCTGCGCTCCCAGGCCGACGCCCTGTTGGCATGCGACTTCTTCGAGACGGTCACCCTGACCGGAGCGCGGCTGTACGTATTCGCGGTGATCGAGCACACCACTCGGCGGATCCGCATCCTGGGCGCCACCGCCCACCCGCCCGCATCCTGGGCGCCACCGCCCGCCCGCCCGCGGCCTGGGTCGTGCAGGCCGCGAAGAATCTCGTCATGGACCTCGAGGACGCCGGTTGCCCGGCGCGATTCCTGATCCGGGACCGGGACGGGAAGTTCCCCGCCCTGTTCGACGCCATCCTCGCCGATGGGGGGATCGAAGTCGTGCTCAGCGGCATTCAGATGCCTCGAATGAACTCGGTCATGGAGAGATGGGTGCAGACCTGCCGACGCGAGCTCCTGGACCGCACCTTGATCTGGAACCGGCGGCACCTGATCCGTGCTCGGCACGAGTTCGAGCAGTTCTACAACTCCCGCCGGCCGCACCAGGGCATCGCCAACGCCCGCCCACTGCGCCCCGTTCCCACGCCGATCGTCGACCCGGAGCAGGTCGCCCGCCTCGACATACGACGACGCGATCGCCTCAGCGGCATCCTTCGCGAGTATGAACATGTCGCGTGACCTGCGCGGACGGAATTAACGGCAAGAGCACCGTTCGTCGTCACGCTGGTCGCCAGGCGTTCCGGGCGCGCCTCGTCGCGGACGGTCGCGTGGTCCATCATGCGCGCCCCTCGCAGCGCCGCAAGGCGATCCTGTTCGCGAAGCTCCCGGACGAGGCGCAACCGACCGAGCGATCCATCAGTCGACGGTGCCGAAAAGGCCCTCGCGGGGAAACTGGTAGCAGACCTCGACACCGGTCAGGAGTTCGGGTCCTGGCTGAGCTGGCGCTGAAGGCTGCGTGTCAGGTGTTCCGCCATCGCTTCCGCGGCTCGCTCGGGCTTGCGGCGCAGTATCGCGCGTACGACACGTTCGTGTTCGGCCGTCGTTGGGTCGTCGGCGCTCCTGACACTTCTGAGTCGAAAGACATGCAGATGGGAGTGGAGCCGCTCCACCGCATCGGCGAGCAGCGGACGTTGTGAGGCCACCGCGATCGCGTCGTGCAGGCGCTGGTCGAGAGCGGCGAAGTCGCGGTAGTCCGCGTACCGACCCGTCGGCCCCGGATGGGCCTGCATCTCCTCGACAAGCCGCTCGATGGCGTCGAGTTGCTCCTCGGTGGTGTTGACTGCGGCGAGAGCCGCCGCTCTCGGTTCGAGGAGGAGCCGCATTTCGAAGAGTTCCTCGAGGCCCTCGCGGGTCAGCAACTCGGTCGCCCGGTATCCGGAGAGCGACCTCTTCACCACAAGTCCGTCGGACTCGAGCCTGGCCAGTGCTTCACGGACGGGCGTGGGCGAGACACCGAGCGCGCGCGACAGCGCCTCGATCCCCACACGGGCACCAGGAGCGATCTCGTGGTCCATGACCATGGCCTTGATCTGCTCGTAGACGCTGTCCGAAAGGACCTGGCGAGCAGGACCGGCGGATTCGTTTCTTCCTCCGGCCTCCGTGGGCCTGGCAGAGGAACTGTCATGCGGTGGCATTCGTTTTCCTGCTCCTGCTGCTCCAGGGTGGTCGGGACGAAAGAAGTTTACCGAGGTGAGGACGTTGCCAGGCGCTGTCTCGGGCGCAGGGCCGCCGTGGCCGCATCCCCGGCCCGGGCTGGTGCGGGCCTTGGCGGGCTCTACTGCCGCTCCGTGCCGTCGACACTCAGTCATGGTCCACGTGCAGCCGGTAGGCGTGCATGGCAGTGCCACCGAAAACATCATCCCGCTCGTCCACGCTGAGCCCAAGCGTCAGAGCACGGGCCGCATCGAGCACCTCCGCGTAGTCGGCGGCCAGCGTGCACACGGGCCAGTCGGAGCCGTACATGACCCGGTCCGGTCCGAAGGCACCAACAACGGTCTCGGCGAAGGGGCGCAGATCGTCGACTGTCCAGCCGCGCCAGTCGGCCTCCGTGACGAGACCGGACAGCTTGCAGAACGTGTTGGGCTCGGCCGCCAGCGCCCTCAGTTGCGAAGCCCACGGTTCGAGCGCGCCCTGCGCGATGGCGGGTTTGCCGATGTGGTCCAGGACGAACCTGAGGCCAGGCAGACGGCGGGCCGCGGCGGTGGCCGCGGGCAGCTGGTGCGGGAGGATGACGAGGTCATAGGCAAGGCCGGCCTCGGCCACCGCGGACAGACCCCGCACGACATCCTCCCGCACCAGCCACCGCGGGTCCGGTTCCGACTGCACCTGGTGCCGGATGCCCACCAGTCGGCCGCCTCCCGGCAGCTCACGCAGCCGGGCCAGCGCGTCCGTCACGTCCGGAGCCGCCAGGTCGGTCCAGCCGACCACCCCGGCGACCAGCGGATCAGTGGCCGCCTGCGCGAGCATCTCGGGGGTCTCCTCCGGTACCGGCACGGTCTGCACCATCACGGTGGCGCCCACTCCGGAGCTCTCGGCGAGCGGATGCAGGTCCGACAGCGAGAAGGTCCGGCGCAGGGGCGCGAGTTCCGGCCCGGTGATCCATTCCTGGTCCCGTACGGCCAGGTCCCACACGTGGTGGTGGGCATCGACGAGCGGCGTGGCGCTCATGCGGTTTCCTCCTCCTTCTGCGGTCGGTCCGCGGAGTCTCACGACATCGGGAAGACCTGCTCCATCGAGGCCCACCACTCCCCCGGTGCCGCGTCCTCCACCGGCTGCTGGCAGGGGGCGGTGAGCCGCCACCAGGACTGCGTCGCCTCGTCGGCGGCCATACGCGCCATGTCCGCAGCCAGGTCGTCACCGCGGTACTCGAAGTAGCCGAACAGCAGGTCCCCGAGCAGGTGAATCGAGTAGTTCCCGATGTGGCAGTCCCGCAGTGTGTCCAGCACCGGCCGGGGCACGTCGCGGTGCAACTCGCGGTATTTCTCCAGCTGTTCGGGACGGACGCGGATCACCTGTGCCACGCGCTTCACTTCGCGTCCTCCTCCGCGGTCACTGCCGAGAGCGCGCGATCGTGGATGACACGGATGATCCGGCCGCTCATCCGTTCGTAGTCGCGGTCGTTGTCGACCTCGCCACGGATGCGGTGGTCGGCCATGACCAGGACGCGGTCCGCCAGCGTGATCATCTCGGTGAGGTCGCTGCTGATCAGCAGGATCGGCAGTCCTCCGCGGGCCAGTTCCCAGAGGAGTTCGTGGAAGGCATGCTTGGTGCGTACGTCGACACCGACGGTCGGCTCGTCGACGATCAGCAGCCGGGTGTCGGCCGCGAGCCATTTCGCCAGGCTGACCTTCTGCTGGTTGCCCCCGGACAGTTCACCGGCGTTCTGGTCGAGGCCCGAGACACGGATGCCGAGGCGTTCGACCAGGTCCTGCGCCACCTTCCGCTCTTCGGCGGAGGAGACGAACCCAAGGGCCTTGGCCAGCTTCTTCCACACGGTGACCGTGATGTTCCGGTGGATGGGCTGTTCGAGGAAGACGCCCTCGTCCTTGCGGTTCTCGGTCAGGTAGCCGATGCCGAACTCGTGCAGTGCCTGCCGGGGTGATTCGATCCGGGCCGGTGTGCCGTGCACCCTGATCTCGCCGCCGGTGACCCGGTTGAGGCCCAGCACGGCCTTGACCAGTTCGCTGCGCCCGGCGCCGACGAGGCCGTAGAGACCGACGATCTCGCCGGGCCGCACCTGAAGGGAGATGTCCTGGTGGCCGTCGGCGGTGCAGATCCCGTCGAGCGCGAGGACCGGGGCAGCCGTCGGGTCAGGGGTGCGTGGCAGCATCTCGGTCGCCATGTGGGTGCGGCCCACCATCAGGTTCACGATGTCGTCGTGTGTGTGGTCGGCGAGCGGTGCGGACTCCAGCACCGTTCTTCCGTCGCGCAGCACGGTGACGGTGTCGCAGATCGCGAAGACCTCTTCCAGCTTGTGGCTCACGAAGACGACACATGTGTCACGGGCCGTCAGCCGCCTAACGACGTCGAAGAGACGCTCGGTCTCCTGCGGGGACAAGGATGCGGTCGGCTCATCGAGCAGCAGCACCTCACTCTCGGTGTGCAGCGCCTTCGCGATCTCCACCAACTGCTGCTGCGCCACCGACAGTTCGCGGACCGGCCGGTGCGGGTCGAGGTCGAGACCCAGCTCCGCCAGGCAGCGGAGGGCGGGCGCGTTCATGGCCTCCCGGTCGACCAGCCCGTGGCGCGAGGGAGGGCTCTGCAGCGTGATGTTCTCCGCCACCGAGAAGTCGGGTATGAGGTTGCGTTCCTGGTGGACGACGCCGATGCCGGTCCGGGTGGCCTCCAGCGGCGAGCGGAGATGGACCTCCTCGCCACGCCAGGTGAGCCGACCGACGTCGGGCGTGTGGACACCGGTCAGGACTTTGATGAGAGTGGACTTCCCCGCACCGTTCTCGCCCAGCAGCGCGTGCACGGAACCGGCCGTCAGGCGCAGGCCGACGCCGTCCAGAGCCCGTACTCCGGGGAAGACCTTGACGATCTCCCGGCATTCGAGAAGGACGTCGCTCATTGCGCACCTCCCGCGTTCGGCAGGGCAGCGTCGACCGGTTGTCCCCGGCCGACCGGTGCCGGCGGGGTACGCCCTTGTGCCTTGCCCTTCTTCTCCAGATGCGTCTGGTGGATGCGGCCGCCCACCACCGTGCCGAGCACGACCAGGCCGATGAGGAAGTTCACCCAGCTCGGGTCGAGCGAGAACTGGGCGCGCGCGGCGTCGATGAGCCGCATGACGAACGCCGCCAGGACCGTGCCGAACACCGCGACGGAGCCACCATTGAGCGACACACCTCCGATGATCGGCGCGGCGAAGCTCGGCAGCAGCCAGTCTCCGCCGACGCTGCTGTTGACGCCGGGCAGCGACGCCGTCGCGGTCACGGCGGCGACGCCGACGAGCAGACCGGACAGGGTGTGGGCAAACACGATCTGCCGGTTGGTGGAGATGCCGGACAGGCGCGCCGCCAGCGGGTTGCCGCCTGCCGCGAGGAGCCGCCGGCCGGCGGTCGCGCGGTACATGAACGCGGCCAGCAGGGCCGCCGCGGCCAGCGCGGTGAGGAACACCAGCGGGAGGTTCAGCGGGGCCGCCCGGCCGAGGTCCCTGAGGGTCGGCGAGTAGCCGTCGATGGTGCGCGTGCCGGCCAGCCGGTACTGCGCCCCCACCAGGATGGTCATCGTCCCGAGCGTGACGATGAAGCCGTTGATCCGCGTCGCCACGATGAACACGCCGGTCACCAGACCGGCCAGCGTCGCCGCGAGCACACCCGCCGCGACGGCGATCGGTGCCGGGACACCGTCGTCGGCCATGAGGACGCCCATCAGACAGGCGGTGAAGCCGCCGAGGGCACCGACCGCGAGGTTGAGCTGTCCGACACACAGAGCGGCCATCTGGGCCAGCCCGATGAGGATAGGTGTGGCGAGGTACTGGAGGAAGGTCCGTACCGACGGTCCTTGGAAGAACTCGCCCGAAGACGCGACTCCCAGGGCGAGATATCCGGCCAGCGTCACGCACAGCAGTGTCATGGCCGTGGACCGGGAGAAGCGGCGCAGGACGGCTCCGGCACACCCTCCGCGATCGTTGATCGTGATCACGTGGAGTGCACCACCTTGCGGTAGGACGCGACGGTGCGCACCCGGTCGGCCGACAGGGCCAGTAGCAGGACGCAGCCGAGGTAGATGTTCAGGCTCTCCAGGCCGACGCCGAGCAGGTCCAGGCCCTTGCGGATGACGCCGACCAGTGAGGTGCCCAGCAGCGCGCCGAGTACGGAGACGACACCGCCGGTGAGAAGTGTGCCGCCGAGGACCGCGCCGAGGAACGAGGGCAGCATGAAGTCGTCGCCGATGGAGGCGCGGAACGTGCCCGTGCTGACGGCGGCCATGAAGCCGGCGAGCGCGGCGAGCAGTCCGGAGAGGGTGTGCGCGAGGATGACCCGGCGTCCCGTGGGGATACCCGAGAGCTCCGCCGCCGCCGGGTTGGCGCCGGTGAGCAGCAGCTCCCGGCCCATGCGGGTGCGGGTGTACAGGAAACCGAGGCCGCCCAGTGCCAGGACCGTGAACTGTGCCATCTGCGGGACAGCCGGGGATCCGCAGACGCGACCGATGCAGATGTCGGCGAGCGAGGTGGAGCGCAGGTCCATGAGCCCGCTCGGCTGTGTGGTGAAGGCCGCGTTCTCGGTGAGCGCCGAGTAGAGCAAGGAGACCAGTCCCAGCAGGGCGAAGTCCACGGCCAGGGTGACCACGAAGGAGCTGACTCGGGTGCGGGCGATGATCCAGCCGGTCAGGGCGCCGATGGCGCCTCCGGCGAACAGGCACAGGAGCAGGCCGAGTTGGAGCGGCAGGCCGAGCCGGTCGTAGCCGAGACCCGCGAACAGGGCGCCGAAGGCCGCCATGCGGCCCACGGCGAGGTTCATGTGTCCCACGGAGAGGACCACCATCTGGGCGAGCGCCACCACGGTCAGCGTGGAGATGTCCCGCAGCAGGGGGAAGAGTACGAGCCGCTGGTCGAGGAACGCCGGCCGCAGTGCGCCGAACAGTGCGGCGAGAGCGACGGTGAGCACCAGCAGCCCGAGCCGCTGGTTCACCCAGAACGGCAGCCGGTGCGCGGTCCGCGGCGCGGCGGCCTCACCGTCGGCCCGGCTGTCGTTCTCCGGTGTCATGACGGGTGTCCTCATGCCACCCTCCTGTTGTCGATGGCGTCCATGTCCCAGTCGATCCCGATGCCCGGCACGTCCGGTGCCACCGCCCGACCGTCCCGGACCGTCAGTTCGGTGCGGGTCACCGCTCTCAGCTGCGGGATGTACTCGACGAACATGCCGTTGGGTACGGCGGCGGCCAGACTGACGTGCAGTTCCATCAGGAAGTGCGGGCAGACCACGGCGTTGTGGCTCTCCGCGGTGTGCGCGACCTTCAGCCACGGCGTGATGCCGCCGATGCGTGCGGCGTCGACCTGTACGACGGAGGCGGCGCCCGACTCCAGGTACGCGCGGAACTGCATGGCGGAGTACAGGGACTCACCGACGGCGACGGGGATTCTCGTCGCGGCCGCCAGGCGGGCGTGTCCGCTGACGTCGTCGGCGGGAAGGGGCTCCTCGAGCCAGTACGGCCCGTGGGGCTCGATGGCGGCCGCGAGCTGGAGCGCCGAGGAGATGGTCTGTGACTGGTTGGCGTCGGTCATGATGTGCATCGACGGGCCGACCGCCTCGCGGACGGCCCGCAGCCGCTCGGCGTCCTCGGCCACATGCGGCTTCCCCACCTTGATCTTGACTCCCGCCCACCCGGCCTTCTGCGCGTCGAGTGCCGAGCGGACCAGGTCATCGGTGTTCAGGTGGAGCCAGCCGCCCTCGGTGTCGTAGAGCGGGACCTCCTGGCGGTGGCCCCCGGCCAGCCGCCACAGCGGTTCCCCGGCGCGCTTGCACCGCAGGTCCCACAGGGCGGTGTCCACGGCGGCGAGGGCGAGAGAGGTGATGGCGCCGGTGGTGGTGGCGCGCGTGGCGGCGAACAGCCGCTTCCAGAGTGCCTCGACGTTGCGGGCGTCCGCTCCGATGAGGAGAGGCAACAGGTGCTCGCGGAGCAGGGCCAGCACGGAGGAACCACCGGTGCCGATCGTGTAGGCGTAGCCGGTTCCCTGAAGCGCGTCCCCGGTGGTGACTTCGACGAGGATCGTCTCCTGCTTGACGAAGGACTGCACGGCGTCCGTGCGCTCCTTCTCCACCGCGATGTCGGCGAGCAGCGCCGTGGCGTTCATGATGGTGGTCATCGTGTGGAGTCCGCTTTCCGTAGTGGCGTCGGCGGTCACTTGCAGACGAGGTAGGTGTCTGCGAACTGCTTCCTGAGCTGCTCGGTCTTGGCCTTCCTGGCCGAGTCGTAGGTGCCGACGTTCGCCTTGGTGACCACGAACGAGCCCGAGTCGATGATCTGGCCCGGGTGGCGCATGGTGCACTGCTTCGTCTGCAGCAGTGCCAGCGCCCAGGTACCCAACTCGGCCTGTCCCACGGGGTTCTGGACCACGGTGGCCGCGACCGAGCCGTCCTTGATCGCGCTGAGGATCTTGGCGTCGTCGTCGATGGCCACGACCTTGGCCTTGGAACCGGAACTCCTGACCGCGTCGGCGGCGGCCACGGCGGGGTTGTAGGCGGTGGTGACGATGCCCTGGATCTGGCTGCCCTTGGCCGAGAGCAGGTCGGATACCGCCTTCTGCGCGGTCTGCAGGTCCTTGTCGACGTCGGTGATGGTCTGCAGCAACTTCACCTTGCCGGCGGACTCCTGCACCGCCTGGGCCACGCCCTTGATCCGCAGCTGCGTGTTGGCGTCCACGTTGTTGCCGGTGAGGTGGACGAGCGTGCCCTTGCCGCCCATTGCGGCGATCGCGGCCTTGGTCGCCTTGTAGGCGGCGACCTCCACGTCCGTGGAGAGACAGAAGTCGGCCTTGTCGGTGCCGCCGGCCGGGCAGGAGGCGAGCGAAGCCACCGCGAAACCCTGCGACTTGAGGTCCGCGAAGGTGGTGTTGATGTCGGTGGGCGACACCCCGAAGATCCCGAACGCGTTGTAGCCGCGGGCCGCGAGCGTGGAGAGCAGGTTGTCCTGCTTCTGCTGGTCCCACTCCGAGGTCTCGTCGAAGGTCACCTCCCCGAGGCCGTACTCCTTCTTCGCGGCGGCTCCCGCCGCCTTCCAGGGCTGGAAGTAGGGGTGGGCACCGCCGGGCACGAGGGCCACCTTGGTGCCCGACCCGTCGGCCAACTCGGCAGTACCCGTACCGGATTTGCCGGACGCGGGGGCCTGGGTGGCCGAAGGCGCACCGGAGTTCTTGATGGTGCAGGCCGCCGAGCCCGCCATGAGCACGGCGACGGCTGCGACTCCTGACAGGACGGCACGGGTCGGGGGATGCATCTCCACCACTCCCCTGAATCAAATAGGAAATTGGTAGGGCGATGTTCGACCAGGCGCGGCCCCCCGTCAACCCCCTGAACCGCACGATCGGTGACGGTCTGCCTTGTTCAGCAGCTCATTGGCAAGATGCGACCTGTCCGACGCGACAGAGGAGCATGTGAATCCGACCATGACGATCAGGAGTTGGACAGCCTCGGGCTGGAATCGAGGGCAGGATCATATAGGAAAGTGAGTCCCATGGGACTGGTGCCGTCGGCCGCCGCGTCGTCGATCCTGATCAGGTGAAGGGACGCGCTGGACCAGTCGCCGGTCGGCAACTCGGGCGAGATCCCGTACCCGGTGAGCACGGACGCGTGGTGCACATCGCCGGTGGCGGCGTCCCGGTAGCGCGCGGCGGGATCCAGACCGGCGAGCCTGAGGACGGCTCGCGGAGTACCGTGCCGGGGTGCCTGTGCGTGCCGACAACCTCCGTCACCCTATGCGACCTGCGTGTCTCGTGGATCAGGCCGCCGAGGCGGTCACGCCGGAGGATGCGCGATGGGGCGTCGATGGCGGGTGGTTCGGGCGCGCCGAGGCCGTCGGGGCACCGTTGTCCCAGTGATCGGTGAGGCCGATGCTCGTTGTGGTGATCGGCGTACTCACCGACGATGAGCCGCAGGTGCCGCTCCCCGGTGATCAGGACGCGGTCGGTGGCCTCGTGCCTGCAGGATCCGACCCAGCGCTCGGCGATCGCGTTCATCCGGGGCACGCCCGGCAGGATGGGCACGACCCGGGCACCGACGGCGGTGAAGACCGCATCGAAGCCCTCGGTGAAGTAGCCGGCGTTGTCCCGGATGAGGAATCTAGCGCCTTCGCCGCGTGTGTCGTCCCAGCTCATGAGGAGGTTCCGGGCGCACTGGGTGGCCCACGCGGCGGTGACGTGCCGGGTGACGCCGGCGATGTGGACGCGCCGGGTGCCGTGCTCGACGAAGAACAGGACGAACAGGCGCCGCAGGAGAACGGTGTCCACGTGGAAGACATCGACGGCGAGGATCCCGCGGGCCTGAGCCTTGAGGAACCGGGCCCAGGAGCGGTCGGCGCGCTGGGGCGCCGGGTCGATCCCAGCCTCTTGGAGGATCTTCCACACCGTCGAGGCGGCGATCTTCCAGCCCAGGTTGAGCAGTTCGCCGTGGATCCGGCGATACACCCCCACCCGTCGTTCTCGCGAGCAAGGCGCGACACCAGAGCACGCAGCGCCTCGGGCTTGGCCGGACGGCCCGGGCCTCGGTGCGGATAGGTCCACTTCCTCGTGACCAGCCTCTCGTGCCAGCGCAGCACGGTACGCGGGGTGACCAGCAGCTTCAACGATGAACGGTGACGCTTGCTCAGCAACCGGAGCAGGGCGGCGAGCACCGCGCGGTCCCCGCGGGTGAAGGCTGGCTTGAGGCTGCCGCGCTGCAGGACGGCCAGCTGGTGCCGGAGCACCAGTATCTCGGCATCCTTGGCCGCAGACGAGCGGGCCAGCAGGCGCAGCCAGCCGAGCAGGAGGCAGCCGAATCGGTAGACCAGACGGAACGTCACGCTTCCCAAGCCTGCGCCGGCGGGCTCGCGAACACCTTCGATGCGATCCCATCGTGACCCTGAAGCCGCAGCTCAGCACAGGTGACAGGGTTGTCGGCACCCACAAGCTGGCCCGATTGGGCATCACGGTCTGCGCCGCCACCGTCCGGTCAGTACTGCGGCAGGGCAACATTCCGCCCGCGCCCCAGCGGGCTCACGACGCCTGGGCCTCCTTCCTGCGCGCCCAGGCTTCCGGACTGCCGGCCTGCGACTTCTTCCATGTGGATACCGTGTTCTGCCGACGGCTGTACGTGCTGTTCGTCATGGAAGTCCCAACGCGCCGAGTGCACGTCCTCGGCATCAGCGCGCACCCGAACCGGGACTGGGTGACCCAGCAGGAGAGGAACTTGATGATGGAACTCGAAGACCGGGTGGACCGGTTCCGGTTCTTCCTACGCGACCGGGACGGGAAGTTCTCCGACGCCTTCGACGCCGTGCTCGCCGACGACGGCGTGCAGGTGCTACTTTCCCCGCCGAGATCACCGAAGGCAAACGCCTTCGCGGAACGCTGGGTCGGCACCGTCCACCGCGAGTGCACCGACCGCCTACTCATCATGAACGAACGGCACCTGCGCACCGTCCTGAACACCTACACCGACCACTACAACCGGCACCGCCCCCACCAATCCCTCCACCAACGATCTCCCCAAGCCTCGGAGACCGGCCAGACGGCACCTGTCATCCCCTTCGGAGGCCGCGTCCGCCGCACTCAACTACTCGGCGGCCTCATCAACGAGTACCAGCAAGCAGCCTGACGGCAGGCAGACAAACGGCCTGATCAGCAGCCCGAACCAGGGTTTTCACGCGGGACACGAGTTCACGTCAGCTGCCGAGCCAGGCGAGGGCAGCCACTGTCATGGCGTTGACGCCGGTGTCCAGGGTGGGTTGGACGACGGGGGCGAAGGCAGGGCTGTGGTTGACCGGGACGTCCTGGGCGATGGTGCCCTTCTTGGCGGCCTCGGCATACAGCTCGGCGTCGATGCCTCCGATGCCCCAATAGCTGAACGGTGCGCCGAACGCTTGCGGGATCTCGCTCATGTCCTCACTGGCGGTCTGCAGGTCGATGGTGTGTGCGTCGTCGCCAAAGTGGGCGGCGAACGCCTTGGCGACGCGCCGGGTCGCTTCCTCGTCGTTGACGGTGGGCGGGAAGGCGGCCGTTCGCTCGATCTCGGGTGCCTTCGGCGACCCGGACGCCTCACTCTCCGGACGATGCGCTCGATCGCCTTCATGCGCTGCCACCCCACCTTCGATCGGTCGCACCGCCAGGCTCAGCGCTTCCCCGCCGGACCGCGATTCAACCAGGCACAGCACTCTTCCGGGTGTATTTGAGGCAGAAATACCTGCACGGACCAAGGAGGAAACCTGTCACGATGGTGGTAGACATTAGCCGTCCGCAGGGTTACCGTTTTTCTCGTACCCAGGAAGTCGCAGTGGGTACGGCAGACATGAACTGCCGTGCGAACAGGTCAAGCAGGACGCGACCCGAAGGGGGCGCGAGCAGTACCCGCGGTATCCAGCAGTACAACGAGTAACCGAAGGTAAGGAGCAGAACGCCATCAGGATCGCCCGGGCGAGGAAGCAGTCCGCCCGGGTACCGCAAGGCCCCGGATTGGAAGGTGGTCCCCGGTCA
>NZ_JBFAWG010000075.1:0-25331 GCF_040680215.1 Streptomyces sp. NPDC052107
GCCAGAACTTCGACCCGGCGAAGGCGTTCCCGGCCCTTGCGACGACAGTCGGACCTGCTGCCACTTGACTTCCTACGAAGCTCGGATGTCTGTGGATCGGCTCGGGAGAGCACACGCGGAGGGCGTACCTTCCCGAGTGATCGATTGACTGGTATCGAGTAGGCCCGCGTTGCCGCGCGGGTCGGGAAGGCACGCCCGTGCTCAGCGTAGTCAACAACGACGGAACCACCGCCAACGGCTCCTCTCTGATCGACGAGATCGTCCGTGAGGGCGCAAGGCGGATGCTGGCCGCCGCGCTGGAGGCCGAAGTCAACGCATACATAGCCGAGTTGGCCGATCAGCGAGACGAGAAGGGCCACCGCCTGGTCGTGCGCAATGGCTACCACCAGCCGCGCACGGTGACCACGGCGGCCGGGGTGGTCGAGGTGAAGGCACCGCGGGTGAACCACAAGCGCGTCGATGAGGCGACGGGCGAACGCAAGCGGTTCTCCTCGGCGATCCTGCCGCCGTGGTGCCGCAAGTCCCCGAAGATCAGCGAGGTGCTGCCGCTGCTCTACCTGCACGGCCTGTCCTCCGGCGACTTCGTGCCCGCCCTGGAGCAGTTCCTGGGCAGCTCGGCCGGGCTCTCCCCGGCCACGATCACCCGCCTGACCCAGCAGTGGCAGGCCGACCACGCCGCGTTCATGGACCGCGACCTCGCGGAGGTCGACTACGTGTACGTGTGGGCCGACGGCATCCACCTCAACATCCGCCTGGAGGAAGCCAAAGCCTGCGTCCTGGTGCTCATCGGGGTCCGCGCCGACGGCTCCAAGGAACTGGTCGCGCTCAAGGACGGCTACCGCGAATCGGGCGAGTCCTGGGCCGACCTGCTCCGCGACTGCGCCCGCCGGGGCATGCGCGCCCCGGTCCTCGCAGTCGGCGATGGCGCGCTGGGCTTCTGGAAGGCGCTGGCCGAGGTGTTTCCCGACACCCGCGAGCAGAGGTGCTGGGTTCACAAAACCGCCAATGTCCTCGACTCCATGCCGAAGTCCGCTCAGCCGGGCGCGAAGAAGGCCGTCCAGGACATCTACAACGCCGAGGACCGTGACCACGCCGAGGCGGCGATCAAGACGTTCGCCCAGCTCTACGGAGCGAAGTTCCCCAAGGCCGTCAAGAAGATCACCGATGACCAGGACCAGTTGCTGGCGTTCTACGACTTCCCGGCCGAGCACTGGATCCACCTGCGGACCACGAATCCGATCGAGTCGACCTTCTCCACCGTGAGGCTACGGACCAAGGTCACCCGCGGCGCCGGCTCCCGCACCGCCGCCCTGGCCATGGTCTTCAAGCTCGTCGAGTCCGCCCAGGCCCGCTGGCGAGCCGTGAACGCACCCCACCTCGTCGCCCTCGTACGCGCCGGAGCCCGCTTCGAACGCGGCCAGCTCGTCGAACGCCCCGAGGCGGTCGCCGCATGAGCCGACCGTCGCACGGCATGCTGCATCACATCGAGCTGTGGGTGCCGGACCTCGACCGCGCGCTCGCCTCGCTCGGCTGGCTGCTGGAGGCGCTGGGGTATGCCCTCTTCCAGACCTGGGAAGGCGGACGCAGCTGGCGGCTCGGGCCGACCTACCTGGTCATCGAGCAGTCGCCGACTCTCACCGCCGAAGAGTACGACCGCTGCCGCCCAGGGCTGAACCACCTGGCCTTCCATGTCGAAGACACCACCACGGTCGAGAAGCTGGTGGCCGACGCCGCCCAGCACGGCTGGCACCTGATGTTCCCCGAGCGGCATCCCTACGCCGGCGGCGGACAGCACTACGCCGCCTACCTGGAAAACGACGACGGCTTCGAAGTCGAACTCGTCGCGATCAACCCACCTGAACGAAAGTGAGATCAACCGATCCACAGGTCTTGACGATTACTCACCCAACGGCACCGGGGCCTTCTGACGGCGGTGCTCTCTGGCCGACAAGGGCTGGGCTCGCGTCGCACTACTGCGGCGCGGGCCCAGCCCCTGCCTTACCCCAGCCCTCCAGCCCGCCGCAGACCACACGCTCCATGCAGTGCCTGGCCAGCCGGATACGAACCTGCTCAGCACGCCAGCGTCGCTGACCCGATGGCGTACTTCAGTCGATCGCCCGCACCGACATCGCCATGGGCCGGGACGGCTCCGACCCTGTCCTGGAGACCGCCGACGCGGTGATCGTCCCCGATGAACTGGCCGCCGTGGCCGCCGTAGTGGCCCTGTCCCGCCGGGCCCGCCGTCTGGTCCTGCGAAACCTGGCCATCGCTGCGGTCTTCATCTCCGGCCTGGTCGTCTGAGACCTGAGCGCCACCCTGCACCTCCCCCTACACCCTCGTCCTCGCCTACGCCGGCGCCGCGCTGCCGCTGCTCTTCTCCATCGCCGAGAGCGGGCGTGGGCACAGTCGCCAACAGCGAACTGGTCGCCGAGGAGATCGTACGCACACTGGTCGGATCGATCGGCCTGGTCGCCTCGGTCCCGGTCACCACGCTCCTCGCCGCCCTGGTCGTCTCGGCCGACCGGGGGCCCGGGCCGCAGGTGGAATCGCCAACTGCGGGTGCGGTGACGACTGGCCGAGCGGCTGCCGGCCGGGGCGGGCGTCGGCGGAAGCGTTGAGAGCAATCTTCAAGATAGGAACCCAGGCCACGTCGCCCACTGCCTGGATCCCCCCGTGGCGTGGAAAAGCCGCACTCTTCCTGCAGGGTGCGAATCACCCATCGGCACCGGCTACACCGCCGTAGCGCGGCAGCAGTTCGTCCCGAAGGCGGTCCCACAGCTCGTCGAAGTCGGCCGTCGCCAGGAACCCGGCCACCCGACGGGCCTGGGCGGCCGTCAGCACCAGGAGCGGCGGTTTGTGCCGGTCGGCGCGGAACACGGGCCGACCGCCGAGCACCCCCTGGGTCCGAGGCCGGTCCACGGGGCCGTGCGGGGAAGTGCCGCCGTAGATGCGCTCCTGATCCCGGCAGCACCGGACGGTCTCCGCGTCGCCCTCGAAGAGCCGCTCCAGCCAGGTCGCGCTGTTGCGCAGCGCCAGGGCGGCACCGCGTGCAGACGGCTCATGCCAGAAGGAGCGCACGGGCCTGCCTGGGCGTCACGCGGGGCGGGCGGAACCGGGGTACGGACCGAGCACGGCCTGCCCGACGGCGAGTACGAGTGGCCGGGGCCGCGGTCAGTGGTCGCGGCCCCGGCCATCCCGCCTCTCTCCGTGCCGCCCACGGGGGGAGTCACAGACGACACGGAGAGAGGTCCCTGGTGGGCTGCAGCGCCGGCACCGGCGGACGGTCGCCCAGGGCCGACCCGGTACCGAACCCGGCATTCCCCAGCGCACGGGCCTCGCGAAGCGTCATCCGGCCCGGACGCCACTGGCGACACGACACCTACAAGAACGTGAAGGACGCCTGGTGCGTGGTGACGGTTCTGTGGCGGCGGACGCTGACCATAAGGGGCCGCTGATGCGACCGTAGCGCGCGCTGACGTTCCATCTGCGCGGTGCCGACGACGCCCTGGTGTCATTGGCTTACGCGACGCTGGATCAGGTGCCCCACGACACATACCGGTGCACGGCGGCCGGACCGTTCGGGAAAGCGGTCGAGCAGGCGCGGGGCCCGGCACGGTGGGCAGCACCGACGAGGCGTGGCGGACACTGACAAACGCTCTGCACCTGTGGGAACCGCTAAGACCTGACCACCGGGCGCCGCTGAGGTGGCTGGCCCACGAGGGGCCCTCCACCGTCATGAACCGGCGCATCGCGGTGGGTGAGTTGCAGGTGATGTCCGCCACCGGGCGCTGGGTCCACGATCCGTGCGGCGGCCTTCCGCGACCTTCTCGGTGCCGCGGACCGGCGGCGCCGCCGCACGCCACGCCGCGAGTGCTCTCACGGTCTGAAAAGCGATACCGGTGCCGGCTCCGGTGAGTACGCGCACGTTGCGGGCCACTGCACGGGGCGCGCGAGTGGGTGGCGCTCAGAGTGCTGGTTGAGCGGCCAGATCGCCGGACCGATCGACTCACCCGCCGCTCTTGCGCCTGAACGACCGCTGGCTCGCAGCCGGGCCGTGCGCCGCACGCACCTTTGACGCATCCGGGTTGGCGGCAACATCGGCGGCGTCCGCCTGCGCACCGCGCTTGCGCGCCAGGGCTTCGCGGAATTTACGCTTGAGGTCGTAGTTGCCGTCGCTGTCCGGCTCCAGCGGGGCCGTCTCGGAGGCAGCGGGCTCCGAACCTTCCGTAGATACGGGCTCTGCGGTCATGGTGACCTCCTGGGTTCGGGGTGGGCAGACTCAGCTTGTCATGCCGGGTGCGGTGCGAGGCGGCGACGACATCATCCTGCTCCGTTTCGCGGGGTATCCCTCTCGCGACCGGGCGTGTTCGCTTCGTGGCGGGTGCAATACGTCTTCGGGCCGGCCGAGGGCTGCCGATCCCGTGGCCAGGAGATTCGCCGCCAAGGCAACGGCTCTCAGCCGTTGCGACGCACGAGGGCGGCCTTGCGGGCCTCGGCGAGCTTGCGGGCCTCGCCGGCCTTTCGGGACTTGCCGCCGGCGCCGCGGGAGGGGTCCTTGCTGGTGCCGAGGCCGCGGAAGGGAGCGTTGGTGTTCTTGGGCCGGAGGACGGCGGGCCCGCCGTCGAGCGGGGTCCCGGAGGGAGCCTTGGCACCGGTGATCCGGCTCAACTCCGCCTCGCCCGAGCGCACCTTCGTGACGGTTGCCTCGATGCCGGCCCCGGCCAGCATGCGGCTCGTCTCGCGGCGCCGGCCCGCCGGCACGAGCGTGACCACGCTGCCGGACGCACCGGCGCGGGCAGTGCGGCCCGCGCGGTGCACATAGTCCTTGGGGTCGGTGGGCGGGTCGACGTTGACCACGAGATCGAGGTCGTCGACGTGCAGGCCACGGGCCGCGACATCGGTCGCGACCAGAACGGTGATCTGGCCGTTCTTGAACTGCGCCAGGGTCCGTGTGCGCTGTGGCTGGGACTTGCCGCTGTGCAGGGCCCCGGCGTGCACCCCGCTGGCCCGCAGATGCCGGGTGAGCTGGTCGACGGCGTGCTTGGTGTCGAGGAACAGCAGTACGCGGCCGTCGCGGGCGGCGATCTCCGTGGTGACGGCGTAGCGGTCAGGGCCGTGGACGACCAGAACGTGGTGCTCCATCGTCGCGACCGTGCCCGCGGACGGGTCGACCGAGTGCACGACGGGGTCGTGGAGGTAGCGGCGGACCAGCTGATCGACGTCGCCATCCAGTGTGGCCGAGAACAGCATCCGCTGACCGTCGGGGTGCACCTGGTCGAGCAGGTCGACCACCTGTGGCAGGAATCCCAAGTCGGACATCTGGTCGGCCTCGTCCAGCACGGTGATCCTCACCCGTCCCAGGCGGCAGGCGTTGCGCTTGATCAGGTCGTGCAGGCGTCCGGGGGTGGCGACGACCACCTCGGCTCCCTGGCGCAGCGCGGCGACCTGCCGGCCGATCGACATGCCGCCGACGACCGCGGCCATCCGCAGCCGCAGTGCCTCGGCGTACGGCGCCAGCGCCTGGGCGACCTGTTGGGCCAGCTCCCGAGTGGGCACAAGGATCAGAGCGAGGGGCTGCTTCGGTTCGGCGCGCCGCCCGGCCGTACGGGTCAGCAGCGGCAGGCCGAAGGCGAGCGTCTTGCCCGATCCGGTGCGCCCGCACCCCAGGACGTCGCGCCCCTGAAGGGCATCGGGCAGTGCGGCGGCCTGAATGGGAAAGAGTTCGCGCACCCCGAGTCCACTCAGTGTCCGCAGCACCTCCGCCGGCAGTTCCAGACCGGCGAAGGAGACGGCCGGGGGCAGCGCTGGGATGGTGACTCCAGGCTGGGCGGAACCGCCGTGAGCGCTGGCGGAGTCATCGGGATGCTTCATGAACAGCCTTCCGCAGAGGAATGTACCGAGGAAGGCCCGGCAGGATTGCACAGCCCACACACGAGCGGACCAACAGGCAGAATCGCCCACCGCGACGACCACGCAAACGCATGAGACTAACACAAGGCATAACATCGCGTCCTGATACCGATCGCCCCTCCCGCGTCGATGACCCGACGCAGCCCGACAGCCTTCCGGCATACCTGCTCTGGGCCCCCAGCTCATCGAGATCCGCCGATGCGTCACCGGGGTGACCGCCCCACACACTCGCCTGCAGTCCGGGAACCGATGGATCAGGCCTCAAGGCGGGTGGACCACCGTCTTGGCGCGTCAGCTCCGCTCTGCGTCACGTCGAGCCTGCTGAGCGTGTGACGTTTGGTGAACGCAATGCGCGAGAACTCCTGAGGCGTCATCGCGTCCAGCATGCGGATGACATGCCAGGTGCCGGACTCCTGAGCGCCGACGGCACCCGCGTTTCGACCACTCCGTGTGGACAAGTGCCGAGGCCCACCAAGAGGTGGCGAACGCGGAAAACACGACACCGTGTACAAGGTCTTCTCCAGCACAGCGGGCGAACGGTTTACCCACGGACAGGTGATGCCGCCGACGTGATCCGATCGTCCCGGGCAGCCGCTGCGGGTGCCCCGCTCCGTCGGGAGGAGAGATCACACAGGGCAACGGATCAATGGATCACCCCGCCCCACTCTCCGGGTACCGTCAGGGTATGAGTCATCCGCACCCGGAACTGAAGGCCGCCCCTCCCCTGCCCGAAGGAGGGCTGCGGGTCATCGCCCTGGGCGGCCTGGGTGAGATCGGCCGCAACATGACCGTCTTCGAGCACGCGGGCAAGCTGCTCATCGTCGACTGCGGCGTACTGTTCCCCGAGGAGACCCAGCCCGGCGTGGACGTGATCCTGCCGGACTTCACCTCGATCCGGGACCGGCTTGACGACATCGTGGCCGTGGTCCTCACCCACGGTCACGAGGACCACATCGGCGGCGTGCCGTACCTGCTGCGCGAGCGGTCCGACATTCCCGTCGTCGGCTCCAAACTGACGCTGGCGTTCCTGGAGGCCAAGCTCAAGGAACACGGCATCCGGCCGCGCACGGTGCGGGTGCGGGAGGGCGACCGGCGCGGCTTCGGGCCCTTCGACTGCGAGTTCGTGGCGGTCAACCACTCCATCCCCGACAGCCTCGCGGTCGCTATCCGCACCCGGGCCGGGATGGTGCTGCACACCGGCGACTTCAAGATGGACCAGTTCCCTCTCGACGACCGCATCACCGATCTGCGCGCCTTCGCCCGCCTCGGCGAGGAGGGCGTGGACCTGTTCCTCACCGACTCCACCAACGCCGAAGTACCCGGCTTCACCACCTCCGAGCGAGAGCTGAATCCGGCGATCGAGCAGGTGATGCGCACCGCGCCGCGCCGGGTCATCGTCTCCAGCTTCGCCAGCCACGTGCACCGCATCCAGCAGGTCCTGGACGCCGCCCACCAACACGGCCGCAAGGTCGCCTTCGTCGGCCGGTCGATGGTCCGCAACATGGGCATCGCCCGTGACCTGGGCTATCTGAAGGTCCCCTCCGGTCTGGTCGTGAGCACGAAGGAGCTGGAGAAGCTCCCGGACCACAAGATCACGCTGGTGTGCACCGGCTCCCAGGGCGAACCGATGGCCGCGCTGTCACGGATGGCCAACCGCGACCACATCATCCGCATCGGCAAGGGCGACACCGTCCTGCTCGCCAGCTCCCTCATCCCCGGCAACGAGAACGCTATCTACCGGGTGATCAACGGACTCACCCGGTGGGGCGCCCACGTGGTCCACAAGGGCAACGCCAAGGTGCACGTCTCCGGGCACGCCAGCGCCGGCGAACTCGTCTACTGCTACAACATCGTCAAGCCCCGCAACGTCATGCCCGTGCACGGCGAATGGCGCCACCTGCGAGCCAACGCCAACCTCGCCATCCGCACCGGTGTCGACCCCGACCGGGTCGTCATCGCCGAGGACGGCGTCGTCGTCGACCTGGTCGACGGACGCGCATCCATCACCGGCAAGGTCCCCGCCGGCAACGTCTACGTGGACGGCATGGAAGTCGGCGGTGCCACCGAAGCGTCCCTCAAGGACCGCCTCACCCTCGCCGCCGAAGGCGTGGTCACGGTGGTGGCGATCGTCGACGCGGACACCGGCGCCCTCGCCGAGGCCCCCGACTTCCTGGCCCGGGGCTTCGTCCACGACGACGCCACCTTCGAGCCGGTCATCCCCGTCATCGAGAAGACCCTGGCCACCGCAGCCGAGGAAGGCGTCGGGGACGCGCACCAACTCGAACAACTCCTCGCCCGCGCCGTGGCGAACTGGGCGTTCCGCACCTATCGCCGCAAGCCCCTCATCATCCCCGTCATCATCGACGCCTGAGCCACAGCCCGGCAGCACGGTCCCCGTTCCGGCCGCGGCCCCCGCCCGCGACGGACTCCCCACCCGGTGCCGCCTCAGCGGCGGCCAGAAACTGCCCCAGTTCCGGATCCCCGCCACCCATGGCAACCTCCTATCGGTTGCTCCTTCTTCCCCGGGTTCGCCCCTCGTCACCCACTACATGCATCACGCCCGCTCGCGGTTCTCTCTTGTGTGGATCCGGTTGACGCTTTGAGCCCGCCTGAGCTGCGGAACGGCGGTACGGTCCCTCAGCGGCCTCGTCCGCCGGCAGTGCATCGGTTGCCTCGGGTTCGGGCGTTCTGATCAGGCTGATGTCTTCGGCTGAGGCTTGCCGCGCTCGGCGCGCAGTTGCTCGTTGATGCGCTGCGCCTCTTCGAGTTGGTCTTCGAGGATGACGATGCGGCAGGAGGCCTCTATGGCGGTGCCCTGGTCGACGAGTTCGCGGGCGCGGGCGGCGATGCGCAGCTGGTACCGGGAGTAGCGGCGATGGCCGCCATCGGAGCGGAGCGGGGTGATCAAGCGGTGTTCACCGAGGGCACGGAGGAAGGCAGAGGTGGTGCCGAGCATCTCGGCGGCCCGGCCCATGGTGTAGGCGGGGTAGTCGTCATCGTCGAGAGGGCCGACGGGACGGGAACCGGCAGGCGGCATAGACCTCTTCTTTCGGAGACGCGTCGGGGGGCCCGGGTGCCAGTACGACACCCGGGCCCCGAGCTTTCAACACCATCTACCGGCGCACTGCGCCGGTCTTCTTTTTCCGCAGCCGCCTGGGAGGGCGGGGCTGCGGGGATCGCGGATGCGTGACCGGGGACCACCTTCCAATCCGGGGCCTTGCGGTACCCGGGCGGACTGCTTCCTCGCCCGGGCGATCCTGATGGCGTTCTGCTCCTTACCTTTCGATTACGCGGATAACGCAGGTGCTGCTCACAGCCCCGCTGGGGCCGTGTCCTGGTCTACCTGCACAGCAGTTCGTGCCTGCTGTGCCCACTTCGACTTCTGGGTACGCAGCAAACGCTAACCCTACGACGGCGGAATGTCTACTGCAGCCATGATAGTTTTTCTCCATGGAGTGTGCGTCTGCATCTACCGCAGGTACACCAGGAAGAGTGCTCATTCGAATGTCGGTCCCAGCTTCCCGTACAGCAGTCCTCGGTGGGACCGGCCCAGTGCTCGCCCACGCTGAACGGCGTCCCGAGCCGCGTACGTCCGCCGCCACAACCCCGCGCCGAGGCCCAGATCAGGACCGCTCTCCGACTGGAGATCCTGCGAGACGTGGCCGCGCACGAGCCACGTTCAGAGTGTTCTTCGGCTGACGCCGGGGACGGGCTCAGACATCCGGGAGGATCCGGGCCGTGATGCGTTTGCCGACCGTTTCCCGATCGACGGTGAGTTCCTGTGCGATGGCCTCACGATCTCCAGACCGTGCCGACCCACCCGTTGGGCGTCTGCTCGCCAGGCTGCCGGCAGCAGGGGATCGGTGTCCCAGACCGTGCCCCTTGCCTCCCCGCCGACCAAGCACAGCTGCACAAGGACGGGGCCGGGCACGTACTTGATTGGTGACCAGCTCGCTGATCACCAACTGGGTCAGGCCCACGATCCGCTCAGAGACCCCAGCCGGGTGGCCGCGGGTAGGGAATGCGGCGGCTCGGTGGCGGGCTTCGGCGATGCTGGCTCCGTCATCGGCCAAGGCGATCGTCATCTCCATCGCGGTGCATTACCAGCACCACGCGCAGGCGGCTTTCCGTCCGGAAGCGCAAGGATGCCGACGTCGGTGACGGTTGTTGAGAAGAGCGTGGAAGGCATCGACGGGCCGCCAGAAGGCAACCGACTGTCGATCACCCGCGCCTGCTTCGAGGGCCTCAGCGTGGCGAGGTCTGCGGCGAAATCGACCGGGACAGGGCCCTCAGCTTCTCGATGCCGCAGGTGCTCACGGCGCCGCCCTCGTACCGGACGGAGCTGGACCTCGGCGGCGTCACGATCATGGACTCCAGCGGCGTCAACACTCTCCTCACCACCCACCGAACCGCGCGAAGCGCCGGCGGCCGGCTACGACTGGCTGCGCCCAGTGCCTCCGTCGCACGCCTCTTCCAGATCGTCGGCCTCGGGTGAAGGAGAGGCGCCGCCGCCCAGGCGATCCCCACGCCAGGGCAGAGACGACGGCACACACGGAGCGCGCCATGCAGGCGAAGCTGGTGCCCTGCGAACTGACACACCGCGTCATTCCGAAGGAATGCGAAACTCGAATTCGGGACGGTCCCACAGGACGGCGGGCGGGTTCGCGAGGGCAGTCCCGGTCCGTACGGCACCGACGCGGTGGTAGAAGTCCTCGGCGGGAAGATGCGACACGACCATGACACGGTCGAGCCCGGCGGCACGGGCCTCGGATTGCATGTGCGCGACGAGCAGTCGTCCAATACCCCGTCCTTGCGCTTCGTCGGCGACGAACAGCAGGTCGAGCTCCGGTGGAGCGAGGACGAGCGAGTAGAACCCGAGGACCCGGCCTCCGTGCTCGTCGGAGCCGACGGCTACGTAGGCACGGTGGGCCTCGATGTAATCAGGGCCGACCCGGTAGCCCGCGACTGCGGCTGCGTACTTACCCTCGTAGGCGCCTGAGCCCCGCACGAGCCGTGTGAGCCTTTTGGCATCCCGCGCGACGGCCCTCCGTATGGTGATCGGCTGACTGGTCGGGCAAGTGCGTGAACTCATCGGGAGAGTATTTCGCACCGGGGGGTGCCTTCGTTCGGAGGGGTCGGCTGCTCGGGCAGGCGTTCCTGCACCGCTTTCGGGAACCACTCGTCCAGGCCGCGCCCTGCCCCTGTCCGTTACCGTCGGCAGCGCGCCCGGACAGGGAGCCGGAACGCTTATCAAGGCGTTGCGCGAGCGGCGCCAGTCCGTCCGTGCCCGCGCAGGCTGCTCCCGTCCGGCCGACCTCCTGGAGGCAGAGCCCGATCTGGAAGCCCTCAGCTTCTACCCGCATCTTCTCGCCTGGGACCTGGCCCAACTCATGGCCGGCAAGAGCGCACTGCCCGTGATCCTGCTGGACCCCTTCGAGGACAGCGGCGGCCGCACCCACCGTGACAAGGATCTCCAGGAAGCGACCGAGGGCCGACGTGACATCGGCGAGCGTAAGTGCCGTCGGCGCAGATAGGCCAGTACGGAGGCGGGGTCCCTCGGTGCCGATCAGGGCGGCTCGGGCCAGGGAGCGGGCCACGAGCGTTCGGCTGGCCACCGCCCGGTGCCGACCGGGGCACGGGGAGGTTCGAGGTCGTCGGGAGGAGCATGTGCGCGCTCATGGGTCCAACCCTGCCCCGGGCGCGGGCCAGGGCCGACCCGGCGTCGCCGATCGCCAAGAGCGGCACCAGTGTCGGAGCCTGTGCGCGGCATGTCCTCGAGGTCCACCGTACTCCCGGCCGGGCCCGCCACGGTGGCGCGGCGGCGGCCGACAACTGTGACAGCCCGTTCCGGGAGAGCACCGGTCTTCCGCGAGGGGTCGGTCGTGGCACGTACGCTCCCTTGCCCGGCATACCCTTCAAAAGGGGGTGGCCGTGGTGACGCGCCGCAGCCCGCACCGTCGACGGGCGTCGGGCAGCGACCTCAGTCGTGGTTGCACCCTCACCTGCCAGGAGGCCTGTATGAAGCACGAGCCCTTTCCCTCCGAAGACCACGCCGAGGTCCGCATCGTGGCCGCGACGCCAGAGGTCGCCCGGCGCGTCGCCGAAGTGCTCCGGCGCTGCTTCGCCTCGACCGAGCAGCGCAGCTATCCCGCGGGCCGCGCAGGAGGGACCCGGCTCCACATCACCCTCGACACCGCTCAAGCGGCGGAACCCGCACGGTCCTGGCTCACGACCAGCACCTCGACAGAGCAGACACAGACACACGCCGACGAGGTGTGACCCGGATCCGAGCTGCCCGAGGATCCGCCGTCGCCTCCGTCCCCGCCGGGCCGTCGAACCGGAGAACAACAGCCATGACGAAACTCCGCGAACGCAAGAACAACCGGAAGGCGGTCCTGCGATACCTGTACGGGGCCGTCGAGCACAACCGCCCCGAGGTCAACGGATCGGCGCTGCGCGCCGAGCTGGCCCTGCCCGACGAGGACCTCTCCGCCGCCTGCGCCTATCTGACCGACGAGGGCCTGATCAGCGTGGACTGGACATCACACCACACCCCCGCCACCGTCTCGCTGACGCACGAGGGCATCCGTCTGATGGAGGAACTGGAGGAGGAAGAGGAGGCACAGCCGGACGACTGACCCGCCCTCTTCTCCTCGTCCAGAGCTAACCTGACCGCACCGAGAGCTTTTCGCGCAGCGCGACCGGCGGTGCCGTTCCCGGCGAGTGACGAAACGGGCAGTCGTCCGAGGGCTCCCGGGACGGGATCGCAAGATGGAACCCGGCGGAACACCGACCGAAGGCGCGTCCTCGGCCGACGCGCACACGTACCGCATGCCCACGCCTCGCTTGGCTCTCACCCCGGACGTCAGCCACGGCCCGCTGGACGGGGCCTGGTGGCCGCGCTGCGATGCGCTGGAGCTCGAACTTCCCTCGCTCGTCGGCCCGTTGGAGCCGGATCCGGACACGAGTCGTCTGCTCCAGGGGGACGGCATGCGCGTCCGTCGCGGCATGGGAACTGTTCTTTCGGTCCGGCAGTCCTCTTAGGGCGATGTGAGCCCGCCGAGGCTGGAGTCCTCCGGTGGGGACGTGGGTACAGGGGGTAGAGGCAGTCGTCGGCTCGGTGAAGGCTCGGGCCGTGACGGTTCGGGGGGGTCGGATGGCTTGGGCGAGCCGGATGAGTCCTTGCCCGCCGGCGGTCGGGACGGAGCCGGGTTCGCGGGCCGGGAGCCGGGTTGCTGGGATCGCCGGCCCTTCGGCTGCGCAGAAGGCTGGTCGTGCACGGCGGATGGCATGCCGTCAGGGGCGCCCGCCGTGCTCGGCACGATGTGGCCGGAGTACACGCGCATCCAGCTCAACACCAGGCGCAGGTAGCCCTCCGAGTGGTTGTAGGCGAGGATCGCCCGCCGTAGGTTGTCGGGTCCCCGTAGGTCGCCCCCTGCCTCGCAGAGGTAACGCCCGGCAGCCAGCCATGCGTCATCGACCTGGGACGGATCCGCCACGCCGTCACCGTTGCCGTCGGTCCCCCAGCGACGCCAGGAGGAGGGGAGGAACTGTGCGGGACCCACGGCCCGGTCCCAGACGGGGTCGCCGTCGTAGAAACCGCCGTCGGTGTCGCGGATGGCCATGACGCCGGGGCCGCCGTCCAACTGGGGCCCGAGGATCGGGGAGCGGGTGCGGCCGGTGGCGTCGAGGTCGCCGCCTCGGGCATGATCCGACTCGACCCGGCCGATCGCGGCCAGCAACGCAACGTCGAGGCCGCACCCGGGCTGTGTGGCGGCCAGCGTCCGCACCGCGCCCCGATAGGCGGCCAGCACCCGGCCGGGGATTGCGTACGCGGTCGACAGCGGCGGTCCGAAGACGCCCGGGCCGTCGACCCCGGCCGGGGACCCGGTGGTCCAGGGCACCGGACGCGTCTCGGGTAGGTACACCGTGGCCGGTGGCGGTTCCCCGTACAGCGGCGGGGTGTCGCCTCCGCGGTCGTCCGCCGTGGGCGCGGCCACCGCCGGGGACGGGCTCGTCAACTGCGAGACGGTCGCCCCCGCAATGCCGCCCGTCGCACCGACGGCCAGGAGCGACGCCAGCGCCTGGGACCACAGCAGCGAACCGCGCGCCCTTGCCCACCGGCGCCTCACCAGCACACCGTCCGAGCGCCCAGGGGTGCCGTCCAATCGCCGCCGGCCCCCCGCATGAAGAAGGCGCAGCGGGTGTCGGCGGTTCCCTTCCCCGCGACGTACGTCAACGGGACGGTCAGGCCGCCGAAGTTCTGCCCGCGGAAGGTGTACAGCTCTTTGATCAGTGCGGCCCTGCTGATGTCGCCCGCGCCACGCGCGGCCTTCTCGAACACCTTCGCCGACGCCCATCCCTGCGCGGCCGCGGGTCCCGGCGCCGACCCGCCGTACCTCTTCCAGGCGGCGTTGAACTCGCCGATGGCCGGCGTCGACACGCCCTTGAAGGGGAAGACCGCCATCGCGGCCAGCACGTCCGTCAGACCGGGCTTGGCCGCGGTGTCCGCCCCGACCGTGGCCGACGGTTGCAGGAACTGGGGGTTGAAGCTCTGTCGGCGGCAGGACGAGGCGACCCTGGCCACGGTGTTGGGGTCCCCGGTGACCAGCATCAGCTGCACACCGGCGTTGCGTGCCTGGAGACACTCGGCGGTGTAATCGGGCTGGGTCACCGTGATCTTCGCATGGTAGACCGGATCGAGGCCGAAACGCTGGGCCGCTCTGCCGCTGCCGAACACGCGGTCCTCGGCGTGGGTGCAGGCGTCGGTCTCCGTGCAGAAGAGACCGCCGATCTTCTTCCCCTTGCCATAGGTCGCGCCCACCTTCGCCAGCCCGTCCATCTGGGAGTCGGTGGAGGGACACTCGCTGAACAGCACCGGGCTGTTCGTCCAGGCCGTGGTCGAGCAGTCGCCGCCGATGACGGGGACCTTCCGCTGCTCGACGTACCCCTTCCAGGCGGCGAGGGTCTGAGTGGTCGTCATGGCGGCCACGATGGCGACCACGTGGTACCTCTCGACCAGTTCCTGCACTTCGCTGCGGCCCTTGGCGGCATCGGCGCCGTCGTCCATGACGATCACTTTGACCTGGCGGCCGTTGATGCCGCCCGCGGCGTTCGTGGCCGCCGCCCATGCCTGGAGGGCGCGCGGGCCCTGTGCGAAGGCGACGCCACCCGGTCCCGAGAGGGTGCCGACGCTGCCGATGACGATGGGCGCGCCGCCACTGCCCGCGCCGCCGCCTCCGTTGCCGTTCTTGCCGTTCGTACCTGAGCCGCCTCCGGCGCCGCCCTGTCCGGACCCGGACAGGCCTCCCCCGCTGTCTCCTGCCCCACCGCTCCCTGCCGCCGCGCCGTCCCCGGCCTGTCCGCCGGCCGCCCCGCCGCTTCCTGGCAGGCCTCCGTCGGCGGCCGTTCCGGTTCCGGCCTGCCCGCCGCCGGAGCCGGCCCGGACGATGGTGTCGTGGTCGAGCCGGGAGCCGCAGCCGGCGAGCAGCAGGCTCAACACCGCCATGGCCGCGAGTGCGCTGCGGGTTCGGGGTGGGGTCACGGTCTCCTCCATCACTTGTGCGCGCCCAGGTACTGCTCCATGAGCCGGACGCCGTCCAGTTCGCCGGGTTCCCCAGCGAATTCGGCACGTCCCTTGTTCATGAGGTAGACGTAGTCGGCCAGTTCGAGGGCCCGGCCGACGTACTGCTCGACGAGTAGCAGCGCGCATCCGGAGGCGGCCAACTCGCCGAGAAACACGAAGATCTCGTCCACGACCACCGGCGCCAGGCCCATCGACACCTCGTCGAGCAGGACATAGGCGGGGTCGGTGACGTAGGCGTGGGCCAGCGCCAGCATCTGCTGCTGACCGCCACTCAGCGAACCGGCTGTCTGGCGGAGCTTCTGCCCGAGGACCGGAAAGGCCGAGACCGCTCTCTCGATCGCCTCGTCGACATCTCCGCCCGCTGCCTGGATAAGGATGTTGTCCCGCACCGTCAGGTTCGGGAACACTCCGCGTCCCTCGGGGACATGGCAGACCCCGTGCCGGGCGAGGGTGTGCGGGGGCTTTCCGGTCAGGTCCCGGCCGTCCAGTCGGATCCGCCCGGAGCGGGGCGCGAGGAGGCCGGAGGCGACCCTCAGCAGCGTGGTCTTGCCTACACCGTTTGGTCCCAGCAGCGCCACGACCGAGCGGGGCGGCACCCAGAGTGATACGTCGCGCAATACGGGTGTGTCGCCGTAACCAGCACTGATGTCCTGTAGTTCCAGCATCAGGCCGCCTCCGATCCCAGGTACGCGGCGCGCACGGTCTCGCTGGCCCGCACCTCGTCCGGGCTGCCCTGGAAAATCAGCTCACCGAAATCGAGGACGCAGAGGTGGTCGCAGACGGACATGACCAGCGCCATGTCGTGCTCGACCAGCAGCACCCCACAGTCCCGTTCGGCCACGACCCGGGTCACGATCGCCCCGAACCGTTCGGTCTCCGGGGTGTCCAGGCCCGACGACGGCTCGTCGAGCAGCAGCAGCGAGAACCCGCCGGCCAGCACGCGGCCGAGGTCGACCAGACGGCGTTGCCCGGTCGACAACGCGGCCGCCGGCTCATGGCGGAGATCCCCGAGCCGGCACAGTTCGAGCACTTCCTCGGCGGCGGCGCGCACCGCTTTCCGCTCGGCCGGAGGGCACCACAGTTGCTTGAAGGGATGGCTGCGCGCGAGGCGTGCCTCCAGACCGAGGGCGATGTTCTGTTCCACGGTCAGCGAGTCGAACAGGTCCATCCTCTGGAAGGTCCGGCCGAGGCCCAGCTGTGCGCGCGCCGAGGGCGGCTTACCGGTGATGTCCTGGCCGAAGAGGCGAATTGCGCCTGCCGAGGGCCGCAGCAGCCCGGAGCAGGCGTTGAACGTCGTGGTCTTTCCCGCGCCGTTGGGGCCGATAAGCCCGGTGACACGCCCGAGCGGCGCGTCGAAGGACACCCCATTCACCGCGGTGTTGCCGCCGAACCGGACCGTGAGTCCGTCGACCCTCAGGCCGGTCGAGACCGACGTCTCTTCGCCGGGGCTCATGTCCCTGCGTCCCTCGTCGCCGTGACCCGCCGCGACGCGCCGCTCGTCGTCCCCGCTCATCGCGACGCTCCCCTTGTCAGACCGGCGCCGACGCGGATCCGCGCCGCCTCTCCGCGGCGCACCGTCCGCACAGTCGCGAGCCGCAACCGCTGTGCTGCGGGACCCGGCGCGCCGAGGCGTTCGGCGGCGCGAGAGGCCGTCGGCTCTGTCACTCCCGCCCCACCGCCGCGGCGTCCGGCCGCACCGGCCTCGCGCAGGGCGACCAGGAGCGCGCCCACCCCGAAGGCCACCGGGAGCCACGCGACCACGGTCGCGTTGGTGACGTACGCCGGGACGATCGCCAGCTGCGCCGCCGCGGCGACCGGCGCGGCGCCTCGCAAACCGCTGCAGAGCACCAGAAGCGCCAGCCACGTCAGCGAGGCGTACGACACGAAGGGCACCCCGGTCGCGGACTGTCCCAGCGCGGCGTAGAGCGCGCCGGCGACTCCGGCGATGAAGGCCGAGATGGCGAAGATGGTGACCCTGGTGACGTTCACTCCGAGCCCGAGCGTGGACAGTGTCGTCGGCGCGTCGGACATGGCACGCAGCAGTCGCCCCAGCCTGCTGCGCCCAATGAGGACGATCAGCAGCGACGCGGCGACGGCGAAGCACAGAAGGACGTAGTAGAACGCGGTGTCTGCCTCGAACAGGGCCGGGCGCGTCGCGGGCAGGGTGCTCGTCGCCCCGAACATCCACACCGAGTTGTAGACGACCCGTTCGAGCAGAATCCCCAACCCAAGCGTGGCGAGGGCCAGATACAGTCCCGACAGCCGGATGGCGGGGATCGCCACGAGTACGCCCACGGGCACCGCGACCACGCCCGCGAGCAGCACGGCAACCAGCCAGGGCAGCCCGGCCCCGACGGCGAGGTGCGAGAACGTCGAGGAGCCCACCGCGACCAGAGCGGCGTGGGCGAGGGACACCTGTCCCGAGGTGCGCACCAGCAGGTGAAGCGAGGAGAAGACCAGGACGAAAACCAGGGCGCTGGAGTACACGGGCAGTTTGGGCCCGACCACGAACGGGACCACACCCGCCACCAGGACCGCGGCAACCGCCGACGCCCGCCCGGCGGCCCTGCTCACCAGAGGCCGCGAGGGCGGCACCGAGCGGTGCCCGCCGGCCTCAACCAGTCTGCCCCGGCCCGCCAGCAGCAGGGCGGCGAACAGCACCAGGAACGGGAGCGCGGGCGGCAGCCCCGACAGCACCTCTGAGCCGGACACCGCCTTGGTGGCCACGGCCGCCAGCACTCCGACCAGTAGCCCGCCGGCGTATGTCAGCGGAAGGCTGGAGAACAGACCCACCGCCGCGGCCCCGTACGCCTGCACCACCAGCATGGTCAGCAGGAGGGCGTCCAGCCCGATCTGAGGAGCCAGCAGGACACCCGAGACCGCGGCGAACCAGCAGCCGATCAGCCACGCCCGGCTCCGCACGGCGAACGCGCTGGTGCCGGCCAGCTCCAGTAGCGCCGGGTCGTCCACGACGGCCCGCATCTTCACGCCCATCGAGGAGACCCGGAAGAAAACGAAGAATCCGAGGGCGCCCAGCGCCGCCACGATCGCGGAGATCAGCTGGTCGATGCCGACTTTGACGCCGATCAGCTCGACGGTGTCGGTGGGCAGGAAGGCAGGGAAGTCGATACCGGCACCTCCGTAGTGGGCGACCAGGGCCATGGTGATGGCCAGTTGCAGACCCACGGTGGCGACGATCTTCGTGGTCGGGGTGGCGCCCGCAAGGTTCCGGGTGAGGCGTTCCATGACCAGTGCGATGCAGGGCGGCACCACGACCACGGCGAGGGCGAGGGCCACGGGCCAGGGCAGTCCGCGTACGACCCGCAGCTCGTAGTACGCGTACGCGGCCAGCGCGGCGATCGATCCGTGGGCGAAGTTGAAGATGCCCGAGGTCTTGTAGGTGAGGGTCAGCCCCATCGCCGCCAGCCCGTAGACCGAGCCGGTGGTGACACCGATGACGATGAACGGCAGCCATGCGCTCATGGCGCGCACACCCCGCACAGCTCGCCGGCCTCGGGGGCGGCCACGACCACGTCCTTGCCGACCAGCAGAGGACAGTCAGGGCGGTGCAGCTTGACCATGCCCGCGGCCCGCACCAGGCGTGTCGAGGTGCGGCGGAGCGGCTTCGCCTCGTACGAAGATTCGTACGACCCCTCGTACGAATCCTCGTACGAGTCCGCCCGCTCCTTCTGCGGCGCAAGGGAGATGAGTGCGATACGCCGCTCTCCGACCGCACGCCGTGCCCGCAGCAACCACAGGCACTGGCCGATAGCCGCGAGGGCGAATCCCGCGACCGCGAGGTTCAGCCACGCCGTCTGCCGCACCACCGACGCCGTACCGCCGGCGCCGAACCATGCCGTCACGAGCAGGGCGAGACCCGCCAGGGTGGTGCCGCAGACCATGAGGACATCGCGGTCCTGCCACGGTTCGGCACGCTTGCCGACCGCAGTCATGACGCGCCCTCGACCGGCGGAAGCACAAGGGTGCGGTCGTGGTCGACGGTGCGGTCGCGGCCGTCTGGGGCCGCGCCGACCTCGACCGCACCGTAGCCGCCGACAGCGCGGATGGCCCGCTCGATCCGGTCGAGCTTGCGCCACTCGTCACGCAGGTCGGCGGACAGCCACAGGGCCGACGAGAAACCGAGCAGAAACAGTCCGCCGAGTCCCGCGCTGATGACATACGGCACCTGTTCGGCCACGTACGCGGTTCCGCTCACCCCTCGCCAGCCGATGACCAGCACCACGGCCCCGGCGACGGCGGCGGCCGCCGCGATCAGCCGGTCCCACTGGCTGCGTACCCGGGTCACGATGTCCATCGAGTCCTCACTCCCAACAGGCGCAGCAGGGTTCCGAAGGCGAAGGTGGCCGCGCCACCGAACGCGACGACGAGATAGAGACCGGTCATACCCATGTCGACGGGGTTGCCGATAAGGCCGACGGGCGAGGGGGAGTCGGGCGCGGCTACAGCGCCGTCGGATGGTGCCGAGGGCTGGTCACTTGGCGACTGCTGCGCGGGCGCTTGGTCGGGTGGTGCTGCGGGAGCCCCTGCGTCGCGTCCGCCACCGCCGCCTGCACCCGGGGGTGGTGCCCCGACCGGGGGCAAGTTCCCGCCGCCACCGGGTGGTTGCTCGACCGCGGCAGCCCCGGCGAAGGCGCGGCCGAAGGTGTAGGTCACGGTGTAGACCGCGCCCGACTGCGTGTCCTGCTGCCGTACCTGGACCTCGACGGCGGCCGACACGACACCCTGTTTGGTCCGTTCCGCTCGCAGGTACCGGACCCGTACCCCCTTGGCCTCCAGCGCCTTGGCCGGATCGGCCTGCGGAAGGGGATACTGCCGGCCGGCGGCCCGTACCCCGTCCTTGGTGATCTCCACGACCTGGCCGGCGACTTCGGTGCGGCCGACGGTCAGCTGTGAGTCGCGTACGAGCCTGCCGTCCTTGCCGACGGTCGCGGTCGCGACGCTCCGCACCCGGCCGAGCCGCAGCACGCCGTTGAGGGTGATCGGCTGGGTGTCGGCCGTGGCCGACGCGGTGCTCGTCCGCCGCGCCGGATCCACCGCCGCGTTCGCGAGCGCGGTGGTCTCCGCCGATGCGGCGCCCTGCTGGCCCAGTTGCGTCCGCGCTTGCGCGTGCGTGGAGTTCTTGTCGCTCTGCGACGTGAGCGTGTCGCCCTGCTGACCGCCCTCGGCCTTCTGGGCAGACGGATAACTCGAGGCCGCGTACGCCGGGTAGCCGGGAATCTTCTGTCCGGTCTGGCTGCCGACGAGGGCGGGCGCCGAGACGATCGTCTCGCCCGGGTACGGGTTGGAGGCGAACCCGCTCGACTCCCCGAGGTCGTAGTCGACACATGCCTGCGCGACCGGAACACCCGCACCCGACGGCGCCTGCAACAGCGCGTTGTCGCTCGCACTGACCATCACCTGGACGCCTTGCGCGCTCGCCGTCACAGGGCAGCCCGCCTCACCCGCGCCGGGCTCGGCGGCGGTGGCCGCGGCCGGAAGGCACAGCAGGAGCACGACCGCGCCCGTCCCGGCGATCGCACGGCGGTGCACCGGGGTGGGAGAGGGCGCTTTGACAGCCATGGTCGTCCTCCGCGGGGATTGCCGGTTGTGCCACAACTCTCCCCAACACCACGGCCGCAAGCCGGCCCCATCCCGGCTGGCGACTACTCCACTCCCACTCACCAGGACTCAGCGACGGACGCCGATTCCGCCGCCGTCGGCCTCGTCCTGGCTCTTCCGGTTTGACGGAACCTGCGATACCGACTAGCCAGGCAACTTCTCGGCGTCAACCACCAAGCGGAGGTGGAAGGTGACGGTCCCGGCTACAGCCGACGTGTACGCGGGCAGCGCTTCCGTCCGGCAGGACGGCCTGTCCGCCGCGGCTCCGGCACGGGCACAGCCCCTGCCCCCGAACACCATGATCGAGCGGATGACGCTCATCCTCGACGCGTTCGACTCCGGCACACCCAAGCTGTCGCTGTTGGAGCTTGCGGAGCGCACCGGCCTGCCGCGGTCCACCCTGCACCGCATCCTCGACCAGATGATCCGGCTGCGCTGGCTGGCACACTCCGTCGGCGGCTATCGCCTCGGCATGCGCACACTGGAGCTGGGCGGTCTGGCCGCCGGCCACAGCGAGATCCGCGACGTCGTCGGACCGCTCCTGCACGAGCTGTGCCGGCGCACCGGATTCGTCGGCCATCTCGCCGTGCTGGACGGGCGCGAGGTGGTCTTCCTCGACAAGGTGGGCGGGCGGTTCGCGGCCAACCTGCCTACGCGGCTCGGCGGCCGCCTGCCCGCGCAC
Source organism: Streptomyces sp. NPDC052107 (assembly GCF_040680215.1). Taxonomy (NCBI): domain Bacteria; kingdom Bacillati; phylum Actinomycetota; class Actinomycetes; order Kitasatosporales; family Streptomycetaceae; genus Streptomyces; species Streptomyces sp. NPDC052107. Next base: position 21,798 of record NZ_JBFAWG010000075.1, read on the forward strand.
ACCACGGCCGTGGGCAAGGCCATCCTCGCGTCGCTCGATCCGCACCACATCGAGGCCACCTACCCTGCACGACTGCCGGTCCGCACACCACGCTCGATCCGCACTCTCGCGGGCCTGCACAACGAGCTGGCACGGATACGCCGACTCCACGGCGTGGCCATGGACAACGAGGAATGCCTCACGGGGATCTCCTGCGTCGCGGCTCCGCTTCGGGGGCGCGGTCCAGCGACGGCCGCGCTCTCGCTCAGCGGCGACGCGCAGGCGATGGATCTCGGACAGGTGGCGCCGGTCGTCCTCGAAGTCGCCTGCGAGGCCGCCCTGACGCTGTACTCCTCTCGGCGCCCACGGCTGTAGCACGCACGCGAGCAGCGTCGTACTTCAGGCCGCACCCGGCCATCGCGGTGATCTCCAGCCACCCCGAGTTACTTCCTCATGTCCCCGGGCTCAGGGCTCTCCGCCTCCGGGCCCGGCATGACTTCTGCCCCTGTCGAACATGCCGGCCTGCCGGCTCGGCGTCGACCGCTCCACGATCACGTGCGCAACCGGTTGCCGCACCGGGACGGGGCCGTGGACATCGCCGTGGTGTTGCCGGTGTCAGCAGCCGGCTCTGTGGAGACGATGTCGTCCAACGCTCAGCCGGCCGCGCCAAGCGCCGCGCTGACACCGCCGATGATCGCCCCGCCGACCGCGATGGAGACGAACGGGCGGACGAAGCCAGTGCCGAAGCAGCGCCACCGGATCCAGGCCAGATTCACCAGTTCGAGACTGATCGTGGCCGGCGCCACGGCTGGCGCAGCGTGGTATTGCGGAATCAGGAAAGGCAGGGTGTGCAGCACTGCGCCGAGGAAGGTGTCTGGCCCGGTGATGGCTCCGCGCACGTAGGGGCTGCCGCGGCCGGTCAGGTCTCCGGTGCCGGACAGACCTCCGGAGAAGGCCATGCTGAGCTCGCAGGTGCCGCCGTCGGCCTTCGTGGCAGAGGAGCCGCACTGACCCGTTCCAGGTCCCATGCTGACCGTTTGCTGACCCGGGGCGAGCCATCATCGCCCTGACCTGCGCAAATGTCCAACCACTAGATCTTGGACTTGAGCATGGTGCGCAGCATGTAGTACTCCCAGAGGGTTGGCGCCCTGCCTGCTCTTGCAGGTCAAGGGCGTTTCTCACTCTACATCGACACGGTTTTCCAACGTCGTGCCGACCAGCATCAAGGACTGAAGCTGACCAGTCGCTGACTTACCTGACGGCGCGTCCGCCATGAGGTCGAAACGACCCTATGCGACAGACGCGGACTAGGCTCGTGCGAGCCGTCACATCACGGGTCTGGATCGCACCGATTCGTCGGCGATTCAAAGGCGCGTCAAGCGTGCTGAGGGCCTTTCTGGCCTTCGCTTCCTGAAGGGCGTTGCAGAAGGCAGTGGCATGCAGGCGGATGTGGCATGCGCGCGACGGCTTGGACCGCCGGCAATCGCGGAGGATTTTGTAGTTCTTCGAAGGGTTCCCCCTCCGCTGTCTGAAAGACATCCGCCGGTAAACAGGGCGCCCCTGCGGCCAAGGACCTGCAGCCCGTCGCTTGAAGCCCTTGCCTGCGCGGGTATAGCGCTGCAGATGTGCAGCGCCAAACCCGCCGCCTCCCGGAGACTGAGCCACGCTCGGCATCCACCGACGTCAGCGTCTGCGTCCGCGGAATACCGGCGCCACGGCTGCGCCCTCCGGCTCTTGCGGTCACGGATCAGGGGGCTGCCACTCGAACATCAAGATCGTGGCGTCGTCGCTGAGTTTGTTGTGCCGATGCTCGAGGATGGCCTGGATGAGCAGGCGCAGCACTTCCGGGGCGCTCTGCCCTGCTGCGGTCGACCGGATGATGTAGTCGGTGAAGCGCTCCAGGCCGAACTCTTCGCCTGCCTCGTCGCGTGACTCTACGACGCCGTCGGAGTAGAGCAGTATTCGGTCACCGGGTTCGAGGCTGACCTCGTGCACCTGACGGGCGGTCCCGGCGAGGCTGGCTGGCAGACCCAAAGGAGGCTCAGGTGGCCGCTCCAAGGCGTTGTGGAGCAGGCGGTGGCGACGGATGAGCAACGGAGGCGGGTGGCCGCAGTTGCACCAGCGCAGCACACCGGTGGGCATGTGCAACTGGGTGAAGACACCCGTGCAGAACTGCTCCGGAAGCCACTTCGCCAGCGCCTCGTCCACGGTGCCCGCGAGTTCGTTCAGGTCTGCCCCGCTGCGCCGGGCGTTACGGCAGCCTGCCATGGCGACAGAGGTGGCAAGTCCGGACGCCAGATCGTGCCCCATGCCGTCAAGGATTGTGGCGTGCAGAACGTCCTCGGTGAACGCATGGTCGAAAGCATCGCCGCCCAGTTCGTACGCAGGCTCCAGAACCGCCGTCGAAACGACCCGCCCGGTGCCGATCGACCGGGGAGGGAGAAAAGCCCTCACCATCTCCGTGGGCAAGTGCATCGGCCTGGTACGCATGCGCTGCGCGATGGTGTCGCTGTAAGTGCGCTTGGATGTGATGATCAGTCCGAGGAGCAGTACCATCGTTCGACAGCGCCGTAGCTTGAGCCCGTCCAGGGTGCTCATGTTCAGCTCCACGACGCCCAGCCGCTCCGCACCGTCGGCCAGGGGCAGCCAGACGTTCAGCCCCCCGGAGGGGTCTTCTTCCACTCGGAGAGAGTCGGTGCGGTAGGCCCATCCGGCCAGCGAAGTGTCGAGCTCCAGTTCCGGCTCGCCTTCGACAAACGGCACCAGCAGTCTTTGCTGGATGTCGACCAGATAGATAACGGCCCTACCCAGGCCCATGGCCTCGGCATACCGGTTCAGGACCACGGGAAGTTCCGCAGGTGATGCCAGCTGGGCTGCTCTGACCAGTTCCTCCAGCAGCCGCTCCCCAGACCCGACGGACATGTTCCTGTCCATGCCTTCGATGATCCCTGCGAGGTCGAGCCGCCACAATCTGAGCTCTCCGACAGCCGAGATGTGGGCCGATCAGCCTGGGGTGCTGAGGCTTGTCCTTGCGGATCGGTCGGGCATCAGGATCGGCTAACGACACCAGCCGGTCGGGGATCATGCAGATCCCAGCAAGCCGCACAGGGGTCTACTCCAGCAGCCGGCGGGTGCCCGCCGCAGTCTCGGCTAGTGCTGCGACCGGGAAGGTTCACCAAGTTGGGCCGCGCTGATGGCTCCCTCCGGCTCAGATAGGATCCGGGGGCGCAGCCCACGATGGCGCTTCTTGGAAATCGACCGACGTTGCCCCTCGCCTCACTTGATCTAGTTATCAACTGATCTAGTTATCAACGACTCGGGACGATTGGCATGCGTGATGCTGCCGGCGATCCGGTGTTGCCTGGTCGATCAGGTATGAGGTGCGTCCGGCACTGCACGCGGCTGTTCACTGGCTTGGGCCAGCGTCTCTAATCAGCTAAGCGATCCCATGCGAACCGTGGGGTCCGGTGCGGGTTCTTCCCACCTGGGCGGGGCTGCGTGAGCGTGGAGATGGAATCCCGCGCCCAGTGCTGCTCCGCGTGGCCGGTGTCGGCG
>NZ_JBFAWG010000076.1:0-25209 GCF_040680215.1 Streptomyces sp. NPDC052107
GTGCCGCCGCTGTTCTGCGACGCTCCCGTGGAGCCGGTGGTCCCTGTCGATCCGGTGGAGCCGGCGCCCGCGGACCCGGGTGGTCGAGCCTGCGAATCGGATCAGTAGGAGAACTGCTCGATCTGGAGGCCGTCGCCTGCGTACGTCCAGCCCGTCCGGGTTGCCGGGTCGAGCTGGACGACGCGCTCGCGATGGGTTTCGAGCCGGCCGTTCCAGGAGCCGAACTGGGGGTACTCGACGCCGTTCACCGTACCCACCGTGTTGCCTGTCTTCAGGTCGACGACGGCGATGCGTCCGGTGGCGTTGTTGTCGGTGAAGCCGTACTGCTGGAAGCCGCCCGTGGGCTTCAGGTCCGGGAACCGGAAGGCGAGCAGCGCCAGCTGGTGCTCCCCGTCGACGGCGAGCGCGAGGGGCGCCTGAGCGGTGCCGACATTCACCGGGTCACCGCCGCCGAGCTGCCCGAGGTATCCGGTGCCGGCGAAGTTGACGCTGAAGGAGTGGTACCACGTTTCGTAGAGGTTGCCCTTCTGGTCGGCGGCGAGGTCCCCGGCACAAGGGATACCGGCCTGGCTGTGGGTGACCGTCCCGGTGTCCAGGTCGACCGCTGCCACCGTTCCGGAGCCGATCGAGCCCACGCAGTTGATGGCGGAACCGGTCTTCTGCGCGGAGAAGAGGCCGGTCGACTCGTCCACGTCCAGCAGGCCGTACGAGGTTATCCCGTCCGGAGTGGGGTCGAGCTGGAGGGGGGTGCCCATTGCGCCGGTCGCCGTGTCCACGGGCAGGACGAAGCCCGCCCGGTCATTCGAACGATGAGCGAGCACCGCCGCGCGGTGGCGCTTGGCGTCCACCCGTCCGCCCGTCACGACGTACTGGTCATCGACCCGGACGCGGCTGCCGATCGGGTTGCCGGTGCTCGTGTCGTAGGTCTCGAGCCACTGCTCGCCGGTGGTGGTCTGCTTGTGCAGGACCAGTGTGCGGTGGGCGGAGTCGACGCCGAACACCTCGTAGATGGAGCCGTACGAGGGGTCGCTCGTCAGCTTGCGCCCATAGGTTCCGGTGGCGGCGTCGTAGTCGTACACCGAGCCTTCACCGGTGGGGCTTTCGACCGCCGCGACGGACGTGCCGCCGGGGACGATCGCGAAGTCGGTCAGGTTGGTGCCATCGGGGGCCGTTCCGTCGTCGTATGCCAGGAGCGACGTCGGCGAAGCCTGCCCAACGGTCTTGCCGTGCTGGTCGACGGCGAACACCCGCAGGTCGTAGGCGACCGAGGAGGGGAGCTTGAGCGCGAGGGCGTCGAGGTCCGCCGTACCTCGCGTGCCCGTGAGCGAACGGTCGAGCGTGGCGGGGCTGTCCACCCCGTCGTGGTCGCGGGTGGTGCCGTTCTGGTTGCTGACCAGGTTGTAGGAGTTGTACATGTTCGGTCCCGGCGCGGAGAACTCCAGCAGCGTGCCGGTGGCGCCCTCGATCCGCGACACGTCGTAGTGCACTGAGAACCGCGGTGCGGCCCGGCTTATCTCCAGCAGGTGACCGAAGCCTTCGGATCCCTTCGCGGCCAAGGTGGGCGCCGCCGGGCGTTGCGAGGGGTCAGAGCCGTCGACCCGGACCGAGGCGAACTCGCCGTACGCCGGGCCGTGCTTGGCGTTGCCTGTCTGGTTCTGAAGGATACCGATGCCGTAGACGCCGCCGCCGGCAAAGAAGGCGTCGGCCGGCACGGTGACCGTGCCGCGAAGTCCGGTCAGAGGGGCGGTGTAGGCGGCGGAGAATATGGGTGCCAATGCGGGGTTCCAGTGGCCGACCTGCGAGACGACGAGCTGGGGCGAGCTGACGTTGCGCACTCCGGTGAGGTCGTAGCGCACCTGAACGGAATGCCCCGCCTTGACCACGGGCTGGACCACCGGGGCGAGTGCTTCGGCGTAGCCGCCGTCGGTGGGGCCGAAGGTCAGCTCGTGCGTGGTGGCGGCCAGCACCCGGCGGCCGCGGCGCACCTCGAAGGTGAGCGGGACCTGACGGTCCGTGGCGGAGACGACCGGAAGTCCGGCGGCGGTCAGCATCTGCGTGGGGGTGAGCCGGATCGCCGGCACAGCGGAGGTGAACTCGTGGTCGTGGATGCGCAGCGCATAGCTGACGCCGTCCCGGTCGCTCAGGCCGGTCACGTCGGCGCCGATTGTCACCGGCCCCACCAGGCCTTCACCGGTGGCGCCGGCGCCCGTGCCCGGTCCGGCCAGGTCGATGCGCCCGGGGTCGGTGGCCTCCACGTAGGAGCCACCGAGCCCGCCGATGGTCTGGCGATGCGCCACCGAGAGCCGGACGATCCGGGGTGTACCCGTGGTGGCACGGCTGCCGTCTGCCTGGTCCAGGACCGCCTGTACCGCGGCGGTGACGTCGAGCTGCGGACCGACGTGCAGCGGCTGGTCGATCTGCGGCGCAGTCGGTACGGCACGGCCGGTGCGCTCCAGCAGCGAACGGACGTCCTGGGGCGACGGGTGCTGCCCGGTCAGCCGTGCGGCCTGCAGCACGACCGCGGCGGCGGCCGCGATCTCGGGCGCGGACGCCGAGGTGCCGCCGTTGAGGACCTCCGTCACCGACTGTGCGGTCCGGCCCCGGTGCTCGAAGGCGGGGATGGCGTCACTGGGCGCCGAGACGTCCACGCGCGTGCCGAATCCCGAGGAGAAGACCCCGGAACCGTTGAGCCTGGTGGTCGCCCAGGTCCCGTTGGCCGACGCAGCTCCGCCGTTCTGCGCCGGGACGGACAACGTGTCGTCGGTCGTGCTGCCGCCCGCGGCGATCGCGCCGGAGTCCAGCACCTTGCTGGGTGTGGTCGACAGCTGGTCGTCGTCGATCCTGGTGGCGTCGGCGGCCTTGCGCGTGACGTCGGTGGCGGTGCTGCCGCCGTCGGGCCCGACGGCCGCGTTGGTGAACAGCCGGGTCCCATCGTTCGACGACACCACTACGGTGATGCCGTACTGCTTGACGATCGACGCGATCACGGACTGCTGGACCGGGTCGTCCTCCAGGTAGCGGCCGGCGATCCCGTAGGCGTCGGTGCCGTAGCCCAGGCTGGCGGTGATCACATCGGGCCGCGGCTGCTGCCGGGCCGCGGCCAGCAGAGCCACCGCTATCTGACTGAACGTCGGCTGCTGCGGGACGACGAGCCGGTAGTCGGCCCCCGGGGCGATGCCCAGGACGTCGGAGTCCCCGCTGCCCTGCATGCCCGGGCGCTGCAGGTCGTGAGGCAGCGGTGCCATCACGGAGAAGTCCAGCAGCACCTCACCCAGCGCGGTGTCCTGCCCCTGGGTCGAGCCGGTCGGGTCGAGGGCTCCGGTCGCGTCCGCGGTGTAGGTGGGGATCAAGGGCATCGTGGGGATGTCCAGGTACCGCTGGCCGTTCTGGACGACGGTCGTCGGCCCGGTTGTGCCCAGGTGCGGCGTCGACTCATCGGTGAGGTCGCCGACCGAGACGTTGGTGATGGTCTCACCGGCGCCGGGCAGCTGGTGGAACTTCTGCTTCAGCAGGCTGTAGGCGCCTGTCGCATCGACGCCACCGGCGTTGAGGAAGCTCTGCAGCGAGGTGCCGAGAGCCGCGTTGCCGGGCACACCGTCGGAGTCGGTCGCACCGCTGTCCTGCCCCCTGGCCGACGAGCCGGCCTTCCCCGCTGTGGCGCCCGCTGAGGAGGGAAGCGGCACGGCGCCGGTGTTCATGGGGGAGACGGTCCGGTCGGGCTCGGCGTAGACGACACCGGGTGTGGCGGCCAGCGCCCGGGCAGCCGCCGAGGCGTCGCCGTTGGCCAGTTGGACGACCTGGATCTTGGACAGGTCGATCGCCGCGGAGCCCAGCTTCGCCTGGGCGGCTGAGTGCAACTGCCGGGCCTGGGCCGCCGTGAGACCCGGTACCAGAGGCCTCATCGATACCGCGTGGGCCCGGTGGAGCGCGGTGTTGACCGCGCTGTCCGAGGTCAACGGGGTACGGACCTGCAGATTTCGGTGCTTGCCCAGCGACTTGCCGGTCACTGTGGCCGAGCCAAGTACCACAAGGACCTGGCGCGGGTCGTTCTTCGCCGACTGCGCGGGCGTGGGCTTCAGGAACGAGCGCCACGGACCGAGCGCCGAGGACCCGGGTGTGCCGGGCAACGCGCCCCCCGAAGACGTACCTTTCGCGCCGGAATCGGCCACAGAGGTCTGCGCTCCGGTGGCCGCCGCGTACTGCACGGGTGTGGCGAGCAGTACGGCCGCGCTGGCTATGGTGGCGAGGGTGCGAGCGATCGCTCTTCTCCGCCGTTTCATGGGCGCTCCACTTCCTACAAACGAACTCGGGGAAAGCAAAGACAAGGCGCTGCCCCCGAACAGCGCCCACGCTGCGGGGAATCTTTCAACCCGGAAAAGCCGCCACAAGATGAGCAGGGTGGCGGACTTCCGCCAACCGGCAGGAAGCCGCCACCGAAACGGCGAAGTCGCACGGCATTTACTGGCTTTGAGTCCGTGTTGTCGTCATGGCGTCGTGAAGCTGACGGCGGTCGGAGTGGAGTGCCGCATCATCCGCCGCTGCGGTGCCACGCGAAATAGGGAGGCGACCAGCCGGGCACGTACGGATCGTCTCGGGTCAGCGGATGCGGCGGAGGGTGCCGGGCGCAAGGTCGGCGAGGGTGGGGTAGCCGTCGACGGCCATGACGAGGTCGGCTTCGGCAAGCAGGGAGCGCAGGACGTGGACGATGCTGTCGGCACCGTCCAGGGCCAGGCCGTACGCGTAGGGGCGGCCGACGCCTACGGCTGTGGCGCCCAGGGCGATGGCCCTGATGACGTCGGCTCCCGTGCGGACGCCGGAGTCGAACAGAACAGGCAGGCCGTCGGCGGCTTCGACCACGGCAGGTAGGGCGTCCAGGGCGGGCAGTCCGCCGTTGGCCTGTCGGCCGCCGTGGTTGGAGCAGTAGATGCCGTCCACGCCGGCGTCCTCGGCGCGGCGGGCGTCGTCAGGGTGGTGGCGCGCGCGGCGCGCACGGCCTTCCGCGGGCGCATGGTCTTCAGCCGGCGAGCGCTCGACTCCGGGTCCGGCGTACCTGGCGGCCAGGGCATCGGTGCAGGTCGTGAACGTGGGCCTGGTGCCGACCAGCAATCCTGGTCACACTGCGGGCATGGGCGATCCCGGGTTGTTCACGCCGAACTCCGTGACCTGGCAGATGCACGGCGACCCCATGATGTGGGTCGCCGGCGTCCGCGCGCTGTACCTCCAGGCCCTGCACCCGCGCGCGGTCCGCGGCGTCATTCAGAACTCCGACTTCCGGCACGACGCCTGGGGCCGGCTGATGCGCACCGCGAACTTCGTCGGGACGACGACGTACGGCACGACCGAGGCCGCTGAGCGGGCCGGCGCCCGGGTGCGGAAGATCCACAGCATGCTGTCGGCCACCGACCCGGACACCGGCGAGCGGTACGGCGTCGACGAACCCGGGCTGCTGCTCTGGGTGCACTGCGCGGAGATCGACTCCTATCTGCACGTACTGCGCCGCTCAGGCTTCCCGCTCACCGACGCCCAGGCAGACCGGTACATAGCCGAACACCGGATCAGCGCACGCCTGGTGGGGCTCGACCCGGAGACCGTACCGGCGAGCCGGGACCAACTCGCCGCGTACTTCGAGAAGGTGCGGCCGGAGCTGGCGGCGGGACCCGAGGCACGTGAAGTGGACGACTTCCTGCTCCGGCCTCCGACGCATCCCCTTCTGGTCCCGGCGCGCGAGGTGCTGTGGCGGCGCGTGGCACACCTGGCGTACGCCGCTCTGCCGCCGTACGCCCATGAGCTGTACGGCAGACCGGCCCCCGCACCCGCCGTCGTCACCCGTGGGCTGCGGGCAACGGGCGTGCTGCTGCGGTGCGTTCCCGCACGTGTGCGCTGGCAACTGCCGCCCAAACACATCCTGCGGGCCATGGCGCGGCTCGGACCTCAAGCGCGTCCGGCACCGTACAAAGTCGGGCGATAGGCCGCCATACTGGACGAGCAGGGGGTGTGGTGCGGATCGGGCCGGCGCGGTGGGGTGCGGTCCCGAGCCGGCCTCCCGGCGGCAGGGCGGACGGCGACGGGGGCGGCGGATCGCTATGGGGGAGAACAGGCTGGTTCAGGGCCGGTACCGGCTGCTCGACCTGATCGGGCGGGGCGGGATGGGCGAGGTGTGGCGGGCCCGGGACGAGTCCCTCGGCCGGCAGGTCGCCGTGAAGTGCCTCAAACCGCTCGGCCCGTACCACGATCCGTCCCTCGCCCGTGTCCTGCGCGAGCGCTTCCGCCGCGAGGCCCGGGTGGCCGCCGGCCTCTCGCACCGCGGGGTGACCGTCGTCCACGACTTCGGCGAGTCCGACGGGGTCCCGTATCTGGTGATGGAGTTCCTGGAGGGCCGCGACCTCAGCCGGCTGCTGCAGGACAACAAGGGCCATCCGCTGCCGGTGGCGGATGTGGAGGACATCGCCGCACAGGTCGCCGCCGCACTCGCCTACACCCATCAACAGGGCGTCGTCCACCGTGACTTGAAACCCGCCAACGTTGTCCGGCTGACCGACGGGACCGTCAAGATCTGCGACTTCGGCATCGCCCGCTTCGGCCACGACATCGGCTTCACCGCCCGGCTGACCGGCACCGGCGTCGCGCTGGGCACCCCGCACTACATGTCCCCGGAACAGATCGGCGGCGACGCCGTGGACCAGCGCAGCGGCCTGTACTCGCTGGGCTGCGTACTGTACGAAATCGCCACCGGCACACCGCCGTTCGACCTGGAGGACGCCTGGGCGATCCTCATCGGCCACCGCGACACCCCACCCCGGCCCCCACGCGAACACCGCCCGGAACTGCCCGGCCACCTCGAGCGGATCATCCTCGACCTGCTGGCCAAACGGCCCGAGGAACGGCCGTACGACGCAAGAGAGTTGGTCCGGCGACTCCGGCGCGGGCGCACAACGGGCGCTCTGCCTGGGGCCGTCGGGCCGGCGCCCCCGGAGACGGGGGGCAGGAGCCGGTCGCCGGCCTGGACCCACGGCATGACCACCGGCCCCAAGGCGCTCGGCACCGGTCTCGGCGCGCTGCCGCCGGTCTCGGGGGCGATGCTGTCGTGCCGGTGGGCTGCGGCACCCCAAAGCGGCGCGGAGAACTGCGCGACCAGCCACAACGGCCCCACGGAGGCCCGACGGCCCGTACCGGCACCCCCCGTGGAGCGCACGGCACGACCCGCGGAGCGCAGCGCACGGCACCGCGAGGCCGTCCGGCTCGCCGGGCTCGGCCGATGGGCCGAGGCGGGCGAGGCGCACCGGGCCGTGGCCGCCGAGCGGGCCGCCCGCCTCGGCCCAGACCACCCCGAGACCCTGGCCAGCCGCTACGAGGCGGCCTTCGCCCTCGTCCGCGCCGGCCAGGTCCCCGAGGCACTGGCCGCCTACACGGACGTCGCCGGGGCCAGAGCGCGCGTGCTCGGCGCCGACCATCCCGACACCCTCGCCGCCCGCCAGGAGACGGCCTACGCGCTGGGCCGGCTGGGTCGCCACTTCGAGGCCCACCAGGTGTACGCGGAGGTGCTGGCCGCCCGGGTGCGCACCATGGGCCCCGACCACCCCGACACCCTGCGCTGCCGCCACAACCTCGCCTGTATCCTCGGCCGGCTCGGCCGCCCGGACGACGCCTGCCGTACGGCGCTGGAGGTGGCCACCGCCCGGGCCCGGGTGCTCGGCGCCGACCATCCGGACACCCTGGTCTCGCGCTGCGAAGTCGCCTACGCCCAGGGGCAGTCGGGCCGCTGGGAGGAGGCGCTGCACATCTACCGCGAGGTCGCCGGGGCCAGAGCGCGCGTGCTCGGCGCCGACCATCCCGACACCCTCGCCGCCCGCTACGAGACCGCCCTCAGCCTCGGCCGCCTCGGCCGCGGCGCGGACGCCCTGCGCCTGTACCGCGAACTGATCGTGGACCGCACCCGCGTCCAGGGCCCCACCCACCCCGAGACCCTGCGCGCCCGGCACGGCCTCGGGGTCAACCTCGGCCGGCTCGGCCGCTGGCAGGACGCCCTGACCGAGGCCCGCGACGTCTGTCTGCTCCGCGAGCAGGTCCTCGGGCCCGCCCACCCCGACACCCTCGTCAGCCGCCGCGAGATCGCGGTCGCCCTCGGCTGGCTCGGCCGCTGGGCCGAAGCCCTCACCGAGTACCGGCACGTCGCCGCCACCCATGAGCAGACCCTCGGCCCGGACCACCCCGACACACTCGCCGCGCGCGGCGACGAGGCCCACTGCCTGGAGCGCCTCGGCCGGGGCACCGAGGCCGGCGAGCTGTACCGCAGGGTCGCGGTGATCCGCCGGCGGCATGCGACCGGCGGGGCCTGAGGAGGACGCATGACCTCGCCCGTTGCCATCCGGCCCCGGCTGGACGCCACCCGGACTCCAGCCGATGCCACCCGCCCCGCCCGAGCCCACCCGCCCCCCGGCCGGGGCACACCTCTGGCCGCAATGGATCATCACGTGTTACGAAGAACCATGCCTGCGAACGAGCACACCCGCACATACGACGCCGTCATCGTCGGCGGAGGACACAACGGCCTGGTCGCCGCCGCCTACCTGGCCCGGGCCGGCCGTTCGGTGCTGGTGCTGGAGCGGCTGGACCACACCGGCGGCGCCGCGATCTCCACCCGCCCCTTCGCCGGCGTCGACGCCCGGCTGTCGCGCTACTCGTACCTGGTCAGCCTGCTGCCGCAGAAGATCGTGCGCGACCTCGGCCTGGAGTTCCGCGTCCGCTCGCGCACCATCTCCTCGTACACCCCGGCGGAACGGGACGGCCGGCCCATGGGACTCCTCGTCGGCGGCGGCGAGCAGCGCACCCGGGAGGCCTTCGCCCGGCTGACCGGCGGCGAGCACGAGTACGAGGCCTGGCAGCGCTTCTACGGCATGACCACGCGCGTCGCCGAACGCGTCTTCCCGACCCTCACCGAGCCCCTGCCCACTCGCGACGAGCTGCGCCACCGCATCGACGACGAGACCGCCTGGCGGGCCCTGTTCGAGGAGCCGATCGGCGTCGCCGTCGAGGAGAACTTCGCGGACGACCTGGTCCGGGGCGTGGTGCTCACCGACGCCCTGATCGGTACCTTCGCCGACGCCCACGACCCCTCCCTCGCGCAGAACCGCTGCTTCCTCTACCACGTCATCGGCGGCGGCACCGGTGCCTGGGACGTGCCCGTCGGCGGCATGGGCGCCCTCACCGACGCCCTGGCCGCCGCGGCCCGCTCGGCGGGCGCGGTCCTCGCGACGGGGCACGAGGCGGTCCGGATCGCCACCGACGGACACACCGCCGAGGTCACCTACCGCACGGCCGACGGCGAGGGCGTCGCCGCCGCCCGGCACGTCCTGGTGAACGCCTCCCCGCAGGAACTGGCCGCCCTCACCGGCGACCCGTCACCCGAGCCCGCCGAGGGCGCCCAGCTCAAGGTCAACATGCTGCTCACCCGGTTGCCCGAGCTGCGCGACCCGGCCGTCGACCCGCGGGAGGCCTTCGCCGGCACCTTCCACATCGCCGAGGGCTACCGGCAGCTCGCCACCGCCCACGCCCAGGCCGCCGCCGGTGAACTGCCCGCCGTGCCGCCCTCGGAGATCTACTGCCACTCCCTGACCGACCCCACCATCCTCGGCCCCGACCTCGCCGAGCGCGGCTACCAGACCCTCACCCTGTTCGGCCTGCACACGCCGGCCCGCCTCTTCGACCGGGACAACGACGCCGTACGCGAGGAACTGCTGAAGTCCACCCTCGCCCAGCTCGACGCCCACCTCGCCGAACCCCTCGCCGACTGCCTGGCCACCGACGCGGACGGCCGCCCCTGCATCGAGGCGAAGACCCCGCTCGATCTGGAGAGGGACCTCAGGCTGCCCGGCGGCAACATCTTCCACCGGGCCCTGTCGTGGCCCTACGCCCAGGAGGGCACGGGCCGTTGGGGAGTGGAGACCCGGCACGCGAACGTCCTGCTGTGCGGCGCGGGCGCGGTGCGCGGGGGAGGGGTGAGCGGGGTGCCGGGGCACAACGCGGCGATGGCCGTACTGGAGGCCACCGTGTAACCGGCGCCCAAAGCCCGCAAAGAATCTGACGGGACGTCAGAAAAGCTCTTCCGTCGTCCGGCCCGCTGCGGCATCCTGCGCCCATGCAGACGGAGCTGAGCAAGAAACTGGGAGTCGAGCACGCCGTCTTCGGCTTCACGCCGTTCCCCGCCGTCGCCGCGGCCATCAGCCGGGCCGGCGGCTTCGGCGTGCTCGGCGCGGTCCGCTACACCGCCCCCGGCGACCTCAAACGCGACCTCGACTGGCTCGACGCGCACGCCGATGGCCGGCCCTACGGACTGGATGTCGTCATGCCGGCGAAGAAGGTCGAGGGCGTGACCGAGGCGGACGTCGAGGCGATGATCCCGGAGGGGCACCGGCAGTTCGTGCGGGACACCCTCGCCCAGTACGGCGTCCCCGAGCTGGCCGAGGGCGAGGCGTCCGGGTGGCGTATCACCGGCTGGATGGAGCAGGTCGCCCGCACCCAGCTCGACGTCGCCTTCGACTATCCGATCAAGCTGCTGGCCAACGCCCTCGGCTCCCCGCCCGCCGACGTCGTCGCCCGCGCCCATGACCGGGGCGTGCGGGTCGCCGCGCTCGCGGGCAGCGCCCGGCACGCCCGCAAGCATCAGGAGGCGGGCATCGACATCGTCGTCGCCCAGGGCTACGAGGCGGGCGGCCACACCGGCGAGATCGCCACCATGGTGCTCACCCCCGAGATCGTGGAGGCCGTCGACCCGCTACCCGTCCTGGCCGCTGGCGGCATCGGCAGCGGACAGCAGGCGGCGGCGGCCCTCACACTCGGCGCACAGGGTGTGTGGCTGGGCTCTCTATGGCTGACCACCACGGAAGCGGACCTGCACGCGCCCGCCCTAACCCGCAAACTGCTCGCCGCCGGGTCCGGCGACACCGTCCGCTCCCGCGCCCTCACGGGCAAGCCCGCACGCCAGCTCCGTACCGAGTGGACCGACGCCTGGGACGACCCGGCCGGACCCGGCACCCTGCCCATGCCGCTGCAGGGGCTGCTCGTGGCCGAGGCGGTCTCCCGGATCCAGAAGTACGAGGTCGAACCGCTGCTCGGTACGCCGGTCGGGCAGATCGTCGGCCGGATGAGCAGCGAACGCAGCGTCCAGGCCGTCTTCGACGACCTCACCCGCGGCTTCGAGAAGGCCGTGGACCGCATCAACCGCATCGCCGGAAGGAGCGGCCAGTCGTGAGCACACCCCCCGCCGGATTCTGGGCGCAGGCCGCGCAGAACCCCGACCGCCCGGTTCTCGTCGCCCCCGACGGCGAGGAGTGGACCGCCGGACGACTGCTCGGCGCCGCCAACCGGCTCGTCCACGGGCTGCGCGCGGCCGGCCTGGAACGCGGCGACGCCTTCGCCGTCGTCCTGCCCAACGGCGTCGAGTTCGTCACCGCCTACCTGGCCGCCACCCAGGCCGGCCTCTATCTGGTCCCGGTCAACCACCACCTCGTCGGCCCCGAGATCGCCTGGATCGTCGCCGACTCCGGCGCCAAGGTGCTCATCGCCCACGAGCGGTTCGCCGCCGCCGCGCGCTCCGCCGCCGACGAGGCGGGACTGCCCGCCACCCACCGGTACGCGGTCGGCGAGGCCCACGGCTTTCGACCGTACGCCCAACTACTCGACGGAGAACCGGAGTTCGCGCCCGAAGGCCGGGAACTCGGCTGGGTCATGAACTACACCTCCGGTACGACGGGACGCCCGCGCGGGATCCGCCGCCCGCTGCCCGGCAAGGCCCCCGAGGAGGCCTACCTGGGCGGCTTCCTCGGGATCTTCGGCATCAAGCCGTTCGACGACAACGTCCACCTCGTCTGCTCACCGCTCTACCACACGGCCGTCCTGCAGTTCTCGGGCGCGTCCCTGCACATCGGCCACCGCCTGGTCCTGATGGACAGGTGGACCCCGGAGGAGATGCTCCGCCTCATCGACACCCACCGGTGCACGCACACCCATATGGTCCCGACCCAGTTCCATCGCCTGCTGGCCCTCCCGGGCGAGGTGAAGGCCCGCTACGACGTCTCGTCCATGCGGCACGCCATCCACGGCGCCGCCCCCTGCCCGGACCACGTCAAGCGGGCCATGATCGACTGGTGGGGGCACTGTGTGGAGGAGTACTACGCGGCCAGCGAGGGCGGCGGCGCCTTCGCCACCGCCGAGGACTGGCTGAAGAAGCCCGGTACGGTCGGCAAGGCCTGGCCCATCAGCGAACTGGCGGTCTTCGACGACGACGGCAACCGGCTCCCGCCCGGCCGACTCGGTACGGTCTACATGAAGATGACCACCGGCGGCTTCTCGTACCACAAGGACGAGGCCAAGACCCGCAAGAACCGCATCGGCGACTTCTTCACCGTCGGCGACCTCGGCTACCTCGACGAGGACGGCTATCTCTTCCTCCGCGACCGCAAGATCGACATGATCATCTCCGGCGGGGTCAACATCTACCCCGCCGAGATCGAGTCGGTGCTGTTGTCCCACCCGGCCGTCGCCGACGCGGCCACCTTCGGCATCCCGCACGACGACTGGGGCGAGGAGGTCAAGGCCGTGGTCGAACCGGCCCCAGGCCACGAGCCGGGCCCGGCCCTCGCCGCCGCCCTCCTCGACCACTGCGCCGAGCGGCTCGCCGGCTACAAGCGGCCCAAGAGCGTCGACTTCATCGCCGAAATGCCCCGCGACCCCAACGGCAAGCTCTACAAGCGGCGGTTGCGGGACCCGTACTGGGAGGGGCGCACGCGGCCGGTGTGACCAGGGCCTGACACGGGGCCGGGGCCGACGGCTTCACGGGCGAGGGTGAGTTCCGGTCTCCAGGAACCCGGCGAGTCCCGCGGCGTCGGTGCCGACCTTGCGGTACACGCTGGACAGCAATTGCCGCACGCCCTGCTCGGTGAGGTGCATCTCCTTGGCGATCAACGCCACCGGGTGTTCCTGGGCGGACAGTTCGGCGGTACGGCGTTCCCGAGCGGTCAGGGTGTCCGGCTGCGCATACCGCAGCGGCAGCGGGCGCAGTCCCGCCGCCGAGAGCTCTGCCCTGGCCCGGGCGGCCAGTGCCTCCGCCCCGCAGTGGACGGCGCCTTCCAGGCCTTGGTAGAGACGGTCGGCGGCCCCCTGCAGCCGCCCGTTGCGGGACAGCGCGGTGCCATGGCCGATCTGGGCGCGGGCGAGCTCGTAGGCGGCGGGCGACTGCTCCAGGTGACCGACGGCCTCCGCGTACAGGTCGAGTACCGCCGGCCCGCCGGTCACCTCGGCGAGGGTGTGCAGGGCCTGACCGATGGTGGACGCGGCGCCGAAGTCCCGCGCGCGCTTCACAGCGTCCAGGGCGTGGCCGACCGCATCGTCCGGGGCGGTGGGGGCGAGCGCGGAGGCGAGGTGCAGCTGCCACGGGCACCAGGCCGGGTTCCGCCAGGCCCGCCCGTCCAGCCAGTCCCCGACCGAGGACAGCAGCGGCGCGGCTTCGGCGTGCCGTCCCTCCGCCAGGAGCAGTTCCGCGTACACGGTGCGGGGATCGGGATAGATGACGGCGTTCGGAGTCATCTCACCGAAGCGGTGCTCGTCGGCGAGTGCGCGTGCCTCGGTGATGCGGCCACGGGCGAGCAGCGTCTTGATGAGAATGCTGACGCCGAACAACTGGGCGGCCACGACGCCTTCCACCTTGTCGGCGATGCGCAGACCTTCCCGTACGAGGTCCTCGGCTTCGGCGAGGCAGCCGCGGCGGTAGCGGACGTAGCCGGCGATGGTCTGGCCGAAGGCCAGGTGGGAGCCGTGCCAGCCCTTGGCCACGCATTCGGCGACGCCCTTGCTGAACAACTCCTCGGCCCGTCGCGGCTGGTCGCCGTACACGAACACCAGGGCGACCGAGAGCGGCACCTCGAAACCCCGCGTTTCGTCGGTCCAGCTCATGCCGCCCCGCAGGGCCTTCTCGGCATACGCGAGCGTGGTCTGCCGGGGTTCGCCGCGCTTGACGGCGTCCCAGGCCCGCAGCCCCAGGATGTAGCGCTCCTCCAGACTGCGACCGGGCAACTGTCCGGCCAGACGCGCCAGTGTCCGGGAGCGGGCGGGCGAGTCGGGGTCGTCGGTGCGGACCATGCTCCAGACGAACTGATCGGCCTGCATGCGCAGTCGGACGCGCGGATCCGTGGCCTGCTTCACCTCCTCGGCGGCCACGGCCACGGCCTCGGCCAGCTGATCGGTGTGGGCCAGAGCCGTCGTCAGCCGATAGACGATGGAGGCGCGCAGATCGGGGTCGATGTCGGGCTGCGCCAGCGCCTGGCGGAGATGCCTCACCGTGGCCGTGGGCTCGATCAGGAATGTGGCGCATGCGAGTTCGTGAAGGACCGCGGCCCGGTCCTCTGGCAGAGGCGGCTCCTGCAGCGCGCGGGTGAGCAGCCGCCGGGCAGCCTCGGTCGCTCCGGCGCGCAGGTACTCGCGAGCGGCCTCGCGCAGACATGCGACCGCCTCGGGCCTGCCCTCGCAGGGCACCTCCAGCAGATGCCGGGCGGCGGCCGTGGGCCCGTATCCCGCCGCCAGGACGGCCTGTGCGGCGATGTTGTGCAGGCCGGCCCGGAACGCCGTGCGGATGGACCGGTAGATCGTCGTGGCGATCAGCGGGTGAACGAACTCGAGCTCACCCTCGGGGCCGTGGCCGTCGGCCAGGATCCGGGCCTGGCGCAGCTTCTGGGTCGCCTCGGCCGCGGCTTCCTCGCCGAGCACCGCGATGGTCGCGGCGAGCTGCGGTGAGAAGGGCGAACCCAGTACGGCCGCGGTGTGCGCGAAGCGGACGGTCGCCGTGTCGAGGCGTTCCAGACGATCGATCAGCCCGGGGCCCTTGATCGCGGCGGCGAGCTCCCGCATCGCGGGCAGGTCGTCCTCGGTGCCGCTCAGTTTCCGCTCGGCGAGTCCGATGGCGAGCTCCACCGCTTCGAAGGGGCTCCCGCCGGTGGCCGACCAGCATTCCTTGCAGAACCGGTCCCCGGCCGCGTCACCCAGCTCGTTCCTCACGATCCGCGCCACGCCGTCGGCGGTGAGCAGCGCCAGGTCGTACGGGCGGTCTCCGCGGTGTCCCACGAGCGTGCGGAGTTGGCCCGCTTCGGACGGCAGCTCGTCGGGCCGGTAGGCGACCACGACGAGCAGCGGAAGGTCCTCGACGCGTGACGCGAAGGAGTCGAGCCAGCTGAGGGACTCGGCGTCGGCCCAGTGCAGATCGTCCAGGAGCAGGACGACGGGCGCCTTCCTCACCGCAAGGCGTGTCATGACCCAGTCGAGGCCTTCGCGGACCCCCGTCCTGTCCGGCGCAGGACCTGGGCCCCTCGCCTCGAGACCGAGCACGGCGGCGACGATGTCGTACCAACTTCCCAGGAAGGCGCGGAGCTCCGTCTCGTCCATCCTCGCCAGCGACGGCTGCACCAACTGGCGTACCACGCGGAAGGCCGACCCCTGTTCCGTCTCCCCGCCCCTGCCCGACAACACGGTGAATCCATGGGCCGCGGCCCGGGCGCGTGCTTCCGTGATGAGTGCCGTCTTGCCCAGTCCGGCCGGCCCGGTGAAGGCGAGCAGTCCCCTGCGCCTCGCTCGCGGCAAGCCGTCGGCGGTGCGCCGCAGCTCCCGGAACGCGGAATCGAGGGCCTGAAGTTCCCGTCGGCGCTCGATCAACGCGCGTTGCGTCATGATCGGTTGCCGCGGCTTCACCGCCATGTGCCGTACCGCCTTCTGTCGTTCGGCCGGGGAGCCGAGCGTACGCCTCGTGAAGGTGGGCCTGGAGGGATTGGACTCCATAAGGTGAATCATTGGCTGTGGATGGGATAATGCCCGTATGCCGGGTATGGGATCTGATCGGGCTACGGCGCGGCGGGCACCGACGCCACGTCCGCGTAGCGTGGCACGGTGCGGGACCAGTGATAACACCCGCGGATCCAGCCGATCATGGCCTCCACGTAGCCCACTGCGGCATGGCTCAACTCCGGTTCGATCTCCGCGTAGAGCTTCTGGAACTCCTCGATCGTCGCGTTGATCTCTTGGACGGCCAGGAGGACGGCGGCCTGCAGAGAGCACCGGTGCTCGCGCCGACGGGCCAGGGCCAGATTGATCATTTCCCCCGCACGCTGTTCTTTCACCGCCGAGAACAGGTCGGCCGTCCACACCGCCGCGTCGGCCGACAGCCGGGCCAGTCGCCGTAGCACGGGGTCGTGGAGTTCGGCAGGGGACAGCTCGCGTGGCTGGGCGGCCTCGTACAGGGGGTAGAACGGCTCTACGCCCGCGGTCAGCGCCCGTATGGAGGTGCAGTCGCCGGTCCGCAGCAGGAAGGGCTCGGCCTGGGCCACGGCTTCGTACAATAGGCCGTGCACGTATTCACGGCTCTGCCAGGCCCATCGCACGGCCTGCGCGGGGGTGCACCGCTCCTCGACCTGTCGGTGCAGATCGGCCAGGGCCGCTCCCAGGGGAGTGCTGGGCGGTCGGCAGTCCCGCAGAATCTCGATGCTCTCGCACAGCATCGGCAGTAGCCCACCCGGAGAGCGCCGACCGAGTTCTTCCGCCCGGTCGTCGAAGACGAATTGATAGGCGATCTGGTTCGCCACGATCTGGAGCAGACCGGAATCCACGGTGGCGCTGGTATACGACGCGAGTTCCGCGGGCCGAGTGCGGACGATCATCGCCGCCACACCCGGTTCGCCGGTCAGCCCCCACGCACTCAGCCATGCGTCGACGCCGGCCGCGGCTTCGGATTCATGGGAGTTGCGCTGGAACGGGAAGGGCATGTGCAGGTGGCTGTCGATCAGGTCCCTGAGGGTGGAGACCGGAATTGCGTCCGGTACGGCGACCGCGATTTCCTCATGCGTTGTCGACAACGGGGTCACCTGCCGTTCGGGAGTCCGATGCGCCCGAAGGCATGGGTGAACGGGCCTCGCAGGCCATCACCAGCGAACGCGGGCCCAGCGTGATCGCGGGGCGCGGTGCCCGCTCGACGTACCCGGGCAGATGGCGCAGGCGCCGTCGGCCGGCGAGGGTCGCGAGTGCCAGCGTGGCCTCCACCATGGCGAACTCGTCGCCGAGGCATTTGCGGTTGCCCGCGGAGAACGGCATCAGCGCGCGGCGCTGTTCGGTGGTGGGCTTCCCCGGCAACCAGCGGTCGGGGTCGAAACGTTCGGGGTCGGGGAACGACGTGGGATCGTGGTGCAGGAGGTACGGGCTGTACAGAACGGTGGCTCCCTCGGGCAGACGGCTCCCGGCGAGTTCGGTGTCCCTGGTGGCGACGCGGGTGAAGAGCCAGCCGGGGGACGAGTGGCGCAGCGTCTCGGAGACGACGCACCGGGTGTAGACGAGGTGCGGCAGATCCTCGGGGCCGGGCCGTCGGCCTCCGGGGAGGACGGCGTCGAGCTCGGCGTGCAGGCGGCGCTCCGCCTCCGGATGGCGGGCCAGCAGGCTGAAGGCGTCGGCCAGACACAGCGCCGGGGCCTCGACGCCCGTGAGGAGCAGCGTGATCAGGTGGTCGTGGACCTCCTGGTCGGTGATCGCCGCCGCTTCGCCGTCGCCGCGCGCGGCCGTCAGCAGCGTTCCCAGCACGTCGTCGCGGTCGGCGCCCCGGCGGCGCTCCGCGATCGCCGCGTCGATGACCGCGTGCAGACGCGACAGCGCGTGCCGGTAGCGGCGGTTGGCCGGTGTGGGGAGGCGGAACAGGGCGTCGATCGGTACGACCGTGCGGACGAACAGGCCACGGACGACGTCCGTGAGACAGTCCCGCACCTCGGCGGTCGTCGTGTCGTCCAGTGAGTCGGAGAGCAGGACCCGGCTGATCACGCGGGTCGTGAGGGTCATCATCGCCTCGGTGACGGGAACCGTCCGGCCCGCCGGCCAGGCCTGGCACACCGCCTCGGCCTCCTCGGTGACGAGGTCCGTGTAGTGGGCGACGTAGGACGGGCGGAAGCCGGGTTGCAGAAGCCTGCGCTTGTTCCGGTGCGCCGGCTGGCGGCAGGTGACGAGACCGTCTCCCATCAGCTTGCCGAGCCTGTCGTACAGCGGGCCCCCCTTGTCGAAGGTGTGCGGATCCATGAGCACCTCGTGGGTGAGCTCCGGGTGGCACACCATCCAGGCGTGCTGGGGGCCCAGCCGTATCTCGACCAGATCTCCGTGCGCGGGCAAAGAATTCAGAAACGCCAGCGGCCGACGGTATAAGGCGATACCGTGGCCGAGGACGGGGAATATGCCGGGAGCAGTACCCGTCCTCCAGGTTCGTTTCTGTGCAGGCACAGCACGGCTCATGGATGCCTCCCGCTCGACGTGAGACGTGAAATGTGTGAACTGCTGCGGACTTCGCGTCCGAGACATGTCCTGCCCAGGGTCAGCGCTGATCGGTTTTCCGAATCCATTCTCCAAAGGGGCGCACGGGGGCACGCGGAAGCAAAAACGCATGTGGCCTGCGCCTGCGGGGACCTTGACCTGTCTCCGCGGCGGACCCAGGATCATGAGCCATGACGCAGGGACACGGCAGCACGGTCGACGGGGTGCTGCGCCGCAGCGCCCGGCGCACCCCGGCCCGCCGCGCGGTGGAGTACGGCGAGCGCCGCTGGACGTACGAGGATCTCGACGACGCCGTCTCCCGCGCGGCCTCGGTGCTGCTCGCGGAGGGCCTCGCACCCGGCGACCGGGTCGGCGCCTACGGCCACAACTCCGACGCCTACCTGATCGGCTTCCTGGCCTGCGCCCGTGCGGGCCTGGTCCATGTGCCGGTCAACCAGAACCTCACCGGGGACGACCTGGCCTACCTCGTCGGCCAGTCCGGCAGCACCCTCGTCCTCGCCGACCCGGACCTGGCCGGCCGGCTCCCGGACGGCGTACGGGTGTTGCCGCTCAGGGACACCGAGGGCTCGCTGCTCGCCCGGCTGGCGGACGCACCGTCGTACGACGGGCCCGAACCGCGCGCCGAGGACCTGGTGCAGCTGCTGTACACCTCCGGTACGACCGCCCTGCCCAAGGGCGCGATGATGACCCACCGGGCCCTCGTGCACGAGTACCTGAGCGCGATCACCGCCCTGGATCTGAGCGCCGGTGACCGTCCGGTGCACGCGCTGCCGCTGTACCACTCGGCGCAGATGCATGTGTTCCTGCTGCCGTACCTCGCCGTCGGCGCGACCAACATCATCCTGGACGCGCCCGACGGGGACCGGCTGCTCGACCTGATCGAGGCGGGCCGCGTGGACAGCCTGTTCGCGCCGCCCACGGTGTGGATCGCGCTGGCGGGCCGGCCCGACTTCGCCACCCGTCGGCTCGACGGCCTGCGCAAGGCCTACTACGGCGCGTCGATCATGCCCGTCCCGGTGCTGCAGCGGCTGCGCGAGCGCCTGCCGCGGCTCGCCTTCTACAACTGCTTCGGGCAGAGCGAGATCGGCCCGCTGGCCACGGTCCTCGGCCCCGACGAGCACGCGGGCCGGCTGGACTCGTGCGGACGGACCGTGCTGTTCGTGGACGCACGGGTCGTGGACGAGCAGGGCGAGGACGTGCCCGCCGGCACGCCCGGAGAGATCGTCTACCGCTCACCGCAGTTGTGCGAGGGCTACTGGGACAAGGCCGAGGAGACCGCCGAGGCCTTCCGGGACGGCTGGTTCCACTCCGGGGACCTCGCGGTGCGCGACGCCGACGGCTACTTCACGATCGTGGACCGTGTGAAGGACGTCATCAACTCCGGTGGCGTACTGGTGGCTTCACGCCAGGTCGAGGACGCCCTGTACACCCATGAGGCGGTCGCCGAGGCCGCCGTGATCGGACTGCCCGACGAGCGGTGGATCGAGGCCGTCACGGCGGTCGTCGTGCTGCGCGGCGAGGTGACGGAGGATCAGCTCGTCGCCCATGTGAAAGAGAAGCTCGCGCCCTTCAAGGCGCCCAAACGGGTGCTGTTCGTGGACGAGTTGCCGCGCAACGCCAGCGGGAAGATCCTCAAGCGCGAACTGAGGGACCGCTTCAGCGGCTAGCCGAGGCAGTCGGCGGTCTTCGACGGCAGCAGGGCGTCGGCCAGCAACCGCCACTGGGGCAGCGCCGATTCGCCCGGCTCTACGCCGATCACCTGCACGGCGACGTGATCGGCGCCCGCCTCCACATGCGCCTGCAGCTTCCGTACGACCGTGTCCGGGTCGCCCCAGAACACCAGGTCGTCCACGAACCGGTCGCTCCCGCCGCCGGTGAGGTCGTCGTCGGTGTATCCGAGGCGACGGAACTTGGCGAGGTTGTAAGGGGTTTCGAGGTAGCCGTGCAGGTGCTCGCGCGCGAGGGCGCGGGCCCGGTCCGGGTCGGTCTCGAACAGCGCTGCGTGCTCGACGGCCAGGAAGGCGTCCGGCCCGAGGATCTCCCGCGCCTGCTCGGTGTGGGCCGTGTTCACGTGGTAGGTCTGGGCCCCCTCGGCGCGGTCGCGGGCCAGCTCCAGCATCTTGGGGCCGTAGGCGGCCAGCAGGCGCCGGACGGGCTGTGCCGGGCGGGGGTTGTGCGTCTCCATGGCGTCCAACTCGTCGAGGTACCCGGCCATCGCGGCGAGGGGCTTGACTCCCGGGCGAGGCTGCCCGCCGAAGCCCAGACCGAGCACATGGCGCCCCGGATAGGCGTCCGCGAGCAGCACAGCGGCACCGTGTGCCCAGGTCGCCTCCCGGGACCAGATCCGGGCGATGCCGTTCACGACCCCTAGCCGCCGCGTCGAAGCGAGCAGAAACCCGGCGTGCGTGAACGCGTCCCGCCCGAGCGCCTCCGGGATCCAGACGGCCCGCCAGCCCAGATCCTCCAGTTCCTGGACCGAGTCCCGGATCCGCGCGGCCGGCTGGTGCTCGAAGTCGAAGGTGTAGATCCCGAACGTGCCGAGGTCCAGGCCGTTCTTCCCCGCCATCGTGTCTCTCCCTACGCGTCGGGTCGGTGCGATGATTCGAAATATCGCAGATTCTCGATATGAATTGCAAGGCGCGGCCGGCACGGGTGATGCCGAGTGGGCTAGAGCGACCGCCCCAGCTCCGCGACCAGGTCGGCTATGCGCTGTTCGTCCCGCCTGTAGTGGGTCCACTTGCCCACGCGGGTGGCCCGGACCAGGCCCGCGCGCTGGAGTTCCGCCATATAGGCCGACACCGTCGACTGGGCCAGGCCCGCCTTGGCCTGGATGTGGCTCACGCACACACCCACCTCGGCCGGATCGGCGGTGGCCGTCTCCATCGGGAAGTGCCGCTCGGGCTCGCGCAGCCAGCGCAGCATCTGCAGCCGCATCGGGTTGGACAGCGCCCGCAGCGCGTTGACCAGGTCGGGGTCCGGGGTGGGGGCGGTGTCCGTCATGGGTTCGGAGTATAGAGCGGCACCGATGTTTCGGGGTACGTCGATACGACCCCGGTCAGCCACCGACCCTGCGGCGCAGTGCCGCTTTCTCGGGGCGGTCGCCGGCTGGCGTGACGTGGGGCGGGTGGGGCGGGGCGACCGGCCGGGTCGGGTGCGCCATGGCCTGCCCTCGCCGCCGTACCCGTACACGGCCCCGGCGGCCCTTGTCCTCAGGCCCGAGGCCGCAGGTCCACGATCCGGCGGATCTTGCCGACCGAGCGCTCCAGGGACTCCGGCTCCACGATCTCCACGTCGACGGACACCCCGATCCCGTCCTTGACGGCCGCGCAGATGGACCGGGCCGCCGCGTCCCGCGCCTCCGGGCCCGCGTCCGGGCGGGCCTCGGCCCGGACGGTCAGCCGGTCCAGCCGGCCCTCCCGGGTCAGCCGGAGCTGGAAGTGGGGCGCCACACCGGGCGTGCGGAGCACGATCTCCTCCATCTGGGTCGGGAAGAGGTTGACCCCGCGCAGGATCACCATGTCGTCACTGCGCCCGGTGATCTTCTCCATCCGCCGGAACGCCCGGGCCGTGCCGGGCAGCAGCCGGGTGAGGTCCCGGGTGCGGTAGCGGATGATCGGCATGGCCTCCTTGGTCAGCGAGGTGAACACCAGCTCGCCCTGCTCGCCCTCCGGCAGCACCTCGCCCGTGATCGGGTCGACCACCTCCGGATAGAAGTGGTCCTCCCAGATCGTCAGCCCGTCCTTGGTCTCCACGCACTCCTGCGCCACACCAGGGCCGATCACCTCGGACAGCCCGTAGATGTCCACGGCGTCGATCGCGAACCGCTCCTCGATCTCGTGCCGCATCTGCTCGGTCCAGGGCTCGGCCCCGAAGACGCCCACGCGCAGCGAGGTGCCGCGCGGATCCACGCCCTGCCGCTCGAACTCGTCCAGCAGCGTGAGCATGTAGGACGGGGTCACCATGATGACGGCCGGCTGAAGATCCTGGATCAGCTGCACCTGCCGGGCCGTCATACCGCCGGAGGCCGGGACGACCGTACAGCCCAGGCGCTCGGCACCATAGTGGGCGCCCAGACCACCGGTGAACAGCCCATAGCCGTAGGCCACATGCACGATGTCACCGGGCCGCCCGCCGGCCGCCCGGATCGACCGCGCCACCATGTCGGCCCACATGGAAAGGTCGTTGTCCGTGTAGCCGACCACCGTGGGGCGTCCGGTGGTGCCGCTGGAGGCGTGCAGCCGGCGAATGCGCTCGCGCGGCACGGCGAACATCCCGTACGGGTAGTTCTCCCTGAGGTCCGCCTTGGTCGTGAAGGGGAAACGAGCGAGATCGGCGAGGGAGCGGCAGTCCTCGGGGCGGACGCCGGCCTTGGCGAAGGACTCCCGGTAGAACGGCACGTTGTCGTAGGCATGCCGCAGCGAGGCGCGCAGTCGCTCCAGCTGGAGTTCCCGCAGTTCCCCGGGCCCGAGCCGTTCGCCCGCGTCGAACAGGTTCGTCGCATCCGCCATCGAGTCGTCTCCCTCGCCGCACTCACATACCGGACGACCGATCATTCGGTCGACCCGTCGGGGTCAGTAATTCAGGCCATGCGGCTCCAGGCAAGAGGGCTGCGAAGATTTTCTGCGCCTCTCGCACCGGAGAATGGGCACATGGAGCTGCGAAGGGAACTGCTGCCCCCGCCCGTGCCAGCCGAGCGGCTGGCGGAGGTGGGCGCGGAGATCGAACGGATCGAGGCGCTGCTGCGCGAGGACGAGGAGGTCGGGCGCCGTGCCGTGGACGCCTTCAACGCGGCGACCGGGCACGCGTACGACCCGTTCGCCTTTCTGGAATGGTGGGCGGCGCGCGATCTGGAGGAGTTCGCTCTGGAGGCGGCCCGGCCGGCGTGGCCACGGGTGCCGGACATCACCCGGGACGAGCTGATCGAGATCGTCCGAAGGATGCGGGCCGGATACGCGACCGGTGATCCCGACGCGGACTACTACCGGCTGGTGCTGGAGGTGAACGTCGCCCATCCCCGGTCCTTCGGCGTGACCGAGCAGGACGCCCCACCCGAACGCATCGTCGACGAGCTCCTCGCCCACCGGCCCATCGCCCTGTAGGACGCCCTCTCGCGCCGGGTGGTAAGGCGCGCCCCGAGTGGCAAACCGCGCGCCGGGTGGTAACGCGCCCCGGATGGTAAAGCGTTGCGCCGCTCCAGGGCCGACCGACATGATCACGACCATGCCGACCTTCACCACACCCGACGGCACCCGGCTCGCCTACCACCTGCGGGGCGCCGGCGAACCCCTGGCCGTCGTTCCCGGCGGCCCCATGCGTGCCTCCGCCTACCTCGGTGACCTCGGTGGGCTGGCCGCGCACCGCCGCCTGGCCCTGCTGGACCTGCGGGGCACCGGGGACTCCGCGCTGCCGGCGGACCCGGCGACGTACCGGTGCGACCGCATGGTCGAGGACGTCGAGGTGTGGCGCGCACACATGGGCCTGGAACACATGGATCTGCTCGCCCACTCGGCGGGCGCGGCCCTCGCCATGCTCTACGCGGCCCGCCACCCGCAGCGGATACGGCGGCTGCTGCTCATCACGCCCAACCCCTCCGCCCTGGGCCTGCGGGCGACCCCCGAGGACCGGCTGACCGCGGCCCGGCTGCGCGCGGACGAGCCGTGGTTCGCGCAGGCGTTCCCGGCCTTCCGGGCCTGGCTGGCGGGGGAGGCGGACTTCGACGACGTGTTCCTGCCGTTCTTCCACGGCCGCTGGGACGACGCGGCCCGGGCGCACACGGACGCCGAAGTACGGCAGACCAACGAGGAGGCGGCGGACCGCTACTTCGCCGACGGCGCCTTCACCCCGGGCGCGACCCGCACCGCCCTGGCCGAACTGACCGCGCCGGTCCTCCTCCTCGCCGGGGAACTCGACGGCGGCCCCCGCCCGGACGTGGTCCGCCGTGCCGCCGAGACGTTCCCGAACGCCGAGGTCGCCGTCCAGCCCGGCGCCGGTCACTATCCCTGGCTGGACGACCCGGAATGGTTCCTGAAACGCGCCCTCGCCTTCCTCGACGGTTCGGCCGGCCCGGCTCTGCCCTCGGCAGAGCAGGCGGCCGGGACCGGAACGCCCGGCTAGCGTGCCCGGCATGGAGACCGCTGCGCTGCACACCGTCGAGGCGAACGGCATCACCCTGGCCTGCCGGTCCTGGGGGCCGGCGGACGCCCCGCCCGTCGTGCTGCTGCACTGCCGGGGCGCGGACGGCGCGGACTGGACGCACATCGCCGAACGGCTCGCGGCACCCCCGCACCCGCGCCGGGTGTACGCCCCCGACCTGCGCGGCCATGGACACAGCGACTGGCCGGGGGACTACCGCGCCGAGGCGATGAGCGACGACGTCCTCGCCCTGCTGACCGCCCTCGGCCTCGGCGACGCCGATGTCGTGGGCCATTCGCTGGGCGGCCTCGTCGCCTACCTGCTGGCCCAGCGTCATCCTGGTGTCGTACGACGGCTGGTGCTGGAGGACGTCTGCGCACCCGTGCCGCTCGACCCGCCCCGGCCGCCCGCCGAACGGCCCGCGGGGGAGCTGCCGTTCGACTGGGCGATGGTGCGGGCCACCGACGAGCAGCGCAACGCACCCGATCCCGTGTGGTGGGACCACATGGACCGGATCACCATGCCGACGCTGGTCATCGGGGGCGGTCCCACCAGCGTCTCTAATCAGCTAAGCGATCCCATGGGAACCGTAGGGTCCGGTGCGGGTTCTTCCCACCTGGGCGGGGCTGCGTGAGCGTGGAGGTGGAATCCCGCGCCCAGTGCTGCTCCGCGTGGCCGGTGTCGGCGGGTGGTGGGTGTGCTGATCGTGGTCACGTCCTGGTGCCGGTGGGCAGCGCG
>NZ_JBFAWG010000077.1:0-24859 GCF_040680215.1 Streptomyces sp. NPDC052107
ATGGCGCGGGGAGTTTGATGCTGACCTCGCCGTCGGGGGTGACGCGGATGGTCTCGTTGCCGCACCCCTTCCCGGTCTCGCCATCCGCGGCGAGGAACCGGCGCCCGGCCTGCCAACGCTCACGCCACCCGGCCTCGGTGAGCTGGGCCGTATCGAGGTGGTGGCGGGTGTTCAGCAGTTGCTTGCCGCCGCGCACCACGTGCACCACACCGGACTGCCAGTCGGCCCGCACCGCCTCAAGCCGGTCCTGAAGGACGTGCAGGCGCCGGGACTTGGCATGCCACTCGCGCCGCGAGCGGTAGCCGCCCGGCGCCTGCCCGCTGCCCTTCTCCCCGAGCGGGAGGGACAGCCGGTGCGCGACCGTGCGCACCCCCGCCTCCAGGCCCTGGAGGTGCGCCAGCCGGGCACGCCGGGCCAGTCCCCACTGATCATGCGTGGCCTTCGTGATCGACCCCGCCCACCGGGACGACGACAACCCGGTCAGCACCCGCTTGCGCTCCGCCCACGCATCACTGTCGTGATCCGGCCCGGCCCCGCACCGTGCCTTCAGGTCACGGGAGGCGAGCGAACCGAGATGGTCACCGACCAGACGCAGCACCTGCTCGTCGTCGGTGGTCAGCTGCCTGAGCCGGTCACGGACGGCCACCCCGGACGGACCGGGCACCACGAACGGCGCCGCCACCTCCCGCAGCCCACCCACCACCAACACCCCCCCAACCCCGCAGAACCCCGTCACCAAACCCAACGACCACCACCCGCCGAGGCCACCCATTCGATGAGAGAACTATCGTTCCCCGTACGCCCACCACAGCCCGAACACTCACTCATCCGCGCCAGAACACACTCGCACGCTGTTCCGCGGCAGCTGTTCACAACCCTTCGGCCCCGCTCCGTAGACCGGCGGCGGACGGCGCCGGTGCGGCCGGGCCCGGCAGGGTGACCGTATGCAGAGGACCAAGGGGATCAAGCGTGCAGAGTTCCTGGCCGGCCTGGCGTCCGCGGGGCTCGCCGCGGCCGTGCTGCCGGCGGGGGAGGCCCGCGCCACGCAGGGGAGTTCGGGGCGGACCCGCGGCGCGCAGGGCGGGCTGCGCCATCACGGTGCCGTGTACACCGTGGGCGAGGGAGAGACACCGAGTACGGCCTTCAGCGCGGCCCGGATGCGGAAGGACATCCGGGTCATCCGCGACGAGCTGCACGCCGCCACCGTCGACGTGACAGGTGACGGCGTGGAACGCCTCACGGCCACCGCCGCCGAGGCCGCCGAACGGGGACTGCGCGTCTGGCTGCAGCCGACCCTCGGCGACGTCCCGGAACGCGACATCCTGGAACACCTCGCCGAGACCGGCCGGTTCGCGGAGCGGCTGCGCCGGCACGGGGCGGCCGTGGATCTCAGCGTGGGCTGCGAGTTCTGGCTGTTCGTCCCCGGGATCGTCCCCGGCGACACGGTCTTCGAACGCATCCGGAACCTGCGCGACGGCAAGGTCGACCCCGTCGCCATGCAGCGCCGCCTGGACGGCTTCACGGCGAAGACGGCCACGGTCGGCCGGTCCGTCTTCCACGGCCGGCTGAGCTACGCCGCCGCCCAGGACGACAAGGTCGACTGGCGCCTCTTCGACGTCGTGGGCATCGACTACTTACTCGTATTTCCCCCACAAGGCCGACTACGCAACGGAGTTGAGCCGCCATCTGCGATGGGGCAAGCCGCTGGCCATCACCGAGTTCGGCACCTGCGCCTACGCCGGGGCACCGAAGACCGCCGGCATGGGCTGGGACATCGTCGACTACGACAAGAAGCCCCGGGAGATCAAGGGCGACCTGGTCCGCAGCGAACGCACCCAGGCGGCCTATCTCATGCAGCTCCTCGACGTGTTCTCCTCGATGGGGCTGTCCGCGGCGATGGCCTTCGAGTTCGTGACCCCCGACGCCCCGCACCGCCCGGGCGACCCGCGCCACGACCTCGACATGGCGAGCTGCGCCATCACCAGGACCATCAAGACCGCCCGGACGACCCCGACTCCGGCTGGCACTGGGAGCCCAAGGAGGCCTTCCACGCCCTGGCCCGCCACTACCGGCACGCCCGGACCGGCCGCCGGCCGGGCCAGGTGTAGTGGACAGGCGCCCCGGCTCACCCGTTCGGAGGACCGTCCGGCTTGCCGCGCCGCCGTCGCCGAGCCGGGGCCAGATGATGCGGGCATGCCCGCGACCCGCCCGCCGATCGGGCCCCCGGCCCGCCCTCCGACCCAGGCCACGACCGATCGCCGGACCGATTGCCGGACCGATTGCCGGACCGATTGCCGGACCGATTGCCGGACCGCCCGAGCCCGCCGCGCCCTGCCGACCCGCGCCCGCGGTCACCCGGGGCGGAGTCATGCGAAGGCAAACGTGAACGCAAACGTGAACGCAATCGGCCAGTGTCGAGGTGGACGCGCGGGTGCGCGGGGAGCGGCGGGACGCCACCAAAATTGTATCGCTCGTTTTCTTGAATCGCTCGTGTTTATGAGGGTAGGTTCGCCCTCATGACCGCCTCCCCGACCCCGACCACCGCCGAGGAGCTCCGCGGTGCCGGCCTGCGCGTGACGGCAGCCCGCGTCGCGCTGCTGGAGACCGTCCGGGCGGGCGACCACCTCGGTGTCGAGGCGATCGCCTCCGGGGTACGCAACCGCGTGGGCCACATCTCCCTGCAAGCCGTCTACGAGGCCCTTCACGCCCTCACCGCGGCGGGCCTCGTCCGCCGTATCGAGCCGGCCGGTCACCCGGCCCGGTACGAGGGACGCGTGGGGGACAACCACCACCACATCGTGTGCCGGTCGTGCGGTGCCGTCGTCGACGTCGACTGCGCGGTCGGCGACGCGCCCTGCCTGACCGCCTCCGACGACCGAGGCTTCGCCATCGACGAGGCCGAAGTCGTCTATTGGGGTATGTGCCCCGACTGTTCCACCGGCCGCAGTTCCTGAGCACCGAGTTCCGCACAGTTCGGAAGGATTGCCATGACTGAGAACCACGACGCGATCGTCACAGACGCGAAGGCGGAGGGGGCGAGCGGCGGCTGCCCCGTCGCCCATGACCGGGCCCTGCACCCGACCCAGGGCGGTGGCAACCGCCAGTGGTGGCCGGAGCGGCTCAACCTGAAGATCCTTGCCCAGAACCCGCCCGTGACGAACCCGCTCGGTGAGGAGTTCGACTACGCCGAGGCGTTCCAGAGCCTCGACCTTCCGGCCGTGAAGCGGGACATCGCCGAGGTACTCACCACCTCGCAGGACTGGTGGCCCGCCGACTTCGGCCACTACGGCCCGCTGATCATCCGAATGGCCTGGCACAGCGCCGGCACCTACCGCATCAGCGACGGCCGCGGCGGCGCCGGCGCCGGCCAGCAGCGCTTCGCCCCGCTGAACAGCTGGCCCGACAACGTCAACCTGGACAAGGCCCGCCGGCTGCTGTGGCCGGTGAAGAAGAAGTACGGCCAGAAGATCTCCTGGGCCGACCTGATGATCCTCGCCGGCAACGTGGCGCTGGAGTCCATGGGCTTCGACACCTTCGGTTTCGGCGGTGGCCGCGAGGACGTCTGGGAGGCGGAGGAGGACGTCTACTGGGGTCCCGAGACCACCTGGCTGGACGACAAGCGCTACACCGGCGACCGCGAGCTGGAGAACCCGCTCGGCGCCGTCCAGATGGGTCTGATCTACGTCAACCCCGAGGGCCCGAACGGCAACCCGGACCCGCTGGCCGCGGCCCGCGACATCCGTGAGACGTTCCGCCGCATGGCGATGAACGACGAGGAGACCGTCGCCCTCATCGCGGGTGGCCACACCTTCGGCAAGACCCACGGCGCCGGACCCGCCGACGCGGTCGGTCTCGACCCCGAGGCCGCCGGCTTCGAGGAGCAGGGCCTCGGCTGGAAGAGCACCTTCGGCACCGGCAAGGGCGCGGACGCCATCGGCTCCGGCCTCGAGGTCACCTGGACCAACACGCCCACCCGGTGGAGCAACAATTTCTTCAAGATCCTCTTCGAGTACGAGTGGGAGCTGACCGAGTCCCCGGCCGGCGCCAAGCAGTGGCGGCCGAAGGACGGCGCGGGTGAGGGCACCGTCCCGCACGCCCACGACGCCTCGAAGAAGATCGCCCCGGGCATGCTCACGACGGACCTGTCGCTGCGCTTCGACCCGATCTACGAGCCGATCTCCCGGCGGTTCTACGAGAACCCGGAGGAGTTCGCGGACGCCTTCGCCCGCGCCTGGTACAAGCTCACCCACCGTGACATGGGCCCGAAGTCGCTGTACCTCGGCCCGGAGGTCCCGGAGGAGACCCTGATCTGGCAGGACCCGCTGCCGGAGCGCGAGGGCGAGCTGGTCGACGACGCCGACATCGCGGCCCTGAAGACCAAGCTGCTCGATTCCGGGCTGTCGGTGTCCCAGCTGGTCAGCACCGCCTGGGCGTCCGCCTCCACCTTCCGTGGCACCGACAAGCGCGGCGGTGCCAACGGCGCCCGTATCCGCCTGCAGCCGCAGCGCGGCTGGGAGGTCAACGAGCCCGACGAGCTGGCCCAGGTGCTGCGCACCCTCGAGGGCATCCAGCAGGAGTTCAACGCCTCCTCCGGCGCCAAGAAGGTCTCCCTGGCCGACCTCATCGTCCTCGGTGGTGCCGCCGCGGTCGAGAAGGCCGCCAAGGAGGGCGGCTACGAGGTCGAGGTGCCCTTCGCGCCGGGCCGCGTGGACGCGACCGAGGAGCACACCGACACCGAGTCCTTCGAGGCGCTGGAGCCGACCGCGGACGGCTTCCGTAACTACCTCGGCAAGGGCAACCGCCTGCCGGCCGAGTACCTGCTGGTCGACAAGGCCAACCTGCTGAACCTGAGCGGCCCCGAGATGACGGTGCTCGTCGGTGGTCTGCGCGTGCTCGGTGCCAACCACCAGCAGTCGCAGCTCGGCGTCCTCACCAAGACGCCCGGCGTCCTCACCAACGACTTCTTCGTCAACCTGCTCGACATGGGCACGGCCTGGAAGTCGGTCTCCGAGGACCAGACCTCGTTCGAGGGCCGTGACGCCGTCACGGGCGAGCTGAAGTGGGCCGGCAGCCGTGCCGACCTGGTCTTCGGCTCCAACTCCGAGCTGCGCGCCCTCGCCGAGGTCTACGCCAGCGACGACGCGAAGGAGAAGTTCGTGAAGGACTTCGTCGCCGCGTGGGACAAGGTCATGAACCTGGACCGGTTCGACCTGGTCTGAGCACGGCTTCGAGGGCGTCCGGCCCGACCCGCTCGGGTCGGGCCGGACGCCCTCGTCGTTCGAGCGGACCTCGGGCCCTGTGTCACCGAAAAGTCACAGGAGATCCACAACCGTCACAGACGATCCACAGCGGAAACCCGGAGTCTCCCGGCACTGTCTCCCTCGGCGAGCACCGGCACCGAGCCGGTCGAACCACGCACACCGGAAATCGGGGGACCTCATGCACCACCGCAACACCATCCGCCTCGCCGCGTCGGCGACGGCCGTGATCGCCGCCGCGCTGTCACTGACGGCGTGCGGCCCGGGAGACAGTGACGGGGCGGCCACGACGGCCTCACCGACCCCGGCCTCCGCCACCCCCTCCCGCACCGCCCCCGCCACCACGAGCCCCACCGCCACGCCCCCGTCGACCTCGGGATCCTCCGGCGGTACCTCGACCGCCCCGAGCGCCCCGGCCTCTCCGGCGTCCGACGCCTCGGCCGGCGCGGCGCCGTCATGCTCGCCGTCGGCCGTGGAGGCGACGGCCCACCAGGCGGCCAACCGCCCGGACGGCACCGGCACGGGCGCGGCGATCGTGGAGTTCACCAATGTCTCCGGGCACGCGTGCGTGCTGCGGGGCCACCCGTCGGTGGCCGGAGCGGGCAACGGTTCCCCCGAGCACAACATCCCCCTGAAGGTGACCCCGGCGGGCACCGCATCGCCCGTGAGTCTCGCGCCGGGCGGCAAAGCATGGGTGAAGCTGACCTTCCACCAGGTGCAGGGCGAGGGCGACGGCTACTGCGTGTCCGGCGCGAAGCCCGCCGTCTACCCGACGCTCGTCGTGGGGCTGCCCGGCGCGGGGGCGCACCAGGTCGCGCTGTCGGACGGCGAGTTCGCCGAATGCGACAACACCGTCACCGCGACCGCGGTCTCGGCGGCGAAGCCTGCCTGACCGGCACGTGATCGGCGGGCGGCCGGCCGCGAGCACGCCTCGGCCCGCCGCCCGCCCGCCACGAGGGCCACGCCTCCCCGGCCGAACAGCGGTGAGGCGGGAAGGCGCGGTACGGCGTGGTGATCGGGGCCTCGGTGACTCAGTGGTTCGCGCGCCCCTAGACCTTCGGGCGCGGCCCGCCCGGCTCCAGCGTCGCGAGCTTGTCCGGGTTCGTGACCAGGTACACCTCGCGGACCTGTGCGCCGTCCGGGTCGAGGTCCATGACCATCACGGCGTGCGGGGAGCCGTCCTCGAACACCACCACGGCCGCGTCGCCGTTGACGTCCCGGTGCTGGAACTCCAGCCCCGCCGCCGAACGCGCGGCGTAGCCGGTGAGCGCCCGTGCCACCTTGTCCCGGCCGCGGATCGGCCGCGGTGCCGCCTGTGCCTTGCCGCCGCCGTCCGTCCACAACGTGGCCTCCGGCGCCAGGATCTCCAGCAGCGCCCCGAGGTCCCCGCCGAGCGTGGCGGCCACGAACCGTTCCGTGGCCTGCCGCCGGACCCGGGGATGCGCCTGGTAGCGGGGGCGCCGGGCGCGCACATGGGACCGGGCGCGGTGCGCGAGCTGCCGTACGGCCGCGGGGCTGCGGCCGAGGATGTCCGCGATCTCGGTGTGGGCATAGCCGAACACCTCGTGCAGGACGAACACCGCCCGCTCCAGCGGGGTCAGGGTCTCCAGCACGACCAGCATGGCCAGCGACACCGATTCGGCGCGCACCGCACCCTCGGACGCGTCCTCGCCGGCCGCCGGACCGGCAGGGCGGTCTGTGAGCAGGGGTTCCGGCAGCCAGGGCCCGACGTATGTCTCGCGCCGCCGGGCGATCCGCGCCCGCCGCGCGAGCGCGTGCCGCACGGCGATCCGTACGAGATACGCCCGCGGATGCCCGATCTCCGCCGCCTGCCCCGCGTCCCCGGCACCCGAACGACCCGCCCAGGACAGCCAGGTCTCCTGCAGCACGTCCTCGGCGTCGGTGACGGTGCCCAGCATGTTGTACGCCACGGCGAACAGCAGCTCACGGTGGTCGAGGAACGCCTGTGTGGCGGTGTCCGTCCCCGCGGGCGTCCGGTTGTCGGCCATGGCATCTCCTCACGACGTCTGCCCACCCAGAGGGGCCGGGGCCCCGGAGTGTGACATCGGGGGGCGGATCTGTGCCGTAGGTCTCATCCTGCTCCCTCCCT
This sequence comes from Streptomyces sp. NPDC052107, assembly GCF_040680215.1. NCBI lineage: Bacteria > Bacillati > Actinomycetota > Actinomycetes > Kitasatosporales > Streptomycetaceae > Streptomyces > Streptomyces sp. NPDC052107. The sequence continues at coordinate 7,369 of NZ_JBFAWG010000077.1, forward strand.
GTCACACTCGCCGCCCTCCCGGCCCTCTCGGTCCACGGCAGCAGCACCACGCAGCGAAGGAGCAGCCCATGCGACTCGTCGTCTTCGGCGCGAACGGGCCGACCGGACGGCAGGTCACCGAGCAGGCGACCGCCGCCGGACACACCGTCACCGCCGTCACCCGCCGCCCCGGTGCCTTCCCGCTGGGCCACCCCCGCCTGCGGGTCGCGGAGGCCGACGTCCTGGACCGGGCGGCGGTCGAGAGCGTCGTCCCCGGACACGACGCGGTGATCTCCACGCTCGGCGTCCCGTACGGCCGGGCCCCGGTCACCGTGTACTCGACCGGCCTCACCCACATCACCAGGGCCATGACCCGGCACGGCGTCCGGCGCCTGGTGTGCGTCACCTCCACCGTCCTGTTCGACGTGCCGGCACCCGGCGAGGGCGTCTTCTTCCGGAAGGTGCTCGAGCCCTTCTTCGTGCGGGTCGTCGGGCGCACGGTCTACGACGACATGCGCCGCATGGAGGAGATCGTGCGCGCGGGCGGTCACGACTGGACGGTGCTCCGGCCCGCCGGGCTCTTCGACACGAGCGAGGTCAGCGACTACCGGCTGGCCCCCGGCCGGCTGCCCGGGCGGTTCACCTCCCGGGCCGACCTCGCGCACGCGCTCGTGCGCGAGGCCGTCACCGAGGGGCATCCGCGCGCCTTCCTCGACGTGCGCACCACCGAGGGCACCCCGCGCTTCCTCGACCTCGTCAAGAAGGAGGGGCTCGGCAGGTGAAGCGCGCCGGTTACGAAGGCCAGCCGCCGTAGGGGACGGTGATCAGCTCCATGGCGTGCCCCGCCGGATCCATGAAGTACACGCCCCGGCCGCCGTCGTTGTGGTTGATCGTGCCGGGCCGCCGCCGGCGCGGGTCGGCGTAGTGCTCGATGCCGCGCTCGACGATCCGCGCGTACGCGGCGTCGAACTCCTCTGCGGAGACCAGGAAGGCGTAGTGCTGGGGGGTGATGTGTTCCTCCGGGATGGTGGCGAAGTCCAGGGTGACTCCGCCTGCCAGGGCGACCGCGACGAACGGGCCCCATTCCGAGGTGATCTCGAGACCGAGCAGTCCGCTGAAGAACTCGGCGGGCTCCCGGTTGTCCCGGGCATGGACGATGGTGTGGTTGAACTCGACCGACAAGGAATGCCTCCACGGCATGTCCTGGCACCTCCATGCCTCACCCGGCCGGTGACCGGCACGCGATGCCGTCGGCGATCCTGACCGGGGACGCGACGGCGCGTCGACGACGTGCGGTGGGTCCTGCTGGCCGACCGTGTCGTTCGCGGTGACGGGGTGGGTCTCCAGGTCCGCGGCACCGAGCAGGTCGGCGACGAGCTCGGCAGACCCTCCGACGTACGTGCTGGGCAGATCGACGTCACCGCCGAGGCACCAGGCCCGGTTCGCGGGCCACCACAGGTCGGGCAGCTCGGCGAACTCGTCCAGCGACACCGGCGAGACGACGTCGGGCAAGGTGCCGGAGAGCAGCACCTCCTCCCGGCCAGGGGTCTCGAACGTGGGAAACCGGTCGAACTCCCAGCGGCCGCACCCGTGCCACAGCCCGTACCAGCACCGCTCCGCAGTGTTGGTGTGGGGGCGAGCACGGGAACCAGGGCCCGTGCGACACCGGGTGGGGCGGCCCCTCCCCGGGGTACTCGTCCCAGACGCCGGGAAGGCCGTACTCGGCGGCGTTGAGGAACTCGCTGTCCATACCGGCGACCTAATACCAGCGCGAGCCCGGCGTGACCCGGGTCCCGTGCGCGGCGGCCACCGTCGATCAGCGCACCGGCCGCTCCTCCAGCCAGGCCGGGTGCAGGATCCGGGCGTACGCCTCGAAGTCCGGACCGCTGACGCCCGTCACCGTGCCGAAGGCCCCGCATCCCGGCGCGGACACGGTGAGCCACTGGGCGGGGGAGAGGTCGTCGGTACGGACGCGCAGGCGGCCGTGACACTCCGGAGCGGGGTTCCGGTGAGCCGGTCGGATGTCGTGCATCCGCACAGTGTGCCGGGTGGGCCGGGTGGTTCAGGCCAACCGCCCCTGCCCGTCGGGCGGAGAGGGCGGCTGACCCGTCACTGACGGGCTGGGCCCCGTCAGGCGCCCCGGTGCACCACGTGCCCGCCGGTGACCGTCAACGCCACCGGGGACTCGGCGAGTTCGTCGCCGGGCGCGTGCACGGGGTCCACGACCAGCGCGGTGAGGTCGGCCCGGCAGCCGGGCGCGACACGGCCGGCGAGGGCGGACTCGCCGGCGGCGGCCGCCGCGTGGCTGGTGCAGCCCTCCAGCGCCTGCAACGGCGTCAGGCCCGGCCGGCGGGCCGCGGCGCCCTTCGGCCGGCGGGCCGTCGCCAGCACGGCCCGGACGTCGTAGTGCGCGATGGGCCAGTCCGAGCCGAGGGCGAGTGTGGCGCCCGTCTCCCGCAGATCGCGCAGCCGCCAGGCACGGGCGGCCCGGTCGTCACCCAGCCGGCGGGACCACTCGTCGGTGCCGTCGTCGCGCGTGTATCCGGTGTGCGGCGGCTGCAGGGAGGCCGCGACCCCCAACTGGGCGAAGCGGGGCAGGAGTTCGTCCGGAACGGTCTCGATGTGCTCGATCCGGTGGGCGCCGTGCCCGCCCGGCCCGAGGGAGGCGACGGTGTCCAGGACATGCCGTACGGCCGCGTCCCCGATGGCGTGGGTGGCGGTGCGGACACCGGCCGTGTGCAGGGTGCGGACGGCCTCGGCGTAGGCGTGCGGGTCCGGCCAGAACGCGTCGGTGCCCTGACCGTGGCAGTCGGGGTGCTCCAGCCAGGCCGTGCCGCCCTCGACGGTGCCGTCCATGAAGAACTTGACCCCGCCGACCAGCCAGTGCCGCCCGCCCCGGCCCTGCAGCCCGATCAGCTCGCGCAGCGCGTCCTGGTCGGCGCCCGGCATGTACCAGGGAGCGAACCGCAGCCGCACCGGCAGAACCGTCTCCTCGGCCACCGCCGCGACCAGATCGAGGTCGCCGCCGTCCATCACATGGGCCCCGGTGAGCCCCGTTGCGGCCATGGCGGACAGCAAATCCAGCAACCGGGCCCGCCGTTCGGCGTACGACAGGCGGGGCACGATGTCCGCCACCAGGTCCATCGCGGCGTGCTCGACCAGATGGCCGGTGGGCCGGCCCGAGGCGTCGCACACCACCTCGGCGTGCTGGGCGAAGGCACGCGGGCCGGTCACCTCGGCGGCGGCGAGGGCGGCGGCGTTGGCAAGGGCGGAGTGGCCGTCGTACAGGCGCAGGAAGGCCGGGGTGCCGCCGAGCACGCCGGCCACCAGGTCGTGGTGGATGGGGCGGCCCTCGAACGCGTTGTGGTCCAGGCCGTGGCCGACGACCCAGCCGTCGATCCGCTCGGCCCCGGCGAGCGCCGCGCGCAGCCCGGCCAGGTCGGTCACGCCCGACAGGTCCGTGCCCGTCGCCATGTCCAGTCCCCACACCGGATGGCTGTGCGCGTCGACCAGTCCGGGCACGAGGTGCGCGCCGTGCAGGTCGACCACCTCGGTGCCGGGGCCGCGCCAGTCCCGGACGTCCTCCGCCTCGCCGACAGCGGTGATCACCCCGTGGCGCACGGCGACGGCGGAGGCGGCGGGGCGGGCGGGGTCGAGGGTGCGGACCTGGGCGCCGGCGAGGATGAGGTCGGCAGCGTGCATCGTGGCAACTCCTGTAGGGGAAGAGGGTGTTCGGGTCACTCGGCGGGTGCGGTGACGGCGGCCGGTGCGGTGTCCTCGCCGAGACTGGTGTCCTGGCCGGTACCGCTCACCTCGCCCGTTCCGGCGTACTCACCGGGCTCGGTGGCGAACCGGGCGTACACCTCCGGACGGGAGCGGCGCAGCCACCAGGCCAGCGGCAGACCGAGCGCGAAGACGGCCGGTGCCACGACGACCAGCAGGACGTTCACGGTCGCGGACGCGCCGGTGAACAGGTCGATGTGGGTCACGACCAGTGCGATCGCGGTGGCCAGCAGGACGGTGGCGAGCACGGGCGCCACCACGGTGCGCACGGCTCCCTCGGCGTGCCGTACCCGCCGGAAGTAGCACGGCACGGCGATCGCGGCGAGCAGCTGCAGCAGCAACAGGCCGATCATCCCAGGGGTGTTCACCCACAGCAGCAGCTGCTGGTACGGGTCGGCGTGCGCGGCCCAGAACGCGAGGACGACGACCGCGCCGAGGACGGTCTGGGCGGCGCCGGCGACGTACGGGGAGCGGTGGCGCGGGTGGATCCGGCCGAGCCGGCGGGGCAGCACACCCTCCTCGGCGAGAGCGAGGACATAGCGGTTGATGGCGTTGTGGAAGGCGAGGAGGGACGCGATGACGCTGGTGACGATGAAGACGTGCATCAGGTCGGCGGCCCAGCCACCCACATAGGTGCTGATCGCGGTGAAGAACAGGCCCACCGGGTCCTCGCCGGCCGCGCGCACGACCTGGTCGTCGCCGAAGGCCTGGACGGCGATCCAGACGACGAACGCGTAGAACAGGCCGAGGAATCCGACGGCCAGATACGTGGCGCGCGGGACCGTGCGCGCGGGGTCGCGGGCCTCGCGGCGGTAGATGACGGTCGACTCGAAGCCGGTGAACGCGGCGAAGGCGAAGGCCAGTACGGCCGCCATGCCGGGCACGAGCACATGGGCGGGCGCCAGTGAGGCGAGGGACAGCCCGTGGGCGCCGCCCTTCACCAGCACCCCGCCGGCGAGCAGCACGAGTATCCCGGTCTCGCAGACGAGCAGGACGCCGAGGACCTTGGCGCCGAAGTCGATCGAGCGGTAGCCGCCGTAGCCGATCAGCAGCAGGCCGGCCAGGGAGACGGGCAGCCAGGGCACGTCGACGTCGAAGAGGGTGTGCAGGGTGTCGCGGGTGGTCGTGGCGATCAGGCCGTAGACGCCGATCTCCATGCCGTTGTAGCCGATCAGCGCCAGCAGGGCGGCGCCGATGCCGACCGGGCGGCCGAGGCCGCGGGTGATGTAGGCGTAGAACGCGCCGCCGCTGGTCACATGGCGGCTCATGGCGGTGAAACCGACGGCGAACACGGCGAGCGTCAGGCCGGCCAGGAGATAGCCGACGGGCGCGCCGATGCCGCCCAGCAGGATCGCGAGCGGTGCGACGCCGGCCATGACGGTCAGGGGAGCGGCGGCGGAGACGACGAAGAAGGCGATGTCGGCGGTGCCGAGGGAACCGGACCGGAGGGTGGCCGCGCCGGACGGCGCTCGCTGCTCCGGGGGCTCGGCGGGGGACACGGACATACGGGGGAGCCCTTCTGGCGGCGGAGGGGAGGGGGTCCGGGTGGGGGTCCCGATGGTGGGGTCAGCGGGGGTTGGCGTGCGCCGGCGGGCCGGGCCGTGGTGGGCCGCGCATGCCGGCGTCTCCGGGCGCACGGGAGGGATGGCGGGCGCCCGGAGCCGTAAACCTAAAGGCTTTCGGTTTTCGCAATGTAACCTGCCGTTGGGCATCCGGGAAGACCTCAGGGAGAACGCTGACCATGGGACGGCCGCGCACACCGCTCCTCGACCGCGAGCGCATCACCACCACCGCGCTGCAACTGATCGACGAGGCCGGTGACTTCAGCGTCCCGCAGATCGCCCGGCGGCTCGGCGCGCAGACCGGCTCGGTGTACCACCACGTCGAGGGCCGCGACGGGATAGTGGAACTGCTGCGGGAGCGCGTCTGCGATGCCATCGACCCGGGCACCCTCGAACTGACCCCCTGGGACACGGCCCTCGAAGCCTGGGCCCGCTCCTACCGCGCCGCGTTCGCCGCGCACCCCCGGACGATCCCCCTGCTCATGACCTCGCCGGTGCGCGCGCCCCGGGTCCTGGAGCAGTACGAGCGCGCGGTGAGCCTCCTGCTCGACGCCGGCTTCGACCGCGCCGGGATCATGCCGCTGATCATCGCCCTGGAGAACCTGGTGCTGGGCTCCGCCCTCGACCTCGCCGCACCGGAGACGATGTGGGAGCTGACGGACCGCATACCCACCCCGCATCTCGCGGAGGCGCTCGCCGCCGTGGGCGAGGGCCGGGCCGACCGCGCCTTCGAGGTGGGGCTGACCGCCTTCATGAACCACGCGCGCGCACTTCGCGGCGAGGACCGCTGACGGCCCGAGCGGTGTTCCCCCACCGTCAAAGCGGACAGTATCTGACCTACTTGGGGTCTACGGTCGCACCATCGGTTGACCTTGCGTCTCCCTCCCCGGCTTCGGCCGGGGAGGGAGACGCATTCTTGTCACGGAGGTGCGCAGCGGCCGGGGTTCGCTTCGTTGTCGGTGGTGGCCGGTAGCGTGATCGCACCGGCTTTGATCTCGGAGAAGGGGGTGGCGGGATGATTGGTGCGTACAAGTTCCTCCTGCGGCCCACCGTGGGCCGGCAGGGTGCGCTCGCGGAGATGCTGCGTGATCACTGCTCGCTGACTCGCGATCCTGGCCGCCAAGGCGGAAGGCGCCGGACGGGAAGTGATGGCGGTGGACCCCCGCCACGCCTCCCGGCGGTGCCCCGCATGCGGGCACACCGCCAAGGAGAACCGGCCCACCCAGGAGACGTTCCACTGCCAGGCGTGCGGCCACCACGCGCACGCGGACACGGTGGGCGCCCAGAACGTTCTACGGGCCGGGCCGGCCCGTCGCCAAGCCACACCGGCATAGCGAGAAGCCCCCTCAATCATGAGGGGAGGAGTCACGGTCACTTCTTCGGAGAACCGCGAGCCACTGTCGTCCGACGAGCGCGCCGAGCTGCTGCAAGCCCTGGCCGAGCAGCGGGAGTTGCTGCTGATCACCGTGCGCGGTGTGAGCGTTGCCGAGGCGGCCCGGCGGACCACGGTGAGATAGCTGACGCTGGGCCGGATCGTCAAGCATCTGGCGCGCGGGTGTGGGCACAGATCATGGCGAAGGGCGACGGCGAGGCGCCGGAGGGCATGCTCGACCTCGGCCAGTACCGCATGGCGGACGGCGACACACTCGCCGGGTTGCTGGAGGAGTACGCGGCAGGCACCCGCGCGATCGAGGCGGCCGCAGCGGCTCTGCCGGGGCTGGACCGCGGACCGTGCCGCTGCCCAGGACCCCCTGGTCCCCGCCCGAGACCGTGTACTGGTCCGCCCGGCGCATCCTGCTGCACCTGATCCGCGAGACGGCCCAGCACGCCGGGCACGCGGACATCATCCGGGAGGCGCTCGACGGGGCGAACACCACCGCGCAGCGGTGAGCGTCCGTACGGGTTTCCCAGTACCGCCAGTAACATGATCACCTTGGTTCCGGGTTACCAGTCAGTCAACTTGGTGCTGTCCCAGGACGCGCCCTGCCCGGAGATGTCGAGATGCCCAAGTCCTCTCTCAACGACGCGTTGGAAAACGCGCGCCTCACCTATGAGCAGCACGTGCGGACCTGCCGTCAGTGTCATGCCGACGGCGCGGCCTGTGCCGTCGCCAAGCACCTCCTGCGGATCTACAACATCGCCCGCAGGGACCACCTGCGGGCGGGCGGACGGCACGCCGCCATGGACTGACCGGGCCGTTCGGTCCGCGTGGCCCGGGGAACCCGGTCGCCGTCCCGTCCACCCGAGACGCAGGGGGCCGCCGTGACCGACCAGCACGGTGACCGGCCGAACCCGGTAACCCAGCACGCCCGCCCCGACTTCCCCTCCCAGGATCAGCCGCATCCGGGCTGGACCGGCCCGATGGACCCGCCGCCCGACCACGGCGAGGACTCCTACCGCGGCGCCGGCCGGCTGGACGGCCGTAAGACCGTGATCACGGGTGGGGACTCCGGGATCGGCCGGGCGGTGGCGCCGGCGTTCGCCCGGGAGGGCGCCGATGTGCTGTTCACGCATCTCGCCGAGGAGGAGAACGAGGCCCGCGAGACGTCCCGGCTGGTGGAGCGTACAAGCCCGGCCCGCATCTGCTGGACTACGCGATGGCCGAGGGTGCGATCGTCACCTTCACCCGGGGGCTCGCGCAGATGGTCGCCGGGCGTGGCGTCCGGGTCAACGCGGTGGCGTCGGGGCCGGTGTGGACGCCGCTGATCCCCGCGACCCTGCCGGACACGAGGGAGTTCGGGCAGCAGGCTCCGCTCGGCCGCCCTGCCCAGCCCGTCGAACTCGCCCCCGCTTACGTGTACTCGGCCTCACCGCAGGCGAGTTACATCACGGCCGAGATCCTCAACGCGACCGGCGGCACCCCGCTGCCCTGACCTCAGGTCTCGTACACCGTGCGGACGTTGGCGCGCGGCGGCGGGGCGTGCCGGGCCGCGGGGCCCTTCGCGAACGTGCGCAGGAGGTTCTCCGTGGTGCGGGTGACGAAGGCACGGGTGCGGGCGTCCATGCCGTGGTCGCGCCCGTACATGCCGGTTCCGGCCAGCAGGCCCTCCACCCAGCGCATGGTGCCGGTCGCGAACACGCCGGCGCCACTGGAGGCCGAGTAGTACGCCGAGTCGCTGTGGCTGGGGCGTGCGTTGCAGACCAGTGGGGAGTGCGCGGTGATCTCCAGCGGGCCGGGGGTGGGCGCGCCGGGGGTGATCCGGTCGTACTCGACCCCCACGAGATGCGCGAAGGCGTCGCCGGAGCGCGCGCCGGTGCCTTCGTACAGCCAGTGGTCGGCGGCCCGGACGACATAGGGGGCGTCCACCGGATAGCCCTCGTAGAGCACGCCGGTCAGGGAGGACTCGGGATCCGCGGCCGGTGGGAGACGGTAGTCGGTGGTCACCAGGGCCGGCCGCGAGCCGTAGCAGGGGTCTGCGCGGTAGGCGGTCTTGTAGCAGACCACGGTACGGTCGTCCGCGCCTTCCCCGGCCTCCAGCCGGACCCGGCGGAAGCAGGTGTTCGCGCCGAGGAAGGCGAAGTTCGTGCCGGCGTCCCGGGCGGCGGTCACATGGGCCCGCTGCTCCGGCGTCCAGTACTCGTCGTGGCCCAGGCAGACGACGGCGTGCGCGCCGCGCAGCACCGCGGGATCGCGGTGGACGTCCACGCCGGTGGTGTAGGCGAGTGGTATGCCGAGGCGCTCGGCGAGCACCACCAGCGCCCACTCGTACACCTGGAACTTCTCGGCGCCTTCGCCGTCGTAGGGGCGGTCGAAGCTCACCGCGAGCGAGCGGGTGGCGTACGCCCCGGACGCGCCGTTGTAGAGGCTGCTGCCGCCCCAGCGGTTGTACGCCTGCCAGGTGGCCGGGGCGTGCAGCAGGACCGTACGGCCCGTGCCGTCGGTGGAGCGGACGATCAGCGGAACGTAACGCTGGTGGCCGGTGTCCGCCTCCAGCCGCAGCAGATAGGCGCCTTCCGGCCAGCCCGAGGTGTCCACCGGCAGCGTCACCGGCCAGTCGGCGCGCACCGTGCGGGTGGCGCCCAGCAGGCGCGGCGCCGGCTGGGCGCGGCCGGGTATGCGCCCGGACGCCCAGATCCGGCGGGCCTGCTTGCCGCCGTACCAGCCGACCCGGAACGCCGAGACCCGGAACGCCGCGGCGGTGGTGGACACATGCAGCCCGAACGCCTCGCCCGGGGTCACGCTCACCCGGTCCGTGTAGCCGGCCACGGCGTCCGGCGGGCCGGGGGAGGCCAGTCGCCAGTCGGCGGTGCCCGGGGCGTCCTGCTCGGCCTCGGGCCGCAGCCGCCCGGGGGCCGTGGTGGAGTGCGGATGCGGCGGTGCCGCCGTGCACGCGGCGGCCGTGCCCAGGCCCAGGCCTGCGCTCAGGATGAGAAAGCGCCGGCGGCCAAGGCCGTCCGACGGCGTGGTGTCCCGTGCCGGAGCCACTTCACCTCCCGGGGTGGTCGGCTCCAGCGTCACGACGCCCGCGCGGCCGGCGCAACCCGCGGAGCCGGGGGAACACCGGTCGGCAGGCCGTGCGAGCCCGCCTGCCCGGGCCGTCGGCGGTGCGGCCGAACGGGTGACGCCGTGGGGTGCGGTCAGGTGCGGAAGCCGCTGTGCACATGGTCGTGATGAGTGGCGTCGCTGAAGAACTGACCGGCACTGCCGCCCGACAGCAGCACGGGACCGCCCACGTTGTACGACCCGGCGGCCGCCGCGTCCCGCATGAACCGCTCGATCAGGCTCCGGGGGGTCGCCGGGTCGACGACCGCGTGGCCGTCGATCCGCCACACGTCGAAGGCCCGGCCCCGCGGATGGTCGCTGGGCCGGCTGGTGCCGAACACGTCCAGCGGATGCCCGGAGCGGACGACGCTCACCTCCAACCGGTACGTCCGCGCCAGCGCGAGCATCGCCTTCGCCACGCTGGTGTGCACCTGACCACTGCGCAGGTCCGCCACGGCGGCGGGCGGCAACACGATCCGGTCGTCGGACAGCACGCTCCGGATGTCCGGCGCCGACGACCGGGCGGCCGGTCCCGGGTGCGCCGGGTGCAGGGCATCGGCCGTCCAGCCGGAACCCGACCGGGACAGGCGCACGTCGACCGTCGTCCCGCCGGCGCTCACCGTGCCGGCGCGCCGGGTCCACTGCCGGCACACCACCAGCACGCTGGCCGACCGGGACAGGATCCCGCCGTACTGAGCGTCCACGACCTGCAGCGCCGCCTGGTCGGCCGCCGGCAGCAGCGGCCCGGCCTGGCCGACGAGGGCCGTCGGCAGCCCGAGCGCCGCGACCCTCGCCCGGGCCGCCGCCGCGCCGCCGTGCCCGTCGCCCCACGCGCCGATCGCCTCCACCAGCTGCACGGCGCGCAGCTTCGCGGCCGGTTGGACTTCGGCGGACGTGGGCCGCCAGGGAGTGGTGCGCGGTAGAGCGGAGGAGGGCGACGGCGCCCCGGTGCCGGTCGAGGACTGCTGGGACGGGTGTGCGGGGGGCGTATGGGGCCGGTGCGGGGCCGGGGCCGTACGGCTGGAACAGCCCGCCGCGCCGAGCGCGACACCGGCGAGGGCCGCCAGCACGGTACGGCGGCCGGGCGGGGGAGCTGCGGGCGCACGGGTGCGGGTCATACGGCCCAGTGTCCGCCGCACGGTACGGTGGCGGCGAGCGCGAGCGGGCACGGGCGCCGTACCGGGCGGGGCGCTCGATACGGCGACGACGCGTCGGCGCACCGACAACCGGTCGGCCGCCTTGCCTCGGCACCTGGACACGCCCCCTGCTGCTGGGCCGCTCCTCGGCGACCCGGCACCCGGCATCCCGGATCCCGACCCGGGACCAGCGGACCAACTCACCTAGAACGGTGGGTCGTTGAAGATCTCCAGCAGTGACTCGGAGCTCTGCTCGGCGTTCGGGCTGGTGCCCGACGCGTCGGGAAACGTGCGGCCCCAGGACGCGGCGCGGCCCAGAACGCTCAGGCGCCACGCGAGGCGTGCGGCGCGGCGCAGCTCCGCGGGCGTGCGGCCGGCGCCCGTCCAGGGCTCCAGATAGGCGTCGAGCAGCCGGGCCAGGACCCGCGGCCCGTACCGTGCGCGGGCCTTCTCGACGGGAATCCGCAGGCTGCAGAACGGGTGCGAAACGACCGCGTCGCCCCAGTCGAAGAAGGTGAACCGGCCCGGCGCCGGATGGAACAGCTGGCCGTCGTGCAGGTCCGCGTGGTCGAGGGTGTCCTCGACACCGAGGGAGGCGAGTTCCGCGCACCACTCGGTGAGCCGGGGCCGCAGCCGCTCCAGCCGCTCGCGTGCCTCCGGAAGAAGCGCGGTGCTCCTAGTGAGCAGCGCGTCGAACGCCTCGGGCAGGTCGGGGGTCCGGGTGGCGGGCACCCCCAGCCGTTCGATCTCGCGCACGTGCGGAGTGAGGGCCCGCTGCAGGCTCGCGTACCGGCCCAGCAGCTCCTCCCAGGTGCGGGGCTCGACCGGCTCCCGGGCGAGCACGTCGCGGAACAGCTCTCCTCCGTCGGGCAGCAGCACCCAGGCACGCCCGGCGTCGACGGCCAGCGGCTGGAGCACATGTTCCGGCACCCAGCGGGCCAGTGCGGCGGTCAACGGCCCCTCGAAGGCGCTGGCCGGCGGATTCGCCTTGAACCAGACGGCGTCCCGTCCCTCGACGGGCACCCGCACCAGCACCGACCACGGCCGCAGCCGCACCCGCAACTCACCGCCTCCCCGCAGGCCGTGTGCGGCGAGCTGCTCCGCCACCCAGTCGAGGGCCGAGGCCCGCCACGACTCCTGCTCCCACGGGGTCGGCGCGTACTGGTATTTGCTCCGGTCCACGACGATCGAGAACTCACCTTGCACCGCGCCATCTCAACATCACCGCCGGGGAGCCGGCCACCCATTTCGTCCGGTGACGCGCCGCAGGGCTGCCTGGGACGCGAACGCGCCCCCGGTCACCGACCGGGGGCGCGTCACTGTGTGCGGGACTGCGGGATCAGGCCTGCTGCTTGCGGCGCAGCGTCAGGTACGTGCCGGTCGCACCCGCGGCCAGCAGGGCACCCACGCCGAGGCCGACGGGGAGGGTCGGGAAGCCGGAGGCGTCGGTCGTCGCGGCCGCGTTCTGCATCGCCGGGCCCGGAGTGATGTTCGTGGACACCGGGGCGACGTGCTGGATCGGACCGACGTGCTTGACCGAGCCGTCGGAGTTCAGCAGCACCTGCTTGTTGTTCGGGTGCCGGAAGTCGAACATGCCCGCGAGGGAGCCGGCCGTGGCGTCGAAGGAGTGGTCACCGATCTGGCCGGTGCGCCAGTTGTCCTCGATGAACCGGGTGATCGACGCCTGGTCCGTCAGCGTGTGGTCGACCTTGTTGACCTTGCTGTACGGCGAGATGACGAGCAGCGGCTGGCGGGTGCCGGGGCCGCAGCGGTCGGCGTAACCGCCGGACGCCGTCGGGCCGTTCTGGCAGGCCGGGCTGTCGGTGGCCTTGCCGTTGGAGCCGAGGGAGGTGTCCGTCGAGCCGTTCTTCGGCATGACGTAGGCGTGGTCGTACCAGCCGTCGGAGTCGTCGTAGGCGACCACGATCGCGGTGGACTTCCACTGCGGCGAGCTCTGGATCGCGTTGATCTGCTGCACCAGGAAGTGCTGCTCGTCGATCGGGTCGGAGTACGCGGCGTGCCCGTCCTGGTACTCACCGGCCTTGACGAAGCTGACGGCCGGCAGCTTGGCCGCCTTCAGCGCGGCGGAGAAGTCGGTCAGGTCGTAGTTGTGGTTGGCCTGACCGTCGTGGCCGATCTCCGAGACGCTCTTCGGCGCCAGGTGGTGCGGGTTCGCCGTCGACTTGTAGTACGCGAACGGGTTGTGGTGCGGGCTGTAGTCCACCACGGCGGCGCCGCCCACGTTGGTGTGCGTGGTGTCGCACTTGGCGTAGTTGCCGGACGTGCCGTTCCACGCGGTCGACGGGCGGAAGCCGCCCTGGAACCAGCCCCAGCTCACCTTCTTGGCGTTGAGCAGGTCACCGACGTTCTTGCCCTGCATCGCCGCCAGCGCGTTGCTGCTGGTGTGGTCCTTGCCGGAGCAGTCGTCGTAGGCCGGGTCGGGGTCGTTGATGACCGTGCCCACACCCTTGGCGTCGGGCGACTTCACCGTGTACGCGTCGGGCGTCGACGTCTGCTTCGGGTTCTCCGTGCCGGTGGACGGGTCCACGGAGATCACGCCGTGCGTCTGACCGGAGATCAGGTTCAGCGCTCCGGGCGTGGACGGGCCGTAGACGGAGCTGAAGCTGCGGTCGGACAGGGAGTAGTGCTGGGCGTAGTTCCACAGCGCGGTGACGCTGTTGCCGTCGTAGTAGTCCATGACCAGGCCGGGCTCGCCGAACAGGCCGCCGCTGCACTTGTCGACCTCGGTGTTCTGCACGAACTGGTCGGCCTTGCCGCCGTTGTACGCAAGCTGCTCGGCACCGTAGTTGTGGTTCTGGTCGCAGGTCATCGCCTGGGACGGGGACAGCCGCTTCGGCGCGTACTGGTTCGGGTTGTTCTTCAACAGCCCGGCGTGCGCGAGGGTGTCGATGTCCTTCGGGGTGTTCTTCGACGCGGTGAACTTCGTGCCGTCGGTGTTGGCGGCCTTCGGGTACGTGGCGAAGTAGTGGTCGAAGGAGATGTTCTCGTCGAAGAGAACAACGACGTGCTTGATCGGCGTTGCGGTCGAGGAGTGCCCGCCCTGCGCCGCCGCGGGCGCCGCCGCCCAGCCCGGCGCGTTGCTGCCGAGCACGGTGAGCGCCGCGGCTCCCGCGAGCGCGCCCAGGCTCCGCATCGCGGCTCGTCTTCCTCTGCTGGCCATGGTGGTCTACCCCTCCGGACAGAACGTCTGTGCGTCGTACAAGCAGGGATGCTGCGCCCGTTCCTGGGCGTGTCGGCGGAGCAATGATGGCGTGTGGGTGAACACCGAGTCAGGGATGCTAGGGCAAAACTTGACTGTGTATTGACCCATCCGGCGGTCGAGTTGTCCGGACAGGTTCAGCCGAACAGGGCGCGCCCGTACCAGTCCTGGGTGTCCCGTACGCCGGGCAGCGCGAAGAAGTAGCCGCCGCCGAACGGGCTGATGTAGTCCGTCAGCGGCTCGCCCGCCAGCCGGTGCTGCACCGTCTCGAACTGCCGCTTCAGGTCCTGCTGGTAGCAGGAGAACAGCAGGCCCATGTCGAGGTTGCCGTTGGCGTCCATGCCGCGGTCGTAGTTGTACGCGCGGCGCAGCAGGCGCTGGTCGGCGGTGGCCGGGGTGCGCGGGTTGGCGAGTCGTATGTGCGCGTCCAGCGGAATGACGTCACCCTTGGGGTCGTCGGCGTACTCCGGCGTGTCGTGCTCGTGGTCGCCGTCCAGGGGCGCGCCGGAGGAGCGGGCTCGGCCGAACATCCGCTCCTGTTCGCTGAGCGCGACCCGGTCCCAGAACTCCACCAGCATCCGGATCAGCCGTACGACCTGGTAGCTGCCGCCGACGGCCCAGTCCGGCTCGCCCATGCCCTTGCCCACCCACACCAGGCGGTCCATCTCGCGGGTACTGGTGGCGTCCGGGTTCGCGGTGCCGTCCTTGAAGCCCATCAGGTTGCGCGGGGTGCCGGAGGGCCGCGGCGGGCTGGAGAAGCCGTCCAGGCGCCAGCGGACCTGCGCGGCGCCCCGGGTGTGCCGGGCGATGTCGCGCAGCGCGTGCAGAGCGGTGTCCGGTTCGTCGGCGTGCAGTTGGAGGCTCAGGTCGCCGTGGCACCAGTCGGCCTGGAGGTCGTCGTCGGGGAAGGCGGGCATGGCGGTCAGCCGCCGGGGCCGGAGCGCGGCCAGTCCGTACCGGTCGTCGAAGAGGGAGGCGCCGACGCCGACGGTGACGGCCAGTTGACCGGAGGGCAACCGGTCGCCGAGGACGCCGGAGTCGGCCGGCGGGGCGGTGATGCCCGCCGGGGACGGAGTACCGCCCGAGGTGAGGAAGCGGGCCCGGTCGGTGAGCGTGCGCAGCAGGTCGGTGAGTTCGACGCGGCTCTCGGCGGTCACGTCGAGGGAGGCGAACACGCAACAGCGGCGCGGGGCCGCGATGGCCGAGGCCTGGTGGACGCCGTGGAACGGGGCGACGGACGTCGCCGGGGCGGCCGGGGCGGCCGGGGCGTCGGGGGCGGCGGCGCCCGTGGCGAGGCCGGCCCCCGCCAGGGCGGCGCCGCGCAGGAAGCCGCGGCGGCCCAGGCCGTCCGCTCGTTCGGCGCTGTTCACACGGTCGCTCACACGGTCCTCCGCGGGTCGCACAGGGTGGCCACCGACGCCAGGCGCTCGACCAGGTCGCCGAGCACCGCGTTCACGTCCTCCCGCCGGGTGCGGGTGAGACGGTCCAGCGGGGTCCAGGAATCGCCGTGGTGCAGCCCGTCGAGGGTGTGCTGGGCGCGGTCCAGCTCGCTGTCGAGTTCCGGGAGGCCGGCGTACCGGGACGTCAGCAGGGGCTTGAGCCCGGACAGCACCTGGCGGGTGCCGTCCAGGTTGGCCCGGGCGGTGGCGAGGTTGCTGCCGCTGCCGTAGTCGGTGCGGCCGGTCAGCTCGAACTGCACGGTGTTCTCCAGGATCTCGTGTGCGCGCAACCCCAGTTGGGCGGGGTCCATACGGGTCTGCGACCAGTTGTCCCGCAGCCCGGTCACCGCCTTCACCAGCGCCGCCGCCGGGGCGCGCAGCCCGTCGGCCGACTCACCGTGCCACAGCCCGTACTCGACGCGGTGGAACCCGGCGAAGTCCTTGTCGTGCACCCCGCCGGGCAGGCCGGCGTCGGTGCCGTTGATCGCCGCGTCCGCGTCCCCGAAGGCGTCGTACGCCGCGCCCAGCCGCTCGTACTCCAGATGCGCCGGCAGCCAGGCCGACCGGGCCGCGGCGAGGTCGCTCCGGTCGATCGCGTCCTTGAGCTTCGTCGTCAGCCGGACGACCTGGTCGAGCCCGCTGCCGACCCACTTCTGGTAGGAGAGGGCGGGCGGGATCAGGTCGTGCTCCGACACCGGTGCGGCGCCCGGGCCGCGCTGTCCGCCGGTGATGTGCACGGTGGGGCCGGTGACGGCGTCGGCGTCGTCGGGCACGCACTTGAAGGCGTACGTCCCCTTGCCCAGCCGGACCGTCAACTGCCGTGTCGTACCGGGACCGATGCCCTCCACCTCGCCGTACACCACCTGGCTGCCCGGGTCCTCCAGGTAGACCTCGGCGGCGCCGTCGGAGGAGTTGTGCAGGTCGAAGGTGCGCACGCCGGGCTCGGGCCGGATCCAGCCGCGGCCGCAGTGGCTCTCCGACACGTCGACGACGACGTGCCCCGATGGGGCGCCGGCGGTGCCGCCTTGGGGCCGGCCGCCGAGCGAGTACGCCAGCAGTGTGCCCGCGAGGGCCACGGCGAGGGCGACGAACACGGCGGGCGCCGTCCGGAGACGAGCGGACCGCGTGCCGAGGCGAGGCAACGGCATGGCGAGCCTTTCCGGGACGACGTAGTACGCAGCGGGCTCATGGTAGGCACCGCTCCGGATCCGAACAGTCGTCCCAGGACTTCGATGACCAAGATTTCCCCCGGGGTTCACCGGCGCGTGGCCTGACTCCGCCCTACACTCACATCGAAACGAGGTATCTCGAAACGAGGCGCGAGCCGTGTCCGGTGCCCCCGCCGCCTCCCTCCCGCTCGTCTTCGGCGACCATCCCGACCAGGTCACCGACCTGTACCTGCCCGACGGGACCGAACCGGGCCTGCCGCTGCTGCTGTTCTTCCACGGCGGTTTCTGGCGTGCCGAGCACGACCGGGGGCATGTCACCGGATTCGTCCGGGACCTCGCGGCGGAGACCGGCTGCGCTGTCGCCGGCGTCGAGTACCGGAGGGTCGGCGGCGCGGGCGGCTGGCCGGTCATGCTCACCGACACCGCGCGGGCCGCCGCAGGCCGGATCGACCCGGAGCGTGTGGTGTACGTCGGACACTCGGCCGGCGGCCATCTCGCCCTGTGGGCCGCGCTACGGCACCGGCTGCCCGAAGGCGCCCCCGGCCGGACGGCCACCCCGCCCACCGTGCTGGCGCTCGCACCCACGGCCGACCTGACCTGGGCCGACGAACTGGACAGCGGGCGGGGGGGTGCCCCTATGGGTTTCGTCAAGGGAATCGGCCTGCGTTTCGGTGAGTGGCAAGGCAGCATGGCGTGATGCCTGACCTGCTGTGGGATGAC
>NZ_JBFAWG010000078.1:0-24535 GCF_040680215.1 Streptomyces sp. NPDC052107
TAGTGACACACCCCGCCACTGGGCCATGCGGCATTTCCGCAGCTCAAACCGGGTTTTCGGCGACTATGCCACTACCGCTGCTGCGGAACTCCGGCCTTCGCATCGCAACCTGGCCGCGGTGCGAAGGATCAGCCACGCCTGCCTGCCCCACCGACCTGCGGCCCCAGCACCGTGCAGCAGCCGAACGCCACCGGCCCGGCTGCCGCGCGGCCGATGCGCCGCACCGCCGGCGGCGTCTGGACGCCGCTGAGCCTGGCGTCTTCGTGCCCGCAGGAGGGCAGAGCCCGAGCCGGTACCTCCTCCTCGACGCCGCACAGCCGTGCCAGGTCTGCCGCCCTGCCGCATTCAGCAGTACGTCGGCGTCGGCCCGCGTGCCTCCGCTCTCGTGCCGGGGCTGGGAGGCGCGCCACTGCCGGCAGGATCGCAGCGCCTGTGCCTGCAGGCCGTAGCGTCCGGCGAGTCGGAGGCGCAGTCCACGACTGTGGCCCCTCCAAAGGGGCAGGCGAAACCTGCGGCGCCTGCCGAAGCAGCGGTCGCCGCCCACCTCAGTCCAGACCCGTCCAGACACGAGACGAGACCAAGTAGTTTCACGCCGTGACGCGCGAGTGCCGCAGACCCGATCAGGATCTGCGGAATAGGTCGGCGCCGGAATGGAGGTGCCGGTGCGCGATCCCAGGGCGCCGCCCAGCGGCGTCTCCAGCGTGGCCCAGGAATCTGGCGAAACTGCCGCCTTCGCGGCCGGCCCGGATGTGTGCCGTCGGTCCGCGTCAATGGGTGGCGCGGATCATCACGGTGAGGACCGGCGAGGCCGCTGATGGCTGGCTCTGACCGATGTCGCGGTAGCCCCACGACTGGTAGAGCCTGTGGACCTTCCCGTCGCCAGCCGCCGGGTTCACCATGAGCGTCACGTGCCGCTCGTCTCGCGTGGCGAGGAAGGTGTCATGCATCCGCCGGGCGGTGCCGGTCTTCCGCCACGCCGGCCGTACGCCGATCTCCTTCAAGGCCACGGCCGGGCGGCTGATGTATTCCTCCGCCGGTTCGGGGGTGGTGCGCTGCCAGTACCGGTCACCATGCTCGATGCGGTTGCCGTAGGCGTAGCCGACCGGCTGATCGCCTGCGTAGGCGAGGACGGCCGAAAACCCCGGTTCGGCGCCGTGCCGGTCCAGCCGCTCGCCGAACGCGTGGATCGCATAGTTCGGCAGGTGGAGCAGCGGGGCGCGCACTTGCGCATAGACGTCGATCACGTCGCCGCGGATGAGGTCCAGGTCGGTGAACGTGCGGAGTTCGGTCACGGGTGCTGTGGTCATGCGGTGGCCTTCCAGGCGTCGCGGGTGTGCTCGGTCCAGGTCTGCACGGTGGAGCTGCGAGGCGCCCGCGCGCGCAGCGCGGCGCCGAATTCTTGCAGCATGCGGGACACGCGGGCGTGTTGGGTAGCGGCGTCGGCGGGGACCTTCATGGCGGTGGCCGTGGCGGTTTCGACATCACCTTGGGCGAGTTGAGCGTGCGCGAGGCGCGTCGTGGTGATGGCGTGGGACCGGCGCATGTGCGGCCGCAAGGTGGACAGGCAGCGATGGGCGTGGAATTCGGCGGTCGGGTAGTCACCGAGACAGAGGTGGGCGGAGAGCGCGAGTGAATGCAGCTCGGCCTGGTCGTAGAAAGCAAGCAGCCACATCGGCCGGTAGTCGTGCGGGTTAGCGCGCTCAAGGGCGTCCTCGGCCTGGTCGAACGCGCGGCGGGCGCCGGTGCGGTCATGTGCCGCACCGAAGATGGCTGCCTGACGGGCCAGGCCGAGGGAGGCGAACAACGGATCGCGGCGCGTGATGTGCAGGTTGCGCGCGACGTCGTTCGCGGCGAAGGCTTCAGCGGGGCGGCCGATGTGCCGGAACATGGTTCCCGCATGGCTCCAGATACGGAACTTGATCTCCTGGTCGCCGGACATCTCGGCGAGGGCCTGGGCCTCGCGCATGTGCGCCTTCGCGTCGGCGTAGCGGCGGCCGTCGATCGCCGCCCACATCGCGGAGGAGCGGAACGAGGCGGCGCACGCGTAGAGGTTGTTGCGTACGCGCTGCGTGGCGCCGCCGGCATTCTGGAGGTTCAGTGCCTCGTCGGCGAGCGCGGCGGCCCGCTGCTCGATGCCGAGCTGGCCGCCGTAGCGGTGGTCACTGGCGATGATCTCGGCGAAGCGTCGCTGTAGGCGCTCGACGTCGCTCATGCCGATACGGCGGGGCCCTACGGTGCCGGGAGCGGCTGCTGCTGCTGCTGCGGCAGCGATACCGCCGACGAGGTTACGACGCTTCATATCGGGGTCCTCCTGCGGTGCGACTGGGGTGGACGGAGTCCGGCCCCGTGGGACGAACCCTAAAGCGGTCGCGGGCAAGCCGCTGACGTCCTCAAGTGCTGTGCGCTGGGCGGATTTGGGCCACCGGACCTTGCCCGCCTTCCAGCCCCGGATGGAGGAGCCGTCCAGTCCGCCGGGCCGTCCGGTAAGGCGCTCATGGGCCGTGTTCACCGCTTCAGCTAGGCTGTTGGAGCTGTAGCCGTGCTCGTCCATCCACGCCTCAAGAGCCTCATTGCGCGTGGCTTCCATGCCCGCACCGTAGCGGTTACGCCGCGCGCCCGTCAGGCAAAGCGACAGTCAAATCGCCCTAGGTTCTTCTGTCGGATCAGCGTCCGATCACCCTAACCAGTCCGCCACGTACCGGAGTTACCTGGTTACCGGCCAGCCGCTTTCCGCGTGACTGACCGCTGACGGCCCTGCCTGTTCCCTTCGCCCCCGTATGGGACAGGCAGGGCGCCGAACCGACTGCGAGCGCGAGGCAAACGACATGACGACTGCCCACCTCCCGGCCTCGGGGCGCAACCGTCGAAGCGCCTTAGACGCCGCTGAATCCCCCCTGCCGGCGCGCCCCCCAGAGGACGCGATGACGACAGCCGTATGGGCGCCACACGCCGGCCTCCGCCGTGACGGGGACCTGATGGACGAATGCATTCGGGTCGCTCCGCGCCGCGGTGAGGCGCCGCCCCGTGAACAGGACGCATGGCGCATCGGCACCATGCGCCGGATCGCTGCCGCGAAACTCCGCTTCGGCGGATGCGAAGCGCTGATCGACGAGGCAATGCTGATCGTCTCCGAGCTGCTGACGAACGCCCTCCTCCACAGCGGAACCCAGGAGATCCGGCTCCGTCTCGTCCTCCAGGGCGACTCTCTCCGCATCACGGTCGACGACGGAATGCCGGCCACCATCAAACCCCGCAGCGCAGATGACGACGCCGAAGCGGGCAGAGGCCTCACCCTCGTCGCAGCACTGGTGAAGGAGAACGGGGGAACCTGGGGCAGCAACGACCAAGGAACCGCGGTGTGGTGCGACCTTCGCAGAGAGGCCGTCAACCAGTGACCGCGACCATTCTCCCCAGCCGCACCAGCGATGCCGTACCCAGGTGGAACCACTCGGTGGAACCCGCGCAGGCTCCGAACGAGGCCGCACTGCGAGCAACGCTCACAGCGGTTCGCGCCTGGAACCCCTACGACGGGGACGCCTTGCTTGATGACGTCGGCGACGTTCTCGGCACCGTCGCGCCACCCGAGGAACGCGTCGAGGAACTGGACCGGCAACTGTGCGGCGATCTGATGCAGCTCGTAGGCATCGCCACCACGTTCGAGGCCGAGAAGCAGGACCCGCGGGCCACGCAACACATCTGCAGCGCCCGCCAGTCCATCGCGGCCGAGATGCCGGGCGACTACGCGAAGGCAGTAAGCCACCTGCAGCGCATGGGGTGGGCAGTCCAGGAGTTACTCGAGGTGCTGGTCGAGATCGGGTGCGTGAAAGCGCCGGACTCCCTGAGTACGAGCGAGGCCCTGTGACCGCCCCCGACTCTCTCGCCGGTGCTGGTGCGGTGCTCCTCCGCAGGACCACCGAGCTTCCCGGCGCCCAGAGCGCCGTCCTGACGGCCCCGCTTCTGGACCCGAACAACGATCGGCGCGATGGCCTGGAACGGCGACATGCTACGCGCTGTGGAAGTCGTCAGCCGACTCGTGGACAACGGCGTACGCCACGGCCTGCCCGCCCGCACACCCGTCCAGGAGCTTCGGCTTTCCCTGACCGCGTCCCTCACGGACGCCGGTGCCATGGCCTTCGACGTCCGCGACCTGGTTCCGGCCTTTCCAGACTCGGAGGCCGCCATCCGCGAAGAGCAGGGCCGCGGTCTCTGGCACGTCGCCCGCCTGGGGCCCGGTCACCTGGTTCCTGCCACACGAAGGCCAGGGCAAGACCGTACGCGCTGTACTCGGCCCCGAACCGATGGCCCTGTGAACTGCGCACCCGCATGACTCCTGTCCGGTGGCCCGAGCGGATTCGGCCCTGACCACCGGACAGGTCCAGACTCCCGGCGCGGGGATGGACACCACCGAACCGTCCCCCACGGCTCGAACACCGCCCCACGCCGGGGATCGACGCGCTAGCCGGCCACACGTACGAAGGACAGGCGGCTGGCGTCGGGCGGGCCCGCGGAGCCGCCCCCGGCTCCACCTCTGCAGCGGGCCCGCCCACCTTGGAACTGCGACATAGAGGAGACGCATGTTCGTCCACTCCGACCGCCTGCCCACGAGCACGGCGGTCCCGCAGGGCACCACCACCCCCAAGCCATGGGGCCTCAGCCGCATGGCGCCGTACCCGACCACGGCCCCGGAGCACGCCCGGGTCGAGCTGAACCCGAGCACCCAGACCGCCGTGTTCTTCGACCGCTCCGGCCAGGTGATGGAGATGCCCGGCCACGGCACGAGCACCGGCACCAGCCCCTCCACGGGGACCAGCCCCGACGGCAACGGCACCACCCAGGACAGCGATACGGGGAGCGACAACGACCAGTGAGCGATACGCGTCCGGTGTTGGTCGTCACCAGCCTCTACGACCCCACCGCCGACGTAGTGATCAGCGAGCTGCACGACCGGGGTGTCCCGGTCGTGCGGTTCGACTCGGGGGACTTCCCCGCATCACTGTCGGTGGAGGCCGAGATCACCCGGGACGGCATCCGGGGGCGCCTCGATACCCCCTCGCGCACTGCCGACCTCGACAATGTCCGCGCGCTGTACTACCGGCGCCCGACCGGCTTCGCTTTCCCGCACCTCGACGAACAGGACGCACGGTTCGCCACCACCCAGGCCCGGTACGGCCTTGGGGGTGTGATCGCGTCGCTTCCCGACTGCCTGTATGTGAACCACCCGCACTTCATCGGCGACGCCGAGTTCAAGCCGTCCGGTCTGACTACCGCGGTTGAGGTCGGCCTGCAGGTGCCGCGCACGCTCATCACGTCGAACCCCGACGCCGCCAGGGCCTTCATCAAGCGGCACGGTCCGGTGATCTACAAGCCCCTGTGGAACCCCGTGTATCGGATCGATGACGTCTCCTCTGTCATCAAGATCGCCGAGGTGACCGCCGAGGACATCGACGACCGGGTGGCGGGCACCGTCCACCTGTTCCAGAAGCGCGTGCCGAAGACAGCGGACATCCGCGTGACCGTCATCGGCCCGCACATGTTCAGTGTCCGGATCGACTCTGATCTTCTGGACTGGCGGACCGACTACAGCCGCTTGAGCTACACCTCCGTGCCTACGCCCGCGGACATCGAGCTGTCGCTCCACGAGTACATGGACCACTTCGGGCTCCACTTCGGCGCTTTCGACTTTGCCCTGGACGCCGAAGGGCAATGGTGGTTCCTCGAATGCAACCCGTCCGGCCAATGGCATTGGCTGGAGCATGAGACCGGCCTGCCGATGTGCGCAGCCCTGGCCGACCTACTGGAAAGGAAGCCGTGAGCAACCACGAACAGCTCCTCCGGCAGCTCATCGAAAGCATGACCGCCAGTGGCTCCCTGCGCACACAACCGTGGAAGGACGCCGCAGCAGCAGTACCCAGGCACGGGTTCCTCCGCAAAGGGTTCTTCCGCGTGGTGCCCGGCTCATCGCCTACCGCCTGGACCCCTGTCCTGGAGGACGGGGACGGCTGGCTCGAGGCCTGCTACGCCGACGAATCCCTGGTGACGCAGATCGCGGGCACGATCAAGCCGACGGACATCCGCGGCGAGATCATGCGGGAACCGACCAGCTCGAGCACGCTCCCCTCACTCGTGCTGCGCATGCTCGAGGACCTCAAGGTGGAGCCGGACATGAACGTGCTGGAGATCGGAACCGGCACCGGCTACTCGACTGCGGTGCTCTGCGCGCGCCTGGGCGGCGGCCGCGTCACCTCGATCGAGTACGACGAGGAGGTGGCGCTGCGGGCCCGGGAGGCTCTCGGCCAGCTCGGTACGTACCCGAACCTGCTGATCGGTGACGGCCTCTTGGGCGATGACGAGGGCGCACCGTATGACCGGATCATCGCTACGTGCGCCGTACGCACGGTGCCTGCGGCCTGGCTCGAACAGACCCGGCCCGGTGGGCAGATCCTGACGACCATCGGTGGTTGGCTGAGCGCGTCCGAACTGGTGCGCCTGACGGTCCACGAAGACGGAACGGCGTCCGGGCCAGTGCTGGGCGGGCAGGTCAGTTTCATGCTCGCCCGTCCCCACCTCGCGCCTCCGCTCGGCCTTCTTCCGGACCTCAGCGCGGGCAAAGAACGCGAGGCCATCATCGGCGCCGACGTCCTGGACGACTGGACGACCCGGTTCGTCGCACAGTTCGCTGTGCCGACTGCGCAGCGCCTCAAACTGCGGCAGGGCCAGCACGACGAGGACGTGCTTGTCGACGTCGAAACCGGCTCGTTCGCCGCGCTCCACGAAGAGGGCGGCCGCTGGATCGTCCGGCAGAGCGGTCCTCCGCTCTGGGATGCCGTTGAGGAGTACCTCGGCCGCTGGCATGCCGCTGGTACGCCGGCAGTGGAAGAGGCCACCGTCCGCGTGACTCCGGAGGGCCAGAGCATCCACTGGTAGGCCTTACGACCGGCCCCGCTCGTCTGCTTCCCAACGACCCCGCGCAGGAGCCCACGCCTACCCAATGGAGGCATCGTGCACCGACTGATCACCAGTCCGTCCCTGGGGGAGTACCTCGTCCTGCGGCCCGGCCACGGCCGCGGCGTGGCCATACCCGAGTCCCGCTATGAAGAACTGCGCGCAGCCGTCGCCGACGACGGGCCGGCCCCGCCCTGGCTCCATGAGGCGACCGCGCAGGCCTGGCAGATACCCCTCCCCGACAGCGGCCTGCGGGAGACCGTCCTGGTTCGCGAGCGCTCCCCGTACGGGTACGCGAAGGCCTCGTGGGAGATCAATCTCGGCTGCGACCACGACTGCGGGTTCTGCTACCTCGGAGAGAAGCGGTTCGAGGGCCTGCAGTGGGACGACAAGGTGCGCCTGCTCACCATGCTGCGGGACGCCGGCGTGCTGTGGCTGCAGATCACCGGCGGCGAGGCGCTGATCGACCGCGAGTTCGCCGCCGCGTACGAGTACGCCACCAGGCTCGGCATGATGATCCAGATTTCCACGAACGGCTCCCAGCTCCACAAGCAGCGCATGCAGGAGTTGTTCGCACGGCTGCGGCCGTACCGGCTCACCGTGAGCCTGTACGGGGCGACTGGGAAAACTTACGACGCCGTCACCCGCAACCGTGGCGCCTTCGACCGGTTCACACGCGGCCTGGACGCCTCCCGGGAGGCAGGCTTGCCCGTCCGGCTGAACGTCATCGTCGCCGAGGAGAACGCCCACGAGGTCGACGCGATGGTCCGCCTTGCCGAGGACCGGTGGGGCTTCCCGTACCAGGTGTTCACGAACATGTCCCCGACGATCAACGGGGAAGCGGGCCCCCTAGCCTCGCAGGCCCAGAAGTACGTGAAGACCCGACGCGTCTTCACCGGCTGCAACGCGGGCCACACCTTCTTCCACGTCGACCCGCACGGAGTCGCCTCCATCTGCAAGATCGGCCGAGACCCCAGCGTGAACCTCATGACGGAGGGCCTCGCCGCCCTCCCCCGACTCGGCGGCATCGCCGAGTCCCTACAGCTCCGCACCGGTGGATGCTCCGGCTGCTCGAAGGCCGGCACCTGCAGGACATGCCGGCCGCTGGCAAAGCTCCACCAGGAGGCGGGGGACAACAGAGCGCTCTACTGCCAACACGGAGGTTACGGATCATGACACCGCCCACCGCAACCCTCACCCGCCCGGCACCCGTGCCGGTCACCATCGGCCTGCGCCCGCCTGCGGAGGCCACCGGCACCCTGCCGCCCGTGCCACTGCCCACGCCCTCCGTCGCCGAGGGCACGTTCCAGGTCATCGACGACCTGGACATCGACGTCGCCGAGTCTGCCGGATGCAGCTGCTCGGCCGGTGACGATCAGCCCTACTAGACCGTCATCCGCTCCACCCCGCTGCCCCGGCCGTACGCTGGCCGGGGCAGCCCCGTCTCGACCCCATTGAGGAACCGCGCCGTGTCCATGCCTCGCCGCCACTTCCACGACCTCCCCGCCGAAGCGCGCCAGGCCATCGCCGACAAGGCGGGACCCGTTCTCGCGGCACGCACCGCCGAGGGAGGCCTAAATTCGGGTATCGCAGCGTTCATCGACACGCCTGACGGCCAGGTATTCGTCAAGGGCATCCCTACCGATCACCCTCAGGCGCCCGCGCAACGCCGTGAGTCCGCCATCGCCCCGCACCTTCCCCGCTCCTGCCCCCGCCTGTACTGGCACATCGAGACGGCCGGCTGGGATCTCCTTGGGTACGAAGTCCTCCAAGGGCGCCACGCCGACTACGCACCTGGCTCCAGCGACCTGCCGCTGGTCACCGCAGCGCTCGAGGAGCTGCAGACAATCACCGCACCGGCAGACATCGCGATCAAAGCGGCTGACCAGCGATGGGCCGCATACGCCCCGCCCGGCACCGCCAGTCTCTTCGCCGGGGACACGCTGCTGCACACGGACCTCGCCCCGCACAACGTACTCGTCGACGACCGGGCGCACATCATTGACTGGGCGTGGCCGACGCGCGGAGCGGCATGGATCGACCCGGCCGTGCTCATCCTGCGCTTGCTCGAAGCCGGGCACACTCTTGTCGCGGCCGACGCCTTCGCCGGCCAGTTTCCTTCCTGGTCCACCGCCTCTCCGGAGGCCGTGCAGGCTTTCACCGCCGCGAACGCTGCCCTGTGGGTCGAGATCGCCCGTAATGATCCTGCTCCGTGGAAGGCCGAGATGGCCCACCACGCCGCGGAGCACAGCGCCTACGTGAGGAACCAGTCGATGAAGTAGGCCGGGCGCATCAGACCCGATGACCGAGTCTAGTCGCCTCAAAGGGCCCGCACTGCCCCGTATCCGCTCGGCTCCACCCCGCCGGACCCGGCCAAGAGAGCCGCCATCGAGCGCGCACGTTGGCTGGGCGCGTCACTCTTCAGCGATCGCGGCGCCACCGCCTCGGTTGAGGTCGCAGTTTTGGAACTCAGGGGCACCACGGCCCCGCTGCCGCCCAGCGCGTGCACCTGCACCACGCTGTCCGCGCCGGGCGGTGCCGGGGAAGCGGGGACCCGGGGGTCGGCGAAGGCCCCCGGCAGCCACCCGCACTCAGCTGGTCATCCCGCTCTAAGGAAGACGCGGTGTGCTCCAGCCGGTGACCAGGCCGCGCAGCCACGTCACGGCGTCCGCCTCCACCGCGCGCAACGACATGCCGTTCTCCCAGGCGTGGTGCAGGAGGTTGGAGATGACCAGCTGCAGCTGTTCCGCCTCCGGCCCGTCGCCTGCCTGCGGGCGTACGGCGAAGGCGGCCTCGGCGACGGGGACCAGCGCGCCGGAATCCAGGCGGCCGCTGCCGGCGGCGAAGTGGAGGGCGTTGAAGTAGGCGGCCTGCAACGCAGGGCGCTGGGCGGCCGCCGCGATCACGGCCGAGTCGGCGGCCCAGGCCTGCGGGTCCTGGGCCACGAGCTCGCCCAGCAGTCCGGCACGATCCTCGTCAGCATAGTTTTCGTTGTTGACGGGGGCGGCGGCGAGCGCGTTGACCGTGGCAGCTGTCCCCTCGGCCCGGGCCTGTGCGGTGAAGGCCTCCAGGGAGAGCCCTCCGTAGGCCTCCACCCAGGAGGTGGTGGTCTTCATGACCGGATCGGGCCGGCCGGGCGGCGGCCCGTATTTCTCTTCCAGCACGGTCAGTACCGGCTGCCACGGCGCCCGCACTGTCTCGGGCAGCACCGGCGACAGCCCCCGCACGATCCGCCACGGGTTAGGCACCGGCCCGGGAAAGGCATCGACCCACGCACGCATCGCCGCCGCGTCGGGCGGTGTGCCCAGGGTTTCTTCCAGCGCTGCCTCCATCTGCGGCCGCAGCTCGGGCGGGCAGTGGGCGTCCAGCAGGGTGAGGAAGTCGGCGAGGTCGGCGTTCGGCCACCTCCCGCCCCCTGCCTGCCGTGCGGTCTCGATGGCGGTCTGCCACCAGTCGGCCGAAGCCTCGGCCTGCAGGCTGTCGTGGGGCCAGGACTCGGTCAGGTGCGTGGCTACCAGCCGTGCCCGGTGCTCGGCGACGGGCAGCTTGCCGTGCACACCCCGCAGCCGTTGCGCGACGGGCACGCCCAGCCGTGCCTCGGCCAGGGCGAGATCGAGCACGGCCCGCATCAGCGTCACGACGATCGCATGCGGAGGGTCGGCCAGCGTGACCGTGCCGAGTTCGTTGACAAGTTCGACCCGCAACGATGCGTCCCGGTCGCCGAGGTGGCCGGCGAGAACACCGGCGAGTGCGGAGCGGATGATCCCCCCGAGCCGGTCCGGGCCGATGCGCAGCCGGCCACCGGGGTGCGCGGTAGCGATCAGCTCCCGTAGCAACTGCCCACTCTCCCACGACTCGCTCGCGGTGAAGTCGCGGTCCCGCAGGATGTTCTCCACCACGGCGACCCACTGCCCCGTCCGCTCGGCGACGGCAACACCGACGGCCCAGTACGCGGCCTGTACCAGGACGAACCGCTCCGGCCGGGAGCGCACCAGATCAGCCAGCACGGCGGCCGCCGCCATACCCGCCTCGCCAAGAACAGCGACCGCCTGCGACAGGGCACCGGGCCCCTGCGCACAGATCGCCTCCAGGTTCTCCTTGACCCAGGCGCACACCCGCTGCGGATCCTCGGCCAGCAGCCGCCGCAGGTACGGCCCGGCCGGCCAGCGCGTCTGCTCGGGCAGCAGCCGGGCCATCGGCAGCAGGTCGAGCCAGCGCCCGCTCACAGCGGCCTGGAAGAAGTACACCCCTGCCCGCGGGTCGGTCATCCTCTCGACCTCGTCCGCGTCCTGCTGCACCGGGGCATCCAGCCGGGCCAGCTCCCGCAGCCGGTCCGCCCGCTCGGGCAGGGTGAGGAAGAGCTGCTCCATGGCGGCCGTGATGTCGTCGAACTGGCGGCGTGTCTCGTCGGCCCCGCTGTCGGATCCGTGCAGCACACCGGAGGCGGAGCTGTAGAAGGCGCTCCAGCTGCGGGCCGCTTCCGTCTCAGCCAGACCCATCTCCTGCCTGGTCTGCTCGGCCACCAGGTGCCCGATCTGCCGGGTGCGGAACCCGCCGCGGTCCGCCTGCTCGGCGCGCAGCTCCTCGACCGCATCAGCGAGGACATCCAGATCCGCAGCCTCCACTTCGCGCTGCCGGCGCCAGGCATCCGTCACGGCCCCGGCGGCCCCCGTGACCGCCTTGGTGGCACTACGCAGCCCGGGGAATTCCTCGCCCGCGATACTCAGGACACTGTCCAGTGCGCCCCGCAGACACGACTGCGCCACCTCATAAGGCGCATGGAACGCGTCGGTGTTGTTCAGCACGTGGGCGGCGTCCCGCATCAGGCTCAGCGCCCGCCGGCCCTTGTCGCCTTGAGCCTGCAGGGCTGAGACGAGTGCCGGGCGTATCACGCACGGGGCCGACGACGGCCCGGCCTGCTGTGCAGGGGCAAGAGGATAAGACACCGGCTCACCGTAGCCGCCCGGCCCGGGCATGGTGCCTCCCCGGGCCAGCATCGTGGCCCGGACGAGATGGCGTCCCGCGTGATGGTGTAGGCGATCACCGTGCGGGTGTGCGCGGGCGGATGCCCGGGGCGTGCATCCGGTGACGGCCTCCGCTCCCTGCGCATGAGGCAGCCACCGTGCAACTCTCCCTGGTGACCGGAAGTTCAACGCAGGAGGTGCGCGGTGGCCTTGTCCCGGTCTGACTTACTCCGCCTGCTGGAGTCACTAGGTTCGGCGGACGGACTCGAACTCGTGTGGAGTGTGGCCGAGCGGATGCTGCAAGAGCTGATCGAGTCCGAGGCCGCAACCCGGATCGGCGCCGAGTGGACAGAGCACACCGAGGCCCGCACCGCCTACCGCAACGGGCTCCTGCGGCTGGTGACCGCCGTGCTCTTCGAGATGCACGACCAATGGATCGTCTTCCCCCGCCGCTACCTGCCCGAAGGCAGCATCGACGAAATCTACGCCGTCGAGCGCCCTCACCAACACCGAGTTCTCCGGAGACCTGCACTCAGGCGATGCCTCCGTCCGCGAGGCCCAGGACAGCGTCCTGCACCGCGCCCCCCCCCCGGTTGGCGAACTTCGTGATGACCTACCCGACCCGGCCGGTCGACATCGGCGGCTTCCTGCTTCCGGCCGACCGCCGGTGGTCATCAGTCACGCCGCCTGCAACAACGACCCCACGCTGGGATCCCACCGGCCGCTGGGCAATCGGGCCCACCTCACCTGGGGAGCCGGCCCGCACAGCTGCCCGGCCAGATCGCATGCATACCTCATCGCCGAAGCCGCCATCCTCCACGTCGTCGACGCTCTGCCCGAGATGGACCTCGACGGCCACCGGGACGACGTCGTCTGGCGCCCCGCTCCCTTCCACCGCTGCCTGGTCGCCCTGCCCGTCACCTTCCCCACGAGCTGAAAGAGAGCTCACCATGTCCGAACAGCAGATACTCGTCCTCGACCCGACCGGATCCGACCCGGACGCCGAACACCAGGCCCTGCGCGAGCGCGGCCCGGCGACGCTGGTGGACATCCTCGGCGTGCGCGCCTGGTCGGTCTCCGACCCGGCCCTCCTCAAGCAGCTCCTAATGGGAGCTGCCGGGTCGGAGAGACTCGGTGCCGTAGCCGCCAGCAGGTGAGCACTCACCAGCCCGGAAGCATCCGACTTCTGTGGTCAGACCGTGCCCCCGCTGGTCGGCCGGAAGGCCAGACCGCTGATGGGGTGGCGTGCCCGCCGAGCAGAGCGTGAGCACTGGATCCATTAGGGAGCGTGCCGCGTCTTCCGCAGGCTGCACGAGAGGTCAACTACCTGACTGGGAGGGCAAGTTGCTACTGATCGGCGACGACTGGGCCGAGGACCACCACGATGTGGAGGTCCAGGACGCAACCGGCCGCAGGCTGGCGGTCGCGAGGCTGCCCGAGGGCGTGGAGGGCATCGCCAAGCTCCACGAACTCGTTGCCCGGCACGGCGGTGACGAGCTCGGCCCCTGCGAGGTGACCGTCGGCATCGAGACCGACCGCGGCCCGTGGGTGCAGGCCCTGCTCGCCTCCGGCTACCAGGTGTACGCGATCAACCCGCGACAGGCCGCACGGTTCAAGGAGCGGTACGGCACCTCCGGCGCCAAGAGCGACAAGGGTGATGCCCATGCGCTGGCCGACATGGTCCGCATCGACCGCGACCAGCTGCGGCCCGTCGCCGGCGACAGCGAGCAGGCCCAGGCCGTCAAAGTCGTCGCCCGCGCCCACCAGACCCTCATCTGGGAACGCACCCGCACCTTCCAGCGGCTGCGCAACACGCTGCGCGAGTACTTCCCCGCCGCCCTGAACGCCTACGCGGACCTGGAACTGACCAGCACGGACGCGCTGGAACTGCTGATCAAGGCGCCCACACCCGCCACGGCGGCGAGACTGACCCGACCCCAGATCACGGCCGTCCTGGCCCGGCAGCGCCGGCACAACCGGAGCGCGAAGGCCGCCACGATCCAGACCGCGCTGCGCGAGCAGCACCTTGGCCTGCCCGAACCGGTCACCGCCGCCTACGCGGCCGCCACCACCGCCCACGCGAGAGTGATGATCGCCCTGAACGAGCAGATAGCCGACCTGGAAGCCCAGGTGAAGGCGCATTTTCTCGCGCACCCGGACGCTGAGATCTACCTCTCGATGCCCGGCATCGGGGTGATCACCGGCGCCCGGGTGCTCGCCGAGTTCGGGGACGATCCCACCCGCTACGCGTCCGCGAAAGCCCGCAAGAACTACGCCGGCACCAGCCCCATCACCCGGGCCTCCGGCAAGAGCCACACTGTCCAGGCCCGCTACGTGCGCAACAACCGGCTCGCCGACGCCCTGCAACGTCAGGCGTTCTCCGCCCTGAACGCCTCACCCGGCGCCCGCCGCTACTACGACAAGCAACGCGCCCGAGAGGCCGGCTACAACCCCGCCCTCCGACAGGTCGGCAACCGCCTCGTTGGCATCCTCCACGGCTGCCTCAAGAGCCGCACCCTCTACGACGAAGCGACCGCCTGGTCACACCACGCCCACCCCCATGCCGCTTGACGCCAAACGACATGGGGTGTCTGACCAGCAAGGACGTCTCCAAGGACGGCCGCGCCCACTGGCCGGCCTTCGCAGAGACCGTCGCCACCTGGCCGCTGGCCCTGTGGCTCGCGGTGGAGAACATGTTCACCGCCTACGGCAAGGATCACAGCCGCCTGCGCCGCATGGTTGCCCCCGCCCTCTCCGCCCGCCGTACCGCCGCCCTCCAGGCGGACATCGAGGCCCTCGTCGCCGGCATCCTCGACGGCCTCCCGGCCGACGGGACGGTCGACCTGCGCGAGCACCTCGCCTACCCGCTCCCGATCGCTGTCATCGGCAAGCTCATGGGCGTCCCCGCCGACCAGCGCGCCGAATTCCGCACCGTGGTGGACAACGTGTTCGCCACCCATCTCTCCGTCGAGGAACAGGCCGCGAACACCGCCGCCCTCTACGGCCTGCTGGACGTCCTGATCGAGACCAAGCGCACTGAGCCCGATGAGGACATGGCCTCGCTGCTGATCGCCACCCGCGACGAGGAAGACGGCTCCGCCCTCAGCCACGCCGAGCTACGCGACACGCTCCTGCTGGTGATCAGCGCCGGATACGAGACCACCGTCAACGTGATCGACCAGGCCATCACCACCCTGCTGACCGATCCCCAGCAGCTCGCCCACATCCGGGAAGGCCGCTGCACCTGGCAGGACGTCGTCGAGGAGACCCTGCGCCACCAGCCCGCGGTCAAGCACCTTCCCCTGCGCTACGCCCGCACCGACATCCCGCTCCCCGACGGCCAGACGATCAAGGCCGGCGAGGCGATCCTTGCCTCCTACGCCGCCGCCAACCGCCACCCCGACTGGCACAAGGAGGCCGACCGTTTCGACGCCACCCGCCCCAGGAAGGAACACCTCGCCTTCGGACACGGCGTTCACTTCTGCCTCGGTGCCCCGCTGGCACGACTCGAAGTCGCCACCGCGCTGCGCCTGCTCTTCGAACGCTTCCCCGACGCCCAACTCGCCACGGAGCGAACCGCGCTGAAGAGGCTGCCGAGCCTCATCAGCAACGGACACGCCTCCGTCCCCGTGCGCCTGCGCCCGATGTCGGGCCACTGACCGATACCGACGGGGAAGACCCCCACGAGGGAAGCGACCACCGAGGCCGGTCGGCTGGGACAGTTGACCTGGGGCAGCTGACCCATCTCAGCGAAGACGGCGCGATTCTCACCGAAGACGAGCGACTGTCTGTTTGTCTCACTGAAGATGGACCCGCCAGTGCCCGAGAACCGTTCGCATGACTTCATCAGTTCGGCAGACCGAGGGAGATTCAGGAAGCTATTTTGACGGCATGCCTGCCGCCGTCCCGCTCCCGCTGGGGAGCTGCTTCGGAACCCTCACCACCATCTCCGTCCCGATCAGCACCCCAGGGCCCAGGGGAGGTAAGCCGCGTCGCCGGGTGAGGTGCCGCTGCGTCTGCGGCAGCATTTTGGACGTGACGGTGGAGAACCTCCGCTCTGGGCACACGACGTCGTGCGGCTGCTCCTTTAGTGCGGCACCGACCACCGCGGGGACGCTGGCCATTGGAACCCGGTTCGGTCGGTGGTCCATCGCCAGTGCCCCGATCTGGGAGCCGATCCCCGGGCGTCCCCACGCTCAGCGGGCTTTCTATGACTGCATTTGCGACTGTGGGACGAAGCGCAGACTTCGCGAACACAACATCCTTCACCGTTCCCGCTCCTGTGGCTGCGCCCGCGCCGAGAGTATCGCTGCGCTCACCGGAACCAAGCGCACTGGCAACTACCCCACCGTGCAGATCAAGGTCGGCACGCGGTTTCAACGCTGGACCACACTGGAACCGCCCCATCTCCAGGAACGCAGCAACGGAACCCGTCAATCCGTCGTCAACTGCCTGTGCGACTGCGGCCAGACACGAACCGTGACCGCCAACAACCTGCTCAACGGGACCTCTGGCTCCTGCGGCTGCCTCCAGCGCGACATGATGTCCGAGATGCTGACCACCCACGGTGTGACCACGGCCAAGCGCGAGCGAGCCATGGAGAAGACTGCAGCCGCCACGCCCGCCAAGGATGCCGACAGCATCCGCCTCTACACCATCTGGGCGGGCATGAAGGACCGATGCGGCCGGCCGACACATCCCGCCTGGCACCGCTATGGAGGCCGTGGCATCACCGTCTGCGAGCAGTGGCGCAAGGACTTCCAGGCCTTCCGGAGCTGGGCCCTGGACCACGGCTACGCCGACGGCCTGGAATGTGACCGCGTCGACCCCGACGCTGGCTACAGCCCCGAGAATTGCCGCTGGATCACCAAACGGGCGAATATCGAGCACATGCGCAAGGCATGGGACGACGACCTGGACCAGCGCCTGGTCGCGGAGGCCAAGCGCCGAGGGATCGGCCCCTACGACCTCATCGCGGAAGCCGTTCGAGCCCACCTCACCCGCTGATGATGGAACGGCCTCTCGGGAGCACCCGCTAGGGGGACCTCCTGCCCGTCAGCCCACTCGATGGGGACCCCGGCACTCTGATCGACCCTCGCGGCGTCAGAAGCCGTTGTCTTTCCGATCTTGAAGTGTGGCAGTCGAACGAGGGTCTCATTCAGGCGCGCGTTGCCGAGTACGGGACGGGCAATGCCGACGGCTCAGCGTGCGGCGTGCCTGGAACGGAGCTCGTCAGTGTCGACCGTTGTCAGCGCTACGCTCAGCGGCATGCCGGTGCCGGCCGCGGCGGCCAGCCGCTCGCGTACCTCGCGCGGTGTTCGAGGCCGCCAGCCGGGCCCATCACAGCAGCCAGAGTGGAACGTGACACCCGCGTTCAGTAGGGCAGTCAACGTCCGCCACCCAGCGGTGTCCCTCCGCTTCGGCACAGCGAGGTCCTGGCCCGCGTCGATCAACTCTCCACCGCAGCGCGGGCATCGGCTTGCCCACGTGCCGCGCTTCTTGAACGAAGAACGGCAGGGCAAGCACACGTAATGCCGGTTCGGAGTCCCCCCACGAAAGCACATCGCACCAGTATGGCAAGGCCACTTTGCCCATCCCAGCGATTTGGGAGCGAGGCGACTGTTGTCGTTCCGATCTCGAGGAGTGTCGGTCAATCGGGTGACTGCGGCGGCTGCCGTGCATGAGAACAGGGCCTCTAGGTAGCTCGAAGGGTGTCTACGCCAACGAGCTGTCCAGGAGGCCCTGTTGCCGCATTTTTGAGCTGTCGACGAGTCGGAGTCCAGCTCGGCCACCCTCGCGTGTGACTGCCTGGCTCATCGGTTCGGGAACGCCGGCGACCACGGGGTGCGTGAGCGCCGCTATCCCACCGACATGTCGGACACCGAGTGGGCGGTGATCCGGCCGCTGTTGCCGGTGCCGGGCTGGTTGCGGGGGCATGGCGGGCAGCCGGAGGGGTATTGCCATCGCGCGATGCTGGACGCTATCCGCTACCTGGTCGACAACGCGATCAAGTGGCGGGCCATGCCCGGCGACTTCCCGCCGTGGGACCGGGTCTACGCGTTCTTCCGACGCTGGCGTGACCGCGGTCTGATCCGGGAGTTCCACGACCGGCTCCGCCGCCGGGTTCGCGAGCAGGCCGGGCGGGATCCGGAGCCGAGCGCGGGCGTGATCGACTCCCAGTCGGTCAAGGCCGACGCCGTCGTCGGATCCGACAGCCGCGGCTTCGACGGCGGCAAGCTGATCAACGGCCGTTATCTTGAGCCAGCGTGCTCCGCGGCCTGCTGATCTCGTGCGATGCGTGGTAGACAGTGTCCTTGACGCTGTCGTCAGCCGAGTCCGCCGACGGCGGAAGATTCCTCGCGCGGCGTGTCGCTGACGTCTCAGGATGTGATGGTCGTGTGCGCGGAGACGATCACGGGATTATGGTGCTGGGATGCCGCTGGCGCTCTTCGACCTGGACGACACACTCATAGATCATCGCGCCGCATTTCGGGCGTGGGCGGAGGAGTTCGCTGCTGAGCATGGTCTCGGCAGCGAGTGCGTCAGCTGGTTGCTGACCGTCAGAGCGGACTACTCGGGGCCCAAGGACCGCCTGTTCTTCTCGGTCCGTGATGAGTTCGATCTTGCTGAGTCGGCTGACCATCTGTGGAGGCAGTACCGCCGTCGGATCCCAGAACTTGCCACGTGCCGTTCCGAAGACTTGGAGGCGTTGGAACAACTCCGTGGCGCCGGTTGGCGGATCGGCATCGTCACCAACGGGATGGCCGACAATCAGTTGGCCAAGATCAATCGGACAGGCCTGGCCAAGCTCGTCGACGCGTGGTGTGTCTCGGACGAGGTCGGCCTCCGCAAGCCCGATCCGAGGATCTTTCACCTCACCGCGCAACGATGCGGGATGCCCGCGGACCACATCAGCTGGATGATCGGTGACAGCCTCACTCTCGACATCGCCGGTGGCCGGGCCGCCGGACTCCGCACCGTTTGGATCAACCCGTCGCAGTGCGACGTCCCTTCCGACCAGCACGGTCCGGACTTCGCTGTTGCTTCCGTAGCCGAAGCGGTTCAGCGCCTCATCGACGGGTGACGCGGCGGCCTGGGTGGCACGAATTTCCAACAGGGCTCCTGTGCTGCTGAGTTGAGACTTCGAACACCTCCCTCAACAGCTCGGGAGCCCTGTCCGTTGCGCCCCGGCTCACGCCAGCTCCGTCCCCCGATCGGTGGCCGCTCTGAAAAGGCGCCATCAACCGATTGCTCAGACAGGAAGTTCGGTGATGCTGAGGGCGAAGTCCAAGTTCCCCACCCCGTGGTTGGCGAGGCCTACCGTGACCACGCCCGCTCCTTCCAGCCAGTGCGCCATTTTCAGGCCGCCGACGTCCAGCGGGCGCAGTCCGAGGCTCTCGACGAACGCCTCCACTCTTGCCTTGGCCTGCGCATTGTCGCCGGCGATGAAGACGTCGGGCCGGCCTTTCTCCAGGACATGGCGGAAGATGGTGTTGAACGCCTTCACCACGCTGGCGCTGGCCGGGGCCGCCTTGGCGACTTCCTGCGCGATCGAGGTCTCCTCGCGGTGGGCCAGACCGTCGAACGTGGTGTTGAAGGGATTGCTGATGTCGACGATGACCTTGCCCGCGAGTGCGTCTCCGTACTGGGCGACGGCCGGCACGACACCGTTGTACAACAGGGCCACGATGACGATGTCCCCGGCCGGGGCGGTGCCCCATTCTCCGGTCGTGGCGCCGTCGCCGAGTGCCTTGGCCAGGTCGGCGGCCTTGGACTGATCGCGGCCCATGACCTCGACGGTGTTGCCGCCCGCTATTGCCCGCGCGCCGATGGTGCGGGCCATGTTTCCGGTGCCGATGATGCTGATGTTGCTCATGAGATGTCCTGCCCTGGTTGTGGGTTGTTCGGTTCAGATGGCAGTGGTGCCGCCGTCGACGACGAGTTCCATGCCGTTGACGTAGCTGGAGTCGTCGGAGGCGAGGAAGAGGGCGGCGGTGGCGATTTCGTCGGGGCGGCCCATCTGGCCGCGGGGGATGAGGGACTCGAACTGGCGCTTGGTGGCCTCGTCGAAGAGTTCTTCCTGCTTGGCGGTGGCGACCTGGCCGGGGGTCAGGACGTTGACGCGGATGCGGCGGTCCTTGAGCTCGTTGAGCCAGATGCGGGCCCATGCCTGCTGGACGGCCTTGCTGCCGGCGTAGACGCTCCAGCCGGGGAAGGCGCCGAGGGAGGCGTTGGAGCCGGTCATGAGGATGGAGCCGCCGTCGTTGAAGAGCGGGAGGGCCTTTTGGACGGTGAACAGGGTGCCGCGGGCGTTGAGCCCGAACCAGGTGTCGAACTGGGCCTCGGTGATCTCGCCGAGCGTGGCGGGCTCGCCGCCGCCGGCGCTGGCCCACAGCACGTCGAGGCTTCCCTTCTCCCGCTTGACGGTGTCGTACAGGCGGTCCAGGTCGTCCAGGTCGGCGGCGTCGCCCTGGACGCCGGTGACGTTGCGGCCGATCTGCTTCACGGCCTCGTCCAGGGCGTCCTGGCGGCGGCCGGTGATGAAGACGTGCGCTCCCTCGTCGACGAACAGCTTCGCGCCGGCCAGCGCCATGCCGCTGGTGCCGCCGGTGATGACCGCGACCTTGCCGTCAAGCTTTCCCATAGTCGCTCCCTTGGGTCGGTGGTGCCGTGCGCACCTCAGATGGCGGCGTTATGTACACCGTCCTGTTTACGTACCGTACGGGGCGGGCGGCCGGGGCGCAAACTATGTACACCGGTCGTTACCCAGCTTGGGTACCATGGGCCCATGACGGAGTTGGAGAAGGGCCCCACGGGCCGCCGCCGCGGTCGGGGCGCCCGCGAGCGCATCCTCAGCGCGTCCCAGCAACTGTTCCGCGAGCAGGGCATCAACCGCACCGGCATGGACCAGCTCTGCGCGGCGGCCGAGGTGTCCAAGCGCACGGCCTACCAGCACTTCACCGGCAAGGACGAACTCGTCGCCGAGTACCTGCGCCGGTTCGACCCCTCCGTGCTGTCCGGCGTGTTCGACCGCACCGACCTCACGCCCCGCGAACGGCTCCTCGCCGCCTTCGACATCCCCCCCACCACTCCCCTGTGCCCCTACATCGCCGCCGCCGTCGAACTGAACGACCCCCAGCACCCCGCATCCCAGTACGCACGCGACTACAAGAAAGCCGTCGCCGCGCGGCTCGCCGACACCGCCCGCGAAGCCGGCGCCGCCGACCCTGAACAACTCGGCGAGCAGCTCGCGCTGCTCATCGACGGCGCCGCGGCCCGCACCCGGGTCCTCAACGCCGACGCCTTCCCCATCGCCGCCGCCATCGCCGCCGTCCTCATCGACAACGCCATCCCCGCCACAGCCAGCGATGACCGGCGACGGGAGGAACTGCCAAGCTGACTTGGCACTACGCGGCCGGGCTGGACGCGCTGCCGGTCGCGCGGCTGCACCCGCTGGTACGCGACACCAGCCACCCGGCACCTGGCCCGGACCTGCCGGCTTTTACGGAACTGGCCGGTCCAGGCCGGGGCCACCGTCCATGTTCAGGGCAGTCCCCTTGGGCGCCTGCGGGACTCGTCTGGCCCGCCCGGGGAACTTGGTCCTTCATGAGACTTGGCGAAACACTCACCTTGGAGCTCGTCCGCAGTTACGTCGCCAAGCAGGGCTCCACACCCTCGGGCGTGAGAGACGCTGGCTTCGCCGCCGAGTGGCGGCTTGAAGTGCCTGGTCGCCCGCGCCTGACCATTCACGACACCCATTGGGACAACGGCGAGCGGGACGTCGTGCTGCAACAGCCGCCCCTCGTCCCAGAGATGCCCTCGAATCTGGCCAACCTCCATGGTCGGCACCGTGCCGGAATAGCGGACGTTTCCCCGGGTCTCAAGCGGATGATGGCCTACCTGTCGCTGCCTCAGCCCGATGGGTGGCCGAAGCAGAAGAGGGCCCTGACCACCGCACAGTTGGCAGAGGGCTGCGGCGAGGATCTGCTGAGGGACCTTTTCGCACGTCCGGGTGTGTCGCTGGATCCCTCCTTCGACCTCACCAAGCCGCAGGACACGGAACGGTTCCAGCACGCTGTCCGTTTCAAGGAGGAAGACCAGGAGACACCCGTCGTCGCCTACATCCTCACCCGGCTCATGCCGACCTTGCGGCACACTGGCTGGGTGCCGGACCAGTAAGGTCCTCGTGCATGCCGAGCGGATTCCGCGAACTCACCCTGGGGCGGGGACCGAGAGCGGTGAGCCTGCGGCCCACCCCTGGGACGGTTTGTGGGCTGTGTTGTGTGCGGTCACATCAGGGGTGTGCCGTCTCGGAGGTAGAGCGGCCGTGCCGTGTCGAGTGCCTTCAAGGCACCCTCGAGCCTGTGCCGCATTCGCTCCCGCAGCCGAAGACCGGCTTCGGTGGCCGTAACGAAAGCGGCCTCCGACAGCTCTTCGTCTCGCGGCCGTAGCCGGTCGGCCTGGTCCTGGTCGAGCGTGCCGCCGTCGAAGATAAACGCGAGCTGATCGTCCCAAGGGCCATGCGGGGCCACCCAGTCCACCACGAGCAGTCCGCGCAGCGTGACATGGAGGCCGAGTTCTTCCAGCAGCTCCCGGCGTACCGCTTCTTCTGGTGGCTCGTTCGCTTCCGCCATCCCGCCGGGCAGGTCCCAGCCGGGTTTGTAGGTGGGGTTCACCAGGAGCACGCGATCGGAGCCGTCGCGCAGCAGCACGGTCGGCCGCCACGCGTTTGCGGGCCTGCTTGGCGTTGCCTTCCGCGAGCTAGGGATTCCAGGCTTCGGGGTCGGAGGGAGTGGGTGTCTGAGTGGGCCTCATGCGGTGGTGCCTCCCGGTGACGGCTGGCCCTGCCAGTGTGGATGGAACTACGGTCACCCCGTGCGTGCTGGGCCGGTTCCTGCCGACGGGCAACGCCAAGACCGAGGGCCTGGCGGCGGTGTTCGGCGGGCAGAAGTGGAAGGACACCGCAGCCAGCATTCCGCCGCGCAGCGCTACGGCGTGCCCGCCGGACGACTCCAGCGACTGCAATCCGGCGAACACCGAAGCCTGCAATCCTGCGTACTAGGACGACGAGAGAACGGTTGGACCGATGAAGTGGCTTCCAAGGGCCCGGCTTCTGGCTCACCAGGTCGTACGCCCGGAGTCCCGCTGGCACACCGCCGTGTCCCAAACACCCCGGCACGTGTTCGTGCCCCGCTGGTGGGAGAACCAGGGTGACGGTACGTGGGCCCTGCGCACGGGGGACGAGGACGAAGAGGCGTGGCTGTCAGCCGCCTACAGCGACCGGTCGCTGACGACCCAGGTGGGCACCCACCACGCCGATCGCGCGAACGACGGCGACGTCCTTGACGGGGGCGTGCCGACCTCGTCCTCGACGCTGCCGAGCCTGCTGGTGCGTATGTACCGGCACGCGATGATCGCCGACGACCACCAGCTGCTCGTTACCACCGGCACCGGATACGGGACCGCGCTCGCCTGCGCCCGGCTCGGCGCGGAGAACGTCACGAGCATCGACATCGACGAACACCTGGTGACGTCCGCCTGTGACCGGCTGGGGCTCATCGGGGAGCGCCCGAACCTGCAGGTGTGCGACATCACCGGGCCCCTTCCCGGACGGTACGACCGGATCGTCTCCACCGTGTCCGTACGCCCCATCCCGGTGTCGTGGCTCCAGGCGCTGCGCCCGGGCGGCCGGCTGGTGACGACCATCGCGGGGACCGGGCTGATCCTCACCGCCGACAAACAGGCGGACGGCAGCGCGGTGGGGCAGATCGAGTGGGATCGGGCGGGGTTCATGCGCACCCGGCACGGCGACGACTACGAGCACCAGGACGAGGACACGTGGAAGGGCGCGTCGGACGGCGAGGGCGAGCACACCTTCACCAGCCGGTACCCGCTGCTGTACCCGGAGGACGCCTGGGATGTGATGTCG
The DNA here is from genome assembly GCF_040680215.1 of Streptomyces sp. NPDC052107. Taxonomy (NCBI): domain Bacteria; kingdom Bacillati; phylum Actinomycetota; class Actinomycetes; order Kitasatosporales; family Streptomycetaceae; genus Streptomyces; species Streptomyces sp. NPDC052107. The sequence continues at coordinate 23,836 of NZ_JBFAWG010000078.1, forward strand.
ATGCTGGAGCTCCAGCTGCCCGGCCTCATCTACCGCCAGGACCAGGACGGCGAGAGCCGCACGGTGTGGCTGCTGCACCCGGACGGCTCGTGGGCGCGGGCGACGGCCGGCGGGTTCCTGGACTCGCCGGTGGTGCACGAGAGCGGCCCTCAGCGGCTGTGGTCGCAGATGGACCGCATCCGCAACCGGCTCAACCGCAGTGGCGCCCTTCCGGTCTACGGTGCGAAGGTGAGCATCGACCCGGACGGCTCGGCGACCCTGTCGCGGGGTAGCTGGTCACAGCGGCTCTGACCGCCCCCATGCAGCTCCGCCCGCGCGTATACCCCCGAGGCGCACGGGCGGGGCTTCCTCGTTCCTATGCGACCAGGTCGACGGCGTCCTGCTGCCACTCGGGGATGAAGGGACTCAGCCGGTGCGCCGGGGGCGTCGATGCTGGTGCGACACTCTGGGCCGGGCTGGGAGATATGGGCCCACCGCGAGCACGCCGGCCTGGTGCAGCTGATCGACCCGGATCTGCACGACGCTCGGCAGGCGCCTGGCCGCACTGATGATCACAGCAGGGCTGGCCGCGTGAGCAAATCTCAAGGTATTGCGGGGGCGGTGGTGAGGCTCACCAGTTGGATTAGCGAAGCGTAGTGAACCTGTGGCAGAGTGCTACGCGCACGCCCGGCGCCCAGGCGACGTCGGGCACCCTCCTCGG
>NZ_JBFAWG010000079.1:0-24399 GCF_040680215.1 Streptomyces sp. NPDC052107
TTCCATCTCCACGCTCACGCAGCCCCGCCCAGGTGGGAAGAACCCGCACCGGACCCCACGGTTCGCATGGGATCGCTTAGCTGATTAGAGACGCTTGATCCATGACGAATCACCTCCCGCCGCCACGACGCAGCGGTACCCGGCGACGAGCGCTTGCCGCCTGCGCCCTCACCGCGCTCTCAACACTCACCGCGGCTCTGCCCGCCGCCGCGGCCACCCGAAGCTTTCCGGCCCCCACCGCCCCGAGCCCGTCGTCCGCTCCTCCCCTCTCCCTTCCTGTCCCGGGCGGCGGGTTCCGGGTCGGGGAGGTGGACATGCACCTGGTGGACCGCTCACGGCCCGATCCCTGGCATTCCGGGCAGGGCCGGCGCGAGCTGATGGTCACTGTGTACTACCCCGCGACGCACACGGCCGGCCGGCCGGCGGCCCCGTACATGCTGCCCGCGGCGGCCGCCCACTTCGACGAGGTCACGGCGAACGACTACCTCGGGCTGCACGTCCCGCCCGGCCGGGCAGACTGGGCCCGCACCGTCACTCACGTCACCCGGGGCGCTCCCGTGGCCGCCGGGCAGCGGGGCGGGCGACTTCCGGTGGTGCTCTATTCACCAGGACTGGGCGAACCGCGCGCCTGGGGCACGACGTTGGCGGCCGATCTGGCCAGCCGTGGCTATGCGGTCGTCACCATCGACAACACCTATGAGTCGCCCGAGGTCCAGTTCCCGGACGGCTCGCTCGCCACCATGCCGCCGCCACCCTCGAGTCCCGACGCGGCCGACGCATATGTGCGCAAGGCGCTGTCCGTCCGCGTCAGCGACACCAGCTTCGTCCTGGATCAGCTCCAGGCGCTGAACAGCGGCCGGAATCCCGACGCGGACGGACAGCCGCTGCCGGAGGGCCTGGCCGGGGCGCTGGATCCGGCCGAGGTGGGCATGTTCGGCCATTCGATGGGCGGTACGGCCGCCGCGCTGGCGATGGACGCCGACCACCGGATCACCGCGGGCATCGACCTGGACGGCAACCTGACCAACATCGACGGTTCGCTCATGCCCGTCGCCCGGCGCGGTCTCGACCGGCCGTTCCTGCTCGTGGGCAAGGACGGCGACACGGACACCGGCCCCGGCTGGCAGGCGTTCCGCGCCCACACCCCGGGGTGGAACCGTCAGCTCACTCTGCGTGGCTCCGAGCATGGCTCGTTCACCGACGCGGAGGCGCTCGTGCCCCAGTTGCATCCAGGGCCCTGCGAGCGGACCGACGACATCGGCACGATAGACACGGCCACCGCGATACGCACCAACGAGGCATATGTCTCGGCCTACTTCGATCACTGGCTGCGCGGCGGCAGCGGCCGACTGCTGGCGGGGCCGTCTCCGAAGTACCCGGACATGGTGTTCGTGAAATGACCGGGCCGCCGCCGAGAGGACAGCGGGAGCGTCACAGGGACTGGCAGGAGGGAGGGGCGTAGCGCGCCAGCTGGTCCTTGACCCACGGGTCGAACACCGCCAGGCGGTGTCGAGCGGCGGGGTCGAACATCGCCAGCTGACCGGCGACCCACGGGTCCATGCACTGGAGCCCGCGGTAGCGGTGCTCGGCATGGCCGGCGGGCCCCGGCGTCGCCCCGGCGGTGGTGTGTCCGGTGTCCGTTGCAGCAGCCGCCGCGGGGCTGCCTCCGGCGAGGAGCGCGCCGGCGACCATCGCGGTGGCAGCGCCGGCGGCTCCCGCGTTCCGTATCAGCTTCATCATGGCCTTCTCCTTCCGGTGGAGCCGATGACTCCCCTGGCCGGTACGGGCGTCTACCCCGCAGATCGCACCTCATTCGTCTCATTCGTCTCCCGGCCCACGCGCGGGCACGGCGGGGGTCTCGCGGCGCGCCGCCGGAAAAACCCGGTGAACACGGTCGCGTCGGCTGCAGGCTCACGTTCTCGCCGCCCGTCACTGACCGCCCACTCCCCCGTCCCCCGGTCTGGGACGTACTGCAGTGCCGGGCCGCCCGGCGATGCCGGAACAAGCGGCGCACCAGCGAACCAGCCCCGGCGAACGCGGCGTGAGGACTGTCCGACGGCAGAGTTTCCGGCTCACTGTGGCCGATCTCGCGAGGCCGACGAGGTGCCGCCCGTACCCCCGCTGCGACCTGTGACCTGACGGGGCGACATGCATGCATGTGTCGACGGGATGTGTTCAGCCTCCCATGCGGCCGCGGACACTGTGCCGCCTGAGGCCGCAGGCCTATGGTGGGCCGTCACTTGCGTTCGCTCTGAGGGGAACTGATGGAGCCCGGGACCAGGATCGCGCGATACGCCGCCGTCTGTGCGGCAGCCCTTCTGCTCTGTACCGGCCTCACCACCACGACATCCGCCGAGACAGCCACGGCGCCCGCCGACACCACCACGGCGGCCGCCTATGAGGCCACGGCCGACCCGAACCCGCTAGCCGATCAGCTCAACGCCTACTGGACGCCGGCCCGCATGGAGGCCGCGCTGCCCGCCGACGCCCTCGAAGGCAACGGCACGGGCACCGATACGACGGCGACCGGTGCGTTCCCTGCCGTGGACGGCCCCCGGCCGGGCGAGTACATCCCGCCCAGCAGGAGCTTCGACGGCATCCCCCAGGCCGGCACCTTCTTCTGGACGGACGCCAGCGGTACCGGCCGGACGTGCAGCGGCTCCGTCGTGCGCAGCCCCGGCCATGACCTGGTCCTGAGCGCCGGCCACTGTCTGAAGGGCTACGCGGGCACCTCGCCCAAGCGGCATCTGGTCTTCGTCCCGCAGTATCACGACAGCCTCAAGCCGTTCGGGATCTTCCCCGTGCGCACCAACGGCGTCTACGTTTCCCAGCGGTACTACGACCTGGGTGAACACGCGGGCGCCGCCTATGACTTCGCCTTCGCAGTCACCGAGCCCAGCCAGGACGGAACACTCCTGGAGGACGCGGTCGGTGGAGTGCGGCTGCTCACCGGGACGGGCTACTACCACGCCCCGGTACGGATGATCGGCTACCCCGCGGGGGCGGAGAAACCCCTGGAGTGCTGGAGCTGGACCACCAGGTGGGACAGCGACGACCCGGCCGACCCGGGCACGTTCCCGCGCATCGCCTGCGACGCCTTCGTGGGCGGCACCAGCGGTGGCCCCATGCTCGTGCCCTGGCCCGGCGGATGGGCGGTCGTCGGAGTGATCGGCGGCTATCACACCGGCGGCGACACCCCTCAGGTCTCCTACAGCGCCTACTTCGGCACCGCCACCCAGTCTCTGTACCGCGCCGCGGTCACTGGTGCCCCACCGGCCGGTCCGCGTCCCACCTCCGGCTCGTAGGCGGGCGCAAAACCGTCAGAAACCGGTGCTCGCAGGGCGAGTGCCATGACCTCGTCATCGTGGCACGATGGTGACGAACATCACGCTAGTGATGTTCGTCACCCTATCGAGGCGGTGTGCACCATGGCTGTGTCGGAGGCGGCACCCGGTCCCAAGACTCGCAAAGCCGGGCTTCGGCGTGAGATCGGCTTCGTCGGCCTCATCTGGGCCTCGGAGGGTTCGATCATCGGGTCCGGGTGGCTGTTCGGCGCGCAGGGTGCCCTGGCGGCCGCCGGACCGGCGGCGATCATCTCCTGGGCCATCGGTGGCCTCGCGATCCTGATCCTGGCGCTGGTGCACGCGGAGCTCGGGGGCATGTACCCGGTCTCGGGTGGCACCGCGCGCTTCCCGCACTACGCCTTCGGCGGCGCCGCCGGCGCGTCGTTCGGCTGGTTCTCCTGGCTGCAGGCGGCCACGGTGGCGCCCATCGAGGTGCTGGCGATGATCACGTATGGCCAGCACTACTCCTGGGCGAGCGGCTGGGAGAAGGTCAAGGGCGGCGAGCACGTCCTGACCCCGCCCGGAATCGCCGTCGCGGTCGGACTGATGGCGGTCATCACGGCCATCAACTTCCTCAGCATCCGGCTGCTGGCCCGCACCAACAGCGCGGCGACGTGGTGGAAGGTCGGCGTCCCCCTGCTGACGATCTTCGTGTTCGCCATCGCCCAGTTCCACACGAGCAACTTCACCGCGGCCGACGGCTTCAACCCCTACGGGGCCAAGGGCATTCTGTCCGCCGTCTCCACCAGCGGCATCATCTTCGCGCTGCTGGGCTTCGAGCAGGCCGACCAGCTCGCCGGCGAGAGCGCCAACCCCAAGCGGGACATCCCGCGGGCGGTGATCGGGTCGATCCTGCTCGGCATCCTCATCTACGTCCTGCTGCAGGTCACCTTCCTCGCCGCACTGCCCGCCTCCCAGATCGGCAGCCACTGGGCCGACTCCGCGTTCACCACACTGAGCGGACCGTTCGCCCAGGTCGCCACGCTCATCAGCCTGGGCTGGCTGGCCACGGTCCTCTATCTCGACGCCGTGGTCTCCCCGGCCGGCACCGGCCTGATCTACATCACCGGCTCCTCGCGGGTGTCCTACGGCCTGAGCCGCAACGGGTATGTGCCGTCCGCGTTCGAGAACACCAACCGGCGCGGTGTCCCCTGGGTCGGCCTGATCACCGCCTTCGTGGTCGGCTGCATCTGCTTCCTGCCCTTCCCCAGCTGGCGTTCCCTGGTCGGCCTGATCACCAGCGCGAGCGTACTGATGTACGCCGGTGCACCGCTCTCCTTCGGGGTGTTCCGCGACCGGCTGCCCGACGCCCATCGTCCCTACCGCCTGCCCGGCGGCGGGGTGCTGTCGCCGCTCGCCTTCATCGTCGCCAACCTGCTGATCCTGTGGTCGGGTTGGACCACCGACTGGAAGCTCGGCGTCGCCATCCTGATCGGCTACGTCATCCTGATCGCGAACCGGGTCTTCAAGATGAACCCCATCACTCCCCAGCTCGACCTGCGCGCCGCGCAATGGCTGCCGGTCTACCTGGTGGGCATGGGGCTCATCGTCTACCTCAGCGACTTCGGACCGCTCCAGCACCCCTGGTTCCCGCTGTGGTGGGACATCGGCGTCACGGCCGCGTTCAGCCTCGTCATCTACTACTGGGCCATGGCGGTCGCCCTGCCCAGCGAGCAGATCCAGGGGCTGATCGACCAGGTCGTCGTGCCGGAGGAGGAGAACATCCACTGACACCCGCTCCGGCACCACCTCCGACATCCACCCGACGCCATGGCCAGATGCGACAGCCAGACGCCGTAGCGGCCCAGGGGGTATCCGCTGTCAGTTCAGCCGGAACTTCTGGGCCGCCGAACCGTTGCAGTCCCAGATCTGCAGCCGCGTCCCGTTGCCCGTCGCACCACTGGGAGCGTCCAGACACCGCCCCGACTGAGGATTCAGCAGCGAACCATCACCCTGCTGCACCCAGTTCTGCCCACCCACACCATTGCAGTCCCACAACTCCACCTTCGTGCCGTTCGCCGTCCCGTTGCCGTCGATGTCCAGACACCGGCCCAGCGTGCGCAGGGTTCCGTCGGCGTAGTGGGTCCAGTGCTGGTCCTCCGCGTACGACTGGCAGTCCCACAGCTGTACGGCCGCCCCGTCGGTGCCGGTGTCGTCGGCCGCCACGTCGACGCACGTCCCGCCGGGGCCGGTGATGGTGCCCTGAGGGCCGTTGGGGACGTTCGTCTCACCGGAGTAACCGACGGAGACGATGTTCGCCTGGACGGCGTTCTCGGCGGCGTCGGTCGGGTAGCCGGAGGCCATCACGCCCTCGAAGAACGTGCCCATGTTCCAGTTGCTGTTGTCACCGCCCGTGCCGAGGAAGATGCCGCCCTCCTGGTGCATGGGCTGATAGCCGCCGCGTGTGGGCAGGGCGCCGTCCCACCAGGTGGTGAGCCCGCCCGACTGTGCGTCGCCGCCCTTGAGCGCATACCGCGTCTGCCCGTTGTTCTTCAGTACGGCGGTGACGAAGGTGCCGCCGCTGCCCCGGATGGCGGTGTTGGAGCCGTTGTCGCCCTGGAACATGCCGTTCTCCAGGTCGGCCTCGACCCAGGGCCCGGAGCCGGTGCACGGTGCGAAGTAGCAGGTGGTCGCGAGGCTGACGGCGTCCATGTGGCCGTTGCCGGTGTCGGCCGGTGTGCTCTCGGCGTTGCCGTAGTCGAAGCAGCGGGCGGAGCCCACGTGGGTGCCGCTGGCCACCATGTAGGCGCCCTACGGCTGTCCGTTCACGGCGACACCGGCGGCGGCGCCCTGGTACCGGTAGCCGACTCCGGGGGAGATCCACACGCCGTACACCTTGTGTCCGCCGGCGGTGACGGCGATCTCGGAGGCGTCCGCGCCCCGGTCCGCGCCCATGCCGGAGGTGCCCGCCGGGCCCGGGGTGAGGTCGTCGTGCCGGGAGGTCTGGTCGTAGATCTTCGTGATGGCGCAGGTGGTGTCCGCGCAGAATCCGTCCTGCCCGCCGGCGTCGGCGTAACCGCCCGGGGACAGCGGCCCTATGTCGGTGCCGGCCCCGTCGGAGGCGCGGGTGACCCGGTACAACGGGCCGTCGTAGGAGGAGAAGAGCGCGCGCACCGTGCTGTGCGCGGCGACGCAGGGAGTGCCGGCGGCGCCGTAGATGTCACAGGGCAGCGAACCCGCGGCCTGTGACGGTCCGGGCAGGCCGAGCAAGGCGCCCAGGACGAGGCCGACGACGGCCAGGAGCGACGCGAGTGATCTGGGGCTTCCGCGCTTACTGGGCTACTCGACGGGGGGTGATCGGGGCTGGGAGCAGTCGGGTTGGAGCGCCGGAGCGGCCGTTGCGGAACGTACGCACGGTGGTGGTTGCCGTCAAGATTTGCTGCTTTGGCCTTATGAAAAGTTTTGGACTTGGGCCAAGTTGGCGGATATTCACCTGATGTGACGCCCTGTCAGGCGAACGGCTGGTTCTGTACCGCGCGTCCTTGACAGCAGGGACTGAAGGGGCAAGCTTCGGGACAACGTTGTCGAAGGGACATGGTCACGATGGTGCCGTTCCGCCTTCTGTCCGTGCTGGCCACTGGCGCCCTGGTCCTGGGTGCCGTCTCCGCCCCCGCCCACGCCGCTCCCGTCACCCTCACGCCGGTCGCCGATCCGGCCTCTCTCGTGAACCCGTTCATCGGGACCTCGCACGCCGCCGACGACTTCCCGGGGGCCGACACCCCGTTCGGGATGGTCCAGTGGAGCCCCGACACCAGCCCGCACCGGCCGGACGGTGGCGGCTACGAGTACGCCGACTCGGCCATCACCGGATTCGGCCTCACCCACGTCGCGGGACCGGGCTGCCGGGCCGCCGGCGACATCCCGGTGCTGCCGACCGTCGGCGCCGTCGACACGCGCGCCACGGACGGCTTCTCGCACGCCAACGAGTCCGCGACGCCCGGCTCATACACGGTTGCGCTGGACAACGGCGTCAAGACGGAACTGACCGCCACCACCCGCAGCGGCATGGCCCGCTTCACCTTCCCGTCCACCAGTCAGGCGAATCTGCTGTTCAAGCTGACGGGCAGCGAGAACGGCGACAGCGCCGCCGAGTTCGACGTGGTGAACGACAGAGAAGTCAGAGGCAAGGTCACGAGCGGCAACTTCTGCGGCGAGGGCAACTCCTACACCGTCTACTACGACATGGTTTTCGACCAGCCGTTTCGCCGCAGCGGCACCGCCCTGGCCGCCGCCACGCCCACCACGCCCAAGAGCAACGCATCTCCCAGCGCTCCCGAGGCACCGAACAAGCCCACGCTGCACGGCAGCGTGCCCCGTACGCCCCACACCTTCGCTCCCCGGGCGAGCGGCTCCGACGGCTACGTCACGTTCGACACCACCACCGACCGGACCGTTCAGGCCAAGGTCGGCATCTCCTATGTGTCGGCCGCCGGCGCCGTGGGCAACCGGCAGGCGGAGAACCCGGGTTGGGACCTGGCCAAGGTGCGCGGCGCGGCACACGACGCCTGGAGGTCCCTGCTCGGCCGGGTGCGGATCGCCGGCGGGACGCCCGCCCGGCAGACTGTCTTCTACACCGCGCTCTATCACGCGCTTCTGCATCCGAACGTGATCAGCGACACCAACCGCCGCTATCCCGGCTTCGACGGCAGGATCCACGCTGTCGACGCCGGCCACGGCGCCGCCTACGCCAACTACTCGGGCTGGGACGTCTACCGCTCGCAGGCCCAGCTCGAAGCCCTGGTCGCGCCGCAGACCGCCTCCGACACCGCCCAGTCGATGGTCGACGACCACCGCCAGACCGGCCGGTTCCCCAAGTGGTCGGAGAACAACGGCGAGACCTATGTCATGGTCGGCGATCCGGCGGACGAGATCATCGCCGACTACTACGCCTTCGGGGCCAGGAACTTCGACACCGCCACCGCGCTGAAGGGCCTGATCGCGGAGGCCACCGTCCCCAACGACAACCGGCCCGGGCTCGCCTACCTGGAGCAACTCGGCCGGCTGCCCAGCAACGGCAGGTACGGCTGCTGCAACTTCTACGGCGCCGCGTCCACCACGCTGGAGTACGACTCGGCCGACTTCGCCGTCTCGGCCCTCGCCGGTGCCCTCGGAAACACCGCGGATCAGCACCGGTTCGCGGATCGGGCTCAGGACTGGCAGAACCTGTTCGATTTCGGCAGCGGTTTCATCCAGCCCCGCGACGCCTCGGGCACCTGGACGGCCGGTTTCTCGCCGACGTCGGGGAAGAACTTCGTCGAGGGCGACTCCTGGCAGTACACGCCGATGGTGCCGTTCAACGTGCACGGGCTGGCGACCGCCATGGGCGGCGACGCGGCCATGGCCAAGTACCTGGACAGGGACCTGTCCTCGCTGACCGGCGCCGGCGGATACACCGACCTGGGCAACGAGCCCAGCCTCAACATCCCCTGGGAGTACGACTACATCGGCCGCCCGTACCAGACGCAGAAGGTCGTCCGGCAGGTCCAGGACCAGATCTGGACCGACAGCCCGTCCGGTCTTGCGGGCAACGACGACCTGGGCGAAATGAGCGCCTGGTACGTGTGGTCCGCCCTTGGCATGTACCCGGAGACCCCCGGCACCGCCGATCTGGCGCTGGGCAGCCCGCTCTTCAGCCAGACGGTGATCACCCTGCCGTCCGGCCGTACCCTCACGATCAACGGCACGGGAGCCGCGGACGAGGCGCCGTACGTGCAGTCCGCGACCTGGAACGGCACGGCATGGAACGCCGCCCACGCGCCCGACGGCGCCCTCACCGGCGGCGGCACCCTCACCTACGTACTCGGCACCTCCCCCAACACGTCCTGGGCGTCGGACGCCTCCGCCGCCCCGCGCTCCTACCCGGGCGCGCCCGGCTACACCGACGTCGGGACGTCCGGCGACACCGCCGCGGCCTCGGCCAACTTCGACGGCGCGGGCTACAGCTACTCCGCGCACGCCCTGGCCACCGCGGGAGTCACCCCCGGTTCGAAGCTCATGGTCAACGGGGTCACGTTCACCTGGCCCGGCGTGGCGTCCGGCGCAGGGGACAACTACGAGACCAACGGGCAGACGGTACGGATGTCCGGCTCCGGCAGCATCTCCTTCCTGGGTGCCGCCAACAACGGCCCGGTCTCCGGCACCGCGACCATCACCTACACCGACGGCACGACCCAGTCGGTCGCCCTCGGCCTCTCCGACTGGACGCTGAGCGCGGGCGCCGCCTCACCGCTCGCCGACAACACCGTCGCGGTGACCATGCCCTACCGCAACCATGCGGGCACCGCGTCCGACAGCACGCAGACGTATGTGTTCGCCACGACTCCGGTGGCCCTGAGTCCGGGCAAGACGGTCAGCAGCGTGCGCCTGCCGTCCGATGTCGCCGCCGGGGGACTGCACGTCTTCGCGATCGGCTTCGGTGCCTGAAGTCCGCGTCGAAACGGCGGAAACGGACGTTCACCACCGCTCGGCGACCGTCAGGAACCGGACACCGGGCGGTCTCCGGGCCGGGCGGAGCGGGCGAGCTGCCGCGCCCGCTCCGCCCGGCTCAGCACGCGCGCGCGTCTGCGGGGCCACCAGGCGATGTCGGCAAGCAGGAGCGCGACCACCAGCCACGACGCGACCAGCACCCCGGTCGGTGCCGTCAAGGTGTCGTACACGGCGAGCACGATCGCGAGGGCGGTGACGAGGAGGACCAGCGGGCGGCGCAGCCGGTCCTCCTCCGCGACTCGGGACAGGCCGTCGGCGTACTCGACGACCGCGGGCGCCAGCGCGGGATCGCCGATGGCCTCGCCCCGCCGGGTGGCACGCACCACCGCCGCGCGGTCGGCGGCGTTCATGTTCCCGGCCCCGGGCCATGCTCTGCCCATCCGCCGTGCCGTCCTGATCCCGTGGAACGGGCTCAGGACCAGAAAGACGACGGCGGCGCCCACCCACGAGCCGGACTCCACGAGGGCGAAGGCGCTGAAGAAGGCGCCGGCGGGGAGGCCGGTGCCCAGCGTCCTGCGCACCGGGCTCCCCCGCCACAGCCGGCCCGGAACCAGGATCACCCGCCCAGGGTGACGATCACCGATGGTGGAGGCAATCACCGACCGCGCATGGCACCCGGAACATGCCGTTGAGTGGAGCAATCACGGGGTACGGCGGCGCGGCGCACCAGGCTGGACGGGTGAGGATCGGACGGACCGGCTGGAAGCCGGAGCAGGACAGCACGACACCACGGCCCCGGCTGCCGGCCCCGCCGGCGTGGCTGCGCTGGCTGCCGGTGCTGTACGTCGCGGCCGTGCTGCTGGTGGAGCCGGTCACGCCCGTCGATTGGCCGGTGAGCTTCGCACTGATCGCCGTGCCCGTACTGGCCGCCTTCGCGCACGGGCCCGTAGCCGTCGGCGCCGCCACGGTGTTCGCCGTGGGCCTCGAAGCACTGCTGGCCGGTACTCCCTGCTGTGCGGGCCGGCCCGCCGCCTATCTGTTGGACCGTCACTATGTCGCGACCTACATCTGCACGGCCCTCGTGGGCGGTCTCGGCGCGATCCTGGCCGCCCACCGGATCCGGCGTGAACGCACGCTCGCCGACGTGCGGTTCGTGGCCGAGACAGCGCAACGCGTCCTGCTCCGCCCCCTACCGCACAGGATCGGCAACCTCCGGCTGCGGAGCCTCTATCTCTCCGCCGCCGCGGAGGCACGCATCGGCGGCGACCTCTACGAGGCGGTCCCCACCCGGTTCGGCGTCCGTCTGCTCATCGGTGACGTCCGCGGCAAGGGACTGGTGGCGGTGGAGACCGCGGCCGCCATGCTCGGGGCGTTCCGTGAGGTGGCGTACGACGAAACCGATCTGCTCGCTCTGGCCGGCCGGGTGGACACGAGCATGAGCCGCAGGGCGACGCAGCTCGGCGGGACCGAGACGAGCGAACGGTTCGTCACCGCGGTCTTCGCCGAGGTCCCCGCCGAGGGCCACATCGTCCGCATCGTCAACTGCGGCCATCCGCCGCCCGTCTGGCTGCGGGACGGCGAGGTGCGCGAACTGGAGAGCGGGCGACCGGCGCCGCCCCTGAACCTCGGCATACTGGTCGAGGACCCGTATCACCTCGACACCTACCCGTTCCGGGTCGGCGATCAGCTGCTGCTGTACACGGACGGCGTCACGGAGACGCGGGACGCGACCGGCGCCTTCTACCCGCTGCTCGACCGCCTCCGCTCCTGGGGCCCCCTCCCGCCGGAGGAGCTGCTCGCACGGCTCCACGACGACCTGCTGGCCTACAGCCACGCCGGCCTCAAGGACGACACCGCGGCGCTCGCGGTCTGTCTGCTGCCCGAGGCACCGTCGGCGGAGCCGCCGTCCGAGTGAGCGCGGCCCGGGTCAGAAGGCGGTGTGGGTGAACCAGTTGTCGAGGACCGCGGCCTGTCCCGAGACCTCGAAGCCGGAGTCCTGGTACGACCGCCGCCCGTAGAGGAGGAGCAGCAGGTCCGCCGCCTGTCCGCGCACCGCCGCCGTGACCGGCCCGGGGTCCTCGGCCTCGCGGCCCACTGGGCGGAAGCCGTCCGTGTCCAGCCGCATCCGCCACTCCTCACCGGGGCCGCCGTCGACGCCCGTGCTGCGGAACGCGAGGGTCTCGCCGTCACCGCGCAGCTTGGTCACACCGGGGGCGAAGAGGCCCGCGTGGGGCAGGTTGACGAGGAACTCGTCCACGCCGTCCGCCGCGAGCACGGGGTCGATGTCCGAGGTCAGGCCGACGGCCCGCTCCGCGTCCACCCGGTGCACCAGCGTCTCGAACAGCATCCGGCGGACCCAGAACCGCGCGTGCCGGTCCTCGCCCCACACCCACATCGGTGCCTCGGGATCGGTGTCCCGCAGGACGGCCGCCACGGTGGGCACCCCCGCCGCCACCCAGTCGGGATGGTCGAGCGGGTTCTCGGGCAGTCCGAGCTCGACGTCGCGGCTGCGGGGAGGCTCCTGCACCAGCCGAGTCAGCAGGGTGCAGAACCAGCGCTGCAGTGCTCCGACGTGCCGGGTGAGGTCGGCCAGGGTCCAGTCGGGGCAGGAGGGCACGGGGGTCGCCGGGTCGACGCCTTTGGTCACCTCGCGGAAGCGCAGGGTCTCGCGGGCGACGGCCTCGCGGTAGGTGTCGTACGGCAGTGGATGCCCCGCCCCGTGTGTCGCTGCCATCTGCCGCCGTCCTGTTCTGTCCTCGGCCCGGATCGTGGTCACCGACAGTCTGGATGCTGGAGTGCACTCGAAGGCAAATGCGGGTTCAGGGGATCTCCTGATCGGCCCAGATGATCTTCCCTGCGCCGGTGTACCGGGCGCCCCAGCGCTGGGCGAGCTGGGCCACCAGGAAGAGCCCGCGTCCGCCTTCGTCCGTGCTCCTGGCATGCCTGAGCCGGGGAGCCGTACTGCTGGCGTCGGAGACCTCGCAGGTGAGGCGGGCGTCGCGGAGGAGCCGTAGCCGCAGGGGCGTCGCGGCGTAGCGGATGGCGTTGGTGACGAGTTCGCTCACGACCAGTTCGGTCGTCATGGCCAGTTCTGCGAGGCCCCACTCCTCGACCTGGCGGGTGGCGAGGGCGCGGAGGGTGCCGACGGCGGCCGGGTCGGGGGGTATGTCCCAGAAGGCGACCTGGTCGGCTCCCAGGGTGTGGGTGCGGGTCAGGAGCAGGGCGATGTCGTCGGACTGGGGCACGGGCACCAGCTGCCGTACGACGGAGGTGCACAGCGTGTCCAGGTCGTCCCCGGTGTGGCCGAGGACCTCTTTGAGCCGGGACATGCCCCGCTCCACGTCGTGGTCGCGGCCCACGATGAGACCGTTGGTGTAGAGGCCGAAGAGGCTGTCCTCGGCCAGTTCGATCTCGGTCGCCTCGAAGGCCATGCCGCCCAGCCCGAGCGGGGGTCCGGCGGGGATCTCCGGGAAGTAGGCGTGTCCCTCCGGAGCCACCACGACGGGCGGCGGATGACCGGCCCGGGCCAGCGCACACCGTCTGCTGACCGGGTCGTAGACGGCGTACAGGCAGGTCGCGCCGATGAAGGTGCTGCGGGCGGCCGTGCCGGCGGCCGCCTCCTCGTCGCTCAGACGGAGCACGAGGTCGTCGAGATGGGCGAGCAGGTCGTCAGGAGGCATCTCCAGGGCGGCGAGGGTCTGCACCGCGGTGCGCAGCCGGCCCATGCTCGCCGCCGCGGCGATGCCGTGGCCCACCACATCGCCGATGACGAGGCCCACCCGTGCGCCGGACAGCGGGATCACGTCGAACCAGTCTCCGCCGGCGCCGCCGGAGGGGTCCGCCGGCAGATAGGAGGAGGCCACCTCCAGCGCGGTGCCGCCGGTCAGGGCGGGTGGCAGCAGGCTGCGCTGCAGGGTGATCGCCGCCGCGCGCTCCCGGGTGTAGCGGCGGGCGTTGTCGACGCACACCGCCGATCGGGCCACCAGTTCCCGGGCCAGCAGGACGTCGTCGGGCCCGAAGGAGACGGGGTTGAGCGACCGGACGAACGTGGCGAGGCCGAGGGCGGTGTGCCGGGCCCGCATCGGTACGGCGATGAGCGAGTGCATGCCGTACGCGCGCATGCGTTCCGTCCGCTCCGGGTCCCGTGCGACCCACAGTTCGTCGCAGGGGTCGAGGACCGGGATGAGCAGCGGCTCGCCGTCGAGGAGCAGGTGGCCGTCGTGGGGCGGCGGGATGAACTCGACCCGGTCGCCGATGCGGGCGATGGCCTCGGGCGTACCCTCGCGCACCGAGCGCTGCGCCGCCCGGCGCAGCACCGGCGTGATGGACGCGGGTCCCGCGTCGGTCCACGCCCCGTGGCCCTCGGTGCTGAGCACGGGTTCCAGCAGGTCGACGACGACGAAGTCCGCGAAGCGGGGGACGGCGAAGTCGGCGAGCTCCTGGGCGGTCTGCATCACGTCGAGTGTGGTGCCGATGCTGGTGCCGGCTTCGTTGACCATGGTCAGCAGCTGCCGGGCGTTCCACCGCTCGGTGACGTCCTGGACCATATAGCACACGCCGGTGATGGCGTCGTCGGCGTCGACCAGGGGGAAGAACGAGGTCGAGTAGGCGTGCTGGCGGTGCGGGTCGGCCCAGCTCCAGCCCACGTACTCGTAGTCGGTCACCGGCACGCCCGTCGCGATCACCTTGCGCATCAGGCTCTCCAGGGCCTCCGCCTGCAGCCCGGGCAGCAGCTCGCTCAGCCGGCGTCCGAGGCGCGCGTCCCGGGGGACACCGCCGAACCGCTCCAGGGTGTCGTTCAGCCAGACGTAGCGCAGGTCGGTGTCCATGACGGCCATGCCGACCGGGGCGCGGGTGAGAAACCCGTCCAGGACCGACTGGCCCATGGGCCACCGCTGCCGCTGGGCACGGGCCGACAGCAGGAAGCACTCGGCGCCGCCGATGCGGAACGGGGGCGAGACGCGCAGCTGGATGTCGAGGCTGCGGCCGTCGCGGTGCCGTACGGCGATCTGCCCGCTCCAGCCGTTTCCGGCGCGGCACCGCTCCACCACACCGGCGAGCCGTACGGGGTCCTCGGGCATGGCGAGCAGGCGCGCGGCGGAGGCGCCCACGACATCCCGTGCCGCGTGGCCAAGAAACGTTTCGGCGCTGTGGGTCCAGCCGACCACGACGCCGTGTTCCGATATCACCGCGGCCGCGTCGGTGGACGCGTCGAAGAGATCACCCGGTCCCTGCGGCGTGGCTGCGGCGAAGCCCTCTGACGCAGATTCCATCAATTCCACCCATACACCACTATGAGCCTGTTTGTCCGCCAATGCTCTGGGATACAGAGGGAGACGCGGCGTCCACGCGGAAGGGGCGCCGTGCGGTTGGGACGGGGCCGAGACCGGAGGGACCATGGAAGCACCGGCCGCCGGCGTCCGCGCGCGGCCGAGACCGGAAGGACCATGGAAGCACCGGCCGCCGGCGTCCGCGCGCGGCCGCCCGGCCGGTGGAGGTGAACCGGCATGACACTGGACTCCGTGGAAGCCGGCCACGAAGAACACGGCGACGAGACGCCCCAGCCGTCCGGGCTGCTGGACGTGCTGAGCGTGGCCGCGGTGGCCCTGGACACCCGCGGCCGTATCGTCTTCTGGACCCCGCAGGCCGAGGAACTCTTCGGCTACTCCTCGCAGGAGGCCCTCGGCAAACCCGCGGGGCACCTGCTCGTGCACCCGGAGCACCTGCAAGCCGTGGTGAGTCTGTTCGCCGAGGTACTGGAGACCGGCCGGGGGTGGGCCGGCGCGTTTCCCATCCGGCACAAGGACGGCAGCAGCCGGCTGACCGAGTTCCGGACCATGCGGCTGCTGGACGACCTCGGGGACGTCTACGCCCTGGGCATCGCGGCCGACCACACCCTGCTCCAGCGCGTCGAGACCGACCTGGCCCTGTGCGAGCGGCTGATCAACCAGTCCCCCATCGGCCTGGCCCTGCTGGACCCGGATCTGCGGTATCTCCTGGTCAATCCGGCGCTGGAGCGGATCGACGGCACTCCCGCAGAGGACCACATCGGCCGTCACCTCAGGGAGACCCTGCCCTTCCCGGACGCCGACACCGTCGAGTCGGCCCTGCATCAGGTGCTCACCACCGGTACGTCCCTGCTGGACCAGTACCACGTCGGCCGTCCGGCGGGCGAGGGCGGAGCCGACCACGCCTGGTCGCTGTCCTTCTACCGGCTGGAGGATCCCGGCGGCCGGGTGCTGGGCGCGGCCGTCTCGGTGGTGGACGTCACCGAGCGGCACCGCGCGGCGGCCGAGGCCGACCGGGCGCGGCGGCGCCTGGCGCTCATCGCGGACGCCTCCGCGCGGGTCGGCACCGCGCTGGACGTGGAGCAGACCGCCCGTGAACTGGCGGAGATCGCGGCCCCGGCACTGGCCGACGTGGTCGCCGTGGACGTCCTCGACTCCGCCCTGTCCTGCCGTCGTATGCGCAGGCCGGACAACGGCCCGGAACTCTTCCGCGCCCTCGCCCTGAAGGCGGCCCAGCCCACGGTCGCGCTGCGCGCCGCCGACCCACCCGGCAACGTCGCCTGCTACGAGGGCGACCGCCTGGTCACCCTGTGCGTCCACACCGGGCGGCCGGTTCTGGTACGTCATGTCGGGCCGCAGGATCTGCCGCGCATCGCCCGGGACTCCGAGGCCGGTGCCCTGCTCGCCGAGGCCGGCGTCCACTCGTATCTCGCCGTGCCGCTGATCGCCCACGGCGAGGTGCTCGGCGCCCTCGATCTCAAGCGGACCCGCAATCCGGCGCCGTTCGACGACGACGATGTCGTCCTGGCCGCCGAACTCGCCGGCCGGGCCGCCGTGGCCATCGACAACGCCCGCTGGTTCCAGAGCGTCCGCAACACCGCTCTCACCCTGCAGCGCAGTCTGCTGCCCGAGCACGCGGCGCACCACACGGGTCTGGAGCTCGCCTCCCGCTACCAGCCCGCGCAGGCCACGAGCGAGGTCGGCGGCGACTGGTACGACGTCATCCCGCTGAGCGACGAGAAGACCGCCCTGGTGGTGGGTGACGTCATGGGCAACGGCATCGACGCGGCCGCCACCATGGGCCGGCTGCGCACCGCCACCTGCGCCTACGCCGATCTCGACCTCGACCCCGGCGCGGTGCTGCAGCACCTGGACAAGATCACCTGCGATCTGGAGCACTACATCGTCACCTGCCTGTACGCGGTGTACGACCCCGGTACCGGACAGTGCTGCGTCGCCAACGCCGGACACATGCCGCCGGCGCTCGCGCGGCCCGGCGAGGCGCCGAGGCTCCTGGAGCTGCCGGCCGGGGCACCGCTCGGCGTCGGCGGCGTCCGGTTCGAGACCACGACGGTCGCCCTGCGCCCCGGTGATGTGCTGGTCCTCTACACCGACGGCCTCGTGGAGACCCGTCAGCACCCCATCGACGACCGGCTGAACGCCCTGCTGTCCCTCCTCGACGACCCCCGCCGGCCGCTGGAGGAGACCTGCGACGTCCTGCTGTACGGCCTGCGCCACCCCGACGACCACGACGACGTGGCCCTGCTCATCGCACGGGCGCTCTAGGCAACGCCGTGTCCTTCCAAGGGAGTTGCCGCACGGTGTCGTTCTGCCGGCGCCCGGCGCCCTACTGTGCCGTCGGCTCTCCCGAAGCGGCCGTGGAGGACCGGTCGGCGGACCCGGGCATGAGCAGCAGGAGGGCGTCGGCCAGGTCGTCCGCGGGGCTGCCCGTGGCCAGACGCCGCAGTTGCAGGCCCATCACCAGGGCGACCGTCGTGGCGGCCAGGCGTTCCGCGTCGGGGACGCCCAGCGCGGTGAGGATCCTGGCGGCGAGCAGGTCGTAGGCCCGGAAGGCCTCGGCCGCCGCCTCGCGCAGGCGCTCGTCCCGCCCGGCCTGGAGGTACAGCTCGAAGGGCGCCGCATGGGCGCTGTCCAGTGCCGAGCCGCAGGCCACCTGACCGGCCAGCGACGCCGCGCCCTCGACGTCCAGGCCCTCTGTCCGGCACTGGTCGGCCAGTTCGGTGAAGTGCCGTGCCTCCTCGCGCACGAAGTACAGCAGGCTCTCCCGCAACAGCTCGTGCTGGGTCTCGAAGTGGTAGGTGACCGAACCGAGGGACACGCCCGCCTCCTTGGCGATCCGCCGGTTCGTGACCGCCGCGACTCCGTCCTCGCCGATGATCCGCAGGACGGCGGTGATGATGCGCCGGCGCATCGGGGCGGCAGGGGCGGCATGCGGCATGGCGTGCATTCTTCCATCACCGCGCTCCCTCACCTGTGGACAGGGCTGTCCGGCCTCCCTATTGTTCGTTCGAACGAACAGGACTGGAGGGTGTAGTCGTGCACATTGCCGGGTCAACCGTTCTGCTCACCGGTGTCACCGGCGGCATCGGCGGCGCGCTCGCCGCCGAACTGTCCGCCCGCGGCGCCCGTCTCGTGCTCACGGGCCGCCGGCTCGACGCACTCGAACCCCTGGCCGATCGTTACGGCGCCCGCACGATCGCCGCCGATCTGGCCGACCCCGACGATGTGCGACGGCTGGCCGAGGAGGCCGCCGGCACGGACATCCTGATCGCCAACGCCGCCCTGCCCTCCAGCGGCGAACTCCTCGACTACACGCCGGAGCAGATAGACCGCGCCCTGGCCGTGAACCTGCGGGCCCCGGCGATCCTCGCGCGGCTGCTCGCTCCGGGCATGGTGGCCGCCGGACGCGGTCACATCTGCTTCGTCGGGTCGCTGTCCGGCATGGCCGCCACCAAGTCGTCGTCCCTGTACACCGCGACGAAGTTCGGCCTGCGCGGCTTCTCGCTGGCCTTCCGCCAGGATCTGCACGGCACGGGCGTGGGCGTGTCGATCGTCCAGCCGGGTTTCGTACGCGATCTGGGCATGTTCGCGAAGACGGGCTCGGTGACGCCCGGCGGTGTCCGCACCGTCTCGCCGGCGCAGGTCTGCAAGGGCGTGACGCGGGCGATCGAACGCGATCTCGCCGAGGTCAACGTGGCGCCGCCCGAACTGCGCTTCCTCACCAAGATCGCGTCGCAGTTCCCGGGGTTCGCCGAACGGGTGCAGCGGCTGGCCGGGGCGGAGCCGACGGTGAACGCGATCGTGGCAGCGCAGCGCTCGAGCCGCTGAGCCACCACGGCCGGAGGTCGCGCGCGGGCACGTCAGGCCCGTGTCAGCGGCATCCGGCAACCTGTTCCTTGTGAACGGCAGCGCGGGAACGCGGGGCCGGGAACGAGGAGAGGTGCCCGGAGTGGCCGATCGGGGACCGGCGAGCCCGACTCGAGGTCGGGCCCCTTGGAGGCCCACGCAGGTTCGAATCCTGCCCTCTCCGCCCTGCACTCCGACGTCAGCGCCGGCTCGCGGGACTGCTCGGGAGGGACGAGCGGCTGCCCTTGCAGGAATAGACGATCTCCACGGATCCGCCCGGCAGGGCGCGCTCGCTCTGGAAGGTGAGCCCGAGGAACGGGTCGAGAGCGGACGTCAGTCGCGTGCCGCCACCGAACAGCAGCGGCACGACGACCAGCTCCAGCGTGCCGAGCGCGCCGAGGGCATGGAACGTCTGGATGGTGCGCGGTCCTCCGACGAGATGGACGTCGCCACCTCGGTTGGCCGCGCGGATCTTCTCCAGCAGCCGCTCCGGATCACTGTCGGTGACGACGTGGTCGGGGGTGTCGGCCGGGCGGTGGGAGCCGAGCACGAACACATCCAGGTTCTGCCAGGGCCAGCGGTCGTTGGTCAGCGCGGGCTCGAAGGTGGTGCGGCCCATCAGCGCGGCCTCGCACCCCTCCAGGAACTCCCGGATGCCGTGGCTCTCGCCGGACACGAAAGCGGGGTCGGCCGTATGCGCGGGCCATCCGGTCGGCGTGGTCACATAACCGTCGACGCTCATGCCCACGCGGGCTCGGATCTTCATGTCGTCTCCTGTTCGGGCTGTCCTTCCGAGGCGGGTCGCGCCTCCATACCAAGCGTCGAACGGCAGACGCGCACCTCGACACACCGCCGGAAAAATGTTCCGCTTGTCATGCCCTCGCCCACTGTGGCAAGATCCAGCGAGTTCGAGAGCGCATCCGACCACGCGTCACGAAGGACTGAGGTCCATGGTTCCGGCGTCCCGCAGCGGCCGCCGTAGGTACTGAGCCGCCGGCCCAACGGCAGCGCCCCGCAGTACCTTTCGCGTCTCCTCACGGCGGCCCGACGACGCGGTGTCCAGCACACCGCCCGCCTCCTCGCAGAGGTCGTTGCCTTGTGCCAGCCCATACCGTGAGGTCTACATCGTGCGCACAGATGTCCAGAGCTTTGCCGTCGCCCACCTCCTGCGCCGCCCGGCGGCGCGTGAAGTCGGCGGTTTCGTCGCGGGGTTCGATCCCTCGACGACCAGCCCGTACGTCAACTACGCCACCCCCTTCCCCGGCGCCGAGCCCACCGACCGGGACGTCGCCGACCTGATCGCCGTATTCCGCGAGCGCGGGCTCAAGCCCCGGCTGGAGTTCGCCCCGGACGCCGCCCCCGCCGTGGCACCCGCGCTGCGCCGGGCAGGTTTCGGCACGGAGGCGGTGCACACGTACCTGGTCTGCACCCCCGTCACACTGGCCGTGCCCGGCTGCGGCCATGGCTCGGCGGACCGGGCCGAGGTGGAGGCCCCGGCCACGCAGGCGGACTACACCGCGATCGACCTCGCGCTGTCGGAAGCCTTCGGCGGCGAGTGGGCATCGTCCCCGGAAGGCGCGGCACGGTTGCGGCGTACCGAGGAGGGCGGCGGAGCCGTCCGGTTCGTCCGCGCTCCCGGCGGAGGCTGCGCCGGCGGCGCGACCTGCTCGGCGTCCGCCGAGGGCACGGCGGAGCTGGCGGGCGTGGGCACGCTTCCCGCGTACCGGGGGCGCGGCATCGCCGCCGCGGTCACCGCGACCCTCGCCGGAACCATGTTCGGCCGGGGAGCGCGGTCCGTGTGGCTGGAGTACTCGGGTGAGGGCTCCCGCCGCGTGTACGAGAGGGTCGGCTTCCGGCCGGCCGGCACACGGCTGTACGTCTCACTCGACGCGTGATCGGCCGGGCCGGCGGGCCCGTGTCCTCGCCGGCCCGCGGAGTCGGCCTTCACCGGGCAGGGGGTTGTCCTTGACGAAACGGCGGATCTCCTCCGTGAGCGCCGCCGGGTTGTCCAGCTGGACCAGGGTGCGGGCGTCGGGGATCTCCACATAGCGGGCGTCCGGCAGCAGTTCGGCCAGGCGGCGGCCCGTCGCGGGCGGCATCATGCGGTCCTCGGCACCCCAGGCGACCAGTGCCGGGCGGGTGAACTCCGGGAGCTTCCGGGCCGCCTCCAGGTAGCAGTCCTTCCGCGTCGCACGGAGGAACTTGGCGAAGTCCCGCCGGTTGTGACGGCTCGTCAGTAGCGGGCCGTACCAGCGTGCGATGAGTTCCTCGGGGAGCCGCTTCTTCGTCATGCCGCCGAGCGAGGTCTGCATGCGGGCGAGGAAGGGGAAGCGGAAGCACTGCAGGAGGAGGAAGACGCCGCCGGGGAGCCTGCGGGCCGCGTCCAGGATGCGGCCCTGGATGCCGGGCGGGTAGTTGTCCAGGGCCTCGCACGAGGTCAGGACGAGCCGGGCGATGCGTTCGTCCCGTACGCCGACGAGGAGTTGGGCCGTGCCGGTGTCGTTCTGGACGAGGGTGACGTCCCGCAGGTCCAGGCGGTCCATGAACTCGGCCAGCAGGCGGGCGATGCCGTGCGCGGAGAGGTCCGCGTCCGGCCGCATGGGGCGCCGGTGGCTGCCGAGGGGCAGCACGGGGACCAGGACGCGGAAGTCGGGGCGCAGGGCGGCGACGACGTCGGCCCAGACCGAGTCGTCGAAGCCGAGGCCGTGGACGAGGACCGCGACGGGGCCGTCACCTCCGGTGTCCTGGTAGTCGATGGGTCCCGCGCTCAGCTCGATCTCCGGCATGCCCGTGCCTCCGCCCCGGTCGGCCGCCCCGACTGTCACTTGATAGATCGTTCTAGTGACAGAATAGGCGCCGACCGGCCTTTGGCAACAGCGGCTCCCCGGAGGTGTCACCGTGAACGACGGCAAGGCCATCAGCACGCATGAGACCCGGCAGCGCATCGTGCACGCGGGCACCGAGCTGTTCCGGCGCTCGGGCTACACCGGCACCGGAATGAAGCAGATCGCCGAGGCCGCCGAGGCGCCGTTCGGCTCGATCTACCATTTCTTCCCCGGTGGCAAGGCCCAGTTGGGCGAGGCGGTGATCCGCACCTCGGGGGCCGTCTATCTGGGGCTGATCACCACACTCATGGCGCCGTACGAGGACCGGGTGGCGGCCACCGCCGACGCCTTCGCCGCCGCGGCCGGCACCCTCGCCGAACTGGACTTCGCCGACCCGTGTCCCATCGCGACGGTCGCGATGGAGGTCGCGAGCACCAACGACACGCTGCGGCAGGCCACTTCGGAGGTCTTCGACAGCTGGATCGGCCACCTCGCCGCCTACTACGCCCAGGGCGGCATGGCCGAGCCCGCCGCCCGGGAGACGGCGAGTTCGGTCATCGCCCTGCTGGAGGGCGCGTTCATGCTGGGCCGGGCCGCGCGCAGCTCCGAACCGGTGCGGGCCGCGGGCACGGCGGCCGCGGCGATCGTCCGGGCGGCGCTGGCCGGGGAGTGAGCCGGTCCGGCAGCAGCACGGCGAACAGCGGCTTGCCGGGAACGGCGGCGGCGCTCAACACGAGCATCAGCGGGGCGACACTCAGCAGGTGCACCGCCAGCCCGGCGCTGGGCTGTCCCGGTGGCCCGGACAGGGTGACCAGCGCGGTGCCCGCCCAGGCACAGCCCAACACGGACAGGCCGCAGGCCGCGCCGCTGTCCCGGCGAGGAAGGCGAACACGCCGGAGAGCAGTTCCAGGGGCACGACGAACACCAGGACCAGCAGCATCACGGGCCGGCCCTGCGCCAGGGGCACCCACTGCAGTTGCACGGCGCTGAGCAGGACGCTGCCGGTGCCGAAGGCGAAGAAGCCCAGCGGGAGGCTGCTCCCCAGCGGCCTGAGCATGATCCTCGTCAGCGCCTCGGGCCGTGGCGGCCCGGCGGCCGTGTCGTACGTCCCCGCTGCTGGTGGCGGCATCCGGATCACCCGTGCCTCGGGCCTGAGCCGTCGTACTGCGTCTGTCGTACGACGGGGTACCCCGTTCTCGGCGGTGTCCTCCGCCTCTCCGGCGCCGTTGGTCCCGGTGGCATCTGTCGCGGAAGCGCCGCGGAATTGTCCGTGATCGGTAACAGCCGGATCCCGCGATCAACCCCGGCCGTCCTGACAGGTGCACGGAACGCAGGTGCACAACAGCACAGGGACACGGCACGGAACGGGGCGGGGCATGGCGCGGCACAGTGGGCGGGGTTGGTACGGCCGGATGCTGGCAGCGGCGGTCGGGGTCACCGCGGTGGCGGCGGCCACTTCGGTGTGGACGGCGCAGGCCGGCCAGCCGGGCGGGGGTTCGGCCGGGGCGGGTGCCCCGGCCCGGCACGCCGCGCCGAGGACGGCGGCCGTGTCCGCCGACATCGCCCATGCCTCGGAGGGGGGCGGGCACGCCGTCAACATCACCATCGACGACGGCCCGGACCCGGTCTGGACCCCGCAGGTGCTCCAAGTGCTGCGCGAGAACGGCGTGCAGGCGACGTTCTGCATGGTCGGCCCGCAGGCCCAGGCGCACCCGGAGCTGGTCCGGCAGGTGGTGACGGCCGGGCACCGGCTGTGCGACCACACGGTGTCGCACGACACCACGATGGACAAGAAGTCCGAGGCCTACCAGTCGCAGCAGATCCTGGAGGCCGAGCGGCAGATCACCCAGGCGTCCGGCGGCGTACGGCCGATGTACTACCGCGCTCCGGGCGGCGCCTTCACCCCGTACAGCCGGCACCTGGCGGCCTCGCACGGGATGCGCCCGCTCGGCTGGAACGTGGACTCCAAGGACTTCGAGCGGCCGGGCACGAACACCATCGTCGCCACTGTCCAGCGGGAATTGACCAACGGGCCGACGATCCTCTTCCACGACGCGGGCGGCGACCGCTCGCAGACGGTGGCCGCGCTGCGCACCCTGCTGCCGTGGCTGAAGCAGCAGGGCTACTCCTTCGGTTTCCCGGTGCACTGAACGGGCCACAGCGGAAGGCGACTTCAGCCGATCCGGTGGCAGAGCCGGGCCGACCATCCGCCGTCGGTGGCGGCGGCCGGGCCGGGCGTGCACAGCGGGTCATGGTGCGCGGCGGCTCGCGTGCCCGGCGACGGTGCCGTCCTCGGCGACGAGTCCGCGGAGCGCGCCGACGATCACGGGCCATGCCTCGGACGCGGTGTCGATCACGTCGAAGTGGCCGCATACGTGCAGTTCGTGCAGGGTCGCGCCGGTCGTCGCGGCGTAGCCGCGGGACATGGCGACGGGCAGTGCCTCGTCCTGGACGCCGTGGACCACGACGGTACGGCCGGCGGGCGCGCCCAGCACCGCCGGGTCGGCGGCGGCGTACCGGTCCGGCACCTGGGCGGGTCCGCCGCCGAGCAGGCCGCCCCCATTACCTTGTTGATCAGCCCCGCAATGGGGTGCCCGGCCTCTGGGACGGCATGACTGTTCCCCCCTGTAGTTCGCATGATCTGGGGGG
>NZ_JBFAWG010000080.1:0-24262 GCF_040680215.1 Streptomyces sp. NPDC052107
CGCCCACTGACGAAGCGTCATCGGGTGTATCCCGAGACGCTTCGCAGCCTTGGACATCCGCAGCAACTCCATGCACAGAACTATACGAGCACAACACCCGGGATAGCTAATGAAGTTGTTGAGCCTGCACGGCCGGATCCTGCCTCACGCCGACCGGACCCGCATGTACTACCTCAGCCCGGAACACCCCGAAGCCACCCCCTGAGTCCCGGGCCCGCTGCCCCCACTCTTGCCTGGTCCCTGCCGCCGTCGTATTCTAGGTAGACCTACCTACCTAATTTGGAACGTGATGAGCGAGACCGGCGTGAGTACAGGGGAGAGCGGAAGGCGGCGTCCTGCCCGGGAGCGGCTACTAGCGGCGGCTGCTCGCCGCTTCTACGCCGATGGGGTGGCGGCGACCGGCATCGACACGATCACCGCCGAGGCCGGCGTGGCGAAGATGAGCCTCTACAACAACTTCTCCTCCAAGGCCGACCTGGTCAGGGCCTACCTGGACGCGCGGCACGAGGAATGGCTCGGCCTGTACCGGGCGCGCCTGGAGCAGGCCCGGGGCCCGCGCGACGGCGTGCTCGCGGTGTTCGACGCCTACGCCGATCACGCGGCGTTCGCCTACGAGCACGGCTTCCGCGGCTGCGGCCTCCTCAACGCCGCCGCCGAGCTCCCGGCCGGAGACGCAGGCCGGGCCGTGGTACGCGCCCACAAGGAGGAGGTCGAGCGCCTGATCGCCGGTCACGTGGAGCATCTGCTGCCCGGGCGCCCCGACGAGGCACAGGCGACGGCCGAGCACCTCGCCTTCCTGCTGGAGGGCGCGATGGCCCGCGCCGGCCTGGAAGGCGACGGCGACCGCCTCCGGCACGCCCGCTCCATCGCGGCGGCCCTGCTGGACCGGCTGTGAAGCGGCCCGCCGGACACGGCCGGTCCGCAGGGATGGGTGCCCTGTGCGTGTTGGCGGCCTCCGTTCTGTGGGGCACGACCGGCACGGCCGCCACGTTCGCCCCGGACGTGGGCCCGCTTGCCATCGGTGCCGTCGCCATGGGCCTGGGCGGACTCCTGCAAGCTCTCGCCGCCGTCCCGCAGATGGCCCGGCACGCGTCCCGCCTGAGCGAGCAGTGCGGCACGGTACTGCTGGGCGCCGCCTCGGTGGCGGTCTACCCCCTCGCGTTCTACAGCTCCATGCACCTGGCCGGAGTCGCCGTGGGCACCGTGGTGTCGATCGGCACCGCCCCGCTCGCCTCGGCCTTCATCGAACGCGTCGTGGACGGCCGCGGGCTCACCCGCCGCTGGGCGGTCGCAGCCGCGCTCGGGCTGCTCGGCACTGTCCTGCTGTGCGTCGCCGAAGCTGGCCGCGCCGCGAGCGATACGGCACGGGCATCCGTGGCCACCACGCTGCTCGGCGTGAGCCTCGGCCTTGTCGCCGCCGTGACCTACGCCCTCTATTCCTGGGCCGCGCACCGGCTCATCACCCGCCGGATCGCTTCCCGCGCGGCGATGGGCGCGGTTTTCGGACTCGGCGGGCTGCTCCTGCTGCCCGTCCTGCTGGCGACCGGTGCTCCGCTGATCAGCTCCTGGTCCAATGCGGCTGTCGGCGCCTACATGGCGCTGGTCCCCATGTTCGCGGGGTACGTTCTCTTCGGTTGGGGGCTCGCGCACGTGCCCGCCAGCACCGCCACCGCACTGTCCCTGCTCGAACCCGCCGTCGCGGCCGTACTCGCCGTCATGGTCGTCGGCGAACGCCTCCCCGCCGCCGGTTGGACCGGCATCGCACTCGTCGTCGCATGCCTCGGCGTCCTCACCAGTCCAACACCCGCCGGCCGTGGCCGACGGCAGCGGTCCGGTGAGCTGGTCTCCGGAGACGATGTCGGCGACGCCATGGAGGGCGAGCTGGCTTCTGGCCGATCTTGAGGTGTCGTCTGCGCAGCGCGAGCGCGGTGGGCGAAGAGGCGGCCCGCGGCGCCCCGCGTCACGAACCCGCCGGGTGCACGCGCATCACACGGACTCCGCGCCGCTGGAGCCCCGCGACGGTGTAGTCCTGCCGCTGCCACCTGCCGAGGACCCCGCCCACGAGGTCCTCCGCCTCCTCGCGCCGCAGGTGCCGGTACCCGTGGTTGACCAGCGGCGGCTGGTAACCGGGCACCACGTCGAAGTCGTACACCTCGCAGAACCTCTCGCCGATGGAGTCGTGGGCGGCGTAGTAGGTGAGCCACCGGGCGTGGTCCTCCAGCCGGGTGGGGTGCACGCCGGGGCGGCCCAGCACCAGGTGGGCGACGATGCCCGTGATCTCGGCGCACTTGTTGGTGATCGAGGCGTCGGGGTCGTTGTCCAGGTCGCCCATGATGACGACCGGCTTCGGTGCGTTCCCGGGCCGGAAGACCCGCACATGGTAGTCGGCGTGGCCGTACCAGTGCGGCGACCGGTAGGCCAGCGCGTACTGGTCGATCACCAGGACGGCCTCGTCGTCCAGGGTCGGCGCGTCGGCGGACCTGCGGCGGCGGGAGAAGAAGCTCATGCCCGTTTCCTCAGTAACGTGGTGATCTCGGCGCCGACGTCCTCGGTGAGCGTGCCCGCGCACGGGATGCCGAGACTCTCCGCGAGCCCTCGGCCGTGCAGGTCGACGGCCGACTCGGCGAGTTCCGCGAACGCCACGCCCGCCGCTCGCGCCCGCCACCAGGCCGTCGCGGCGGTGACGGCGCCGACGACCGCCGACGGCCACCACACGGTGCCCACGGCGAGATAGGCGAGGGCCCACGCCACCAGCCGGGTCGCGGCGGCGAGCCGGCCGCGGGCCGTACCGATCTCGGCGCGCACGTCCTCGGGCAGCGTCAGCCACAACCGTGGCCAGACCGAGGTGAGATCGAGCCGGTAGGTCTCCCAGACCCTGGTGTCCACCGCGGCGATCCGGTCACCCAGCCAGAACGGGTGGGTCGGCGGCGCGAGGCCGATCCGGTTGCGCCGGGCGTTGAACTCGCGGGCCCGCGCCGCGGCCGCCGACGCCTCGGGCGTGCCTTCGGCCCTGGCCGCCTCCAACAGAGCCTGGTCGAACCGCTCCTGTTCGGCGTCCCAACGCCGGCGGCGCCGGGCGGTGAGCCGTCGCGGCCGTGTGGCGAGCCACAGCCGTTCCACCGTGGCGCCCAGCGCGGTGACCGCCAGTCCGAGGCCCGCCGAGGCGGCCAGGACTCCCGCCAGGGCGAGGACCAGTGTGCCGGTGCTCCGCAGCGCGGGCTGTGCCGACAGCCGGTCGAGCCTGGTCAGCAGCAGGCCGGTGTCGTGCCAGTGCCGCTGGCCGAGCGTCACCGCGGCCATGGTCACGCTCAGCAGCAGCACGCCGGGGCCGAGCAGCAGGGTGAGCCAGCGTTCGGCCAGCTTGCCGCCCAGCGCCTCGAGGAACTTGGTCACGACCTGAGCCTCGTCACGGCCATCGGCCGCCGGTGCACCAGGCAGTCCACCGGCACCGCGCCCGGCGCCTCGAACCGGGAGCAGGTGCCGCCGGGGCAGGCGAGGACCTCCAGCACACGGTGACCGTCGCCCGCGCCGGGCAGCGGCTCGTAGGAACGGACCGGGCTCAGGCCCGCCGCATGCCCCGCTCGCAGCAGCAGCTCCTCCAACTCGTCGAGTTCGTCGGCGAGTTCGCCGGGCGTCGCGCCACTGCGGACCCGGTCGGCGATCGACTCCGCACAGGCCCGGATCTCCGGCGAGGTCCGCACCGCGTCGGCGGCGTCGGCCAAACGGCTGCACAGGACGGCGAGTTGGTCAGCGGTCACCCCAGTGAGGATAACCTCGCTCCATGACCCCGACACCCTTCGACAGCGAGATCGAGCGGAACCGGCGCCTGGCCGCGGAGGGCTCGGTCAACGCCATGAGCGATCTGGCGACAGGGTTGCGCGACCGCCACCGGTACACCGATGATCCGGCGGACCTGCTGGAGGGGATCGACCAACTGCGCACCGCCATCGGGTATGTGCCCGATCACCCGATCAGACACACGTTGCGGGCCACCCTCAGTGGCCTGCTGCTGGACCACTTCCAGTACTTCGGCGACGTGTCGGCGCTGCATGAGGCGATCGCCGGATGCGACGAGGTCATTCCGCTGCTGGACGAGCACAACCGGCGCGTGGTCGCCACGATGCGCGGCGAGGCGCTGATCCTGCTGGCCGAGCACACCCGCGACCCGGTGTACGTCACTGAGGCCGTCCAGTCGGCGTCGCGACTGCCGCGCGTGCCGGCCGTGCTGTTCGTGCTGGGCCGGGCCCTGTACGTGCGCTACGGGCTGACCGGCGACCACACCGCACTCGACGAGGCGGCAGGCGTCCTCGAGGAGAGCGTCCGGGCGTCGTCCGCCGACGATCCGAGCTATCTGCTGCGGCTCAACCAGTTGGGCGATGTGCTGCAGCGCTCCGCGGAACACACGGGTGACGAGTCGGTGCGACAGAACGCCATCCGGTATCTGCGGGCCGCGGTCGAAAGCACCCCGAGCGCGTCCTCCTCGCTGCTGCACTTCAAGGTCGACCTCGCGGCGGCGCTGCGGGACCGTGGCCGGCACACCGGTGACCTGGCGGCGACGCGGGAAGGCGTGAGCCTTCTGCGCGAGGTGCTCGCGGCCACCCCGTCCGACACCCGCCCGTGGGGAAACCGATGCGAGAACTACCTCGTCGCCGTGCACGGGCTGGTCGAACGGACCGGCGACATCGAACTCCTGGACCAGGCCGTGGAGATCGGCCGGGCCGCCCGTGGCCGGGGCAGCAACGGCGCCACGATCCCGCTGCTGCTGGGGCTGCTGCACCACGAACGATTCCTGCACACCCGGCTGAAGTCCGACCTGGCGCAGGCGGTCACCGCGTTCACCGAGGTCGTCGAGGCGGTGCCGTACGGCGGGGACGACCACGTCGCGGCGCTGGGAAACCTCGGCCGGGTCTGGCTCTCCGAGAACCGGTTCACCGGCGACCCGGAGGCGTTGCGCCGGTCCGTGACGGCACTGGGCAGCGCCGTCCGGGCGAGTGCTCCCGGCACTCCGCAGCGCGGCGCATCCGAGATCAACTACGGCGACGCCTTGTATGCCCAGTACGAGTCGAGCCAGGACCCCGGCGTCCTCGCCGCGGCGGGGCACGCCTACCGGGAGGCGGCCCGGACCGAGGCATTGCAGCCGATCGTGCGGATCAGGGCCGCACGCGCCTGGGCCCGCACCGAAGCGGAGGCAGAACACTGGCGCCGGGCGCGGGACGCCTACGCGTTCGCGGTCGGCCTGCTGCCGCTCGTGGCGCCGCGGCGTCTCGCCCGCCTCGACCAGCAGCGGATGCTGGAAGAGCTCAACGGCCTTGCCGCCGACGCGGCCGCCAGCGCCCTGTGGGCGAACGATCCGGAGACGGCCGTACGGCTTCTGGAACTCGGCCGTGGAGTGCTCGGCGGGCAACTGCTGCAGAGCCGCAGTGACCTCTCCCGGCTGTCCGCCGCCGCACCCGAACTCGCCGAGCGACTGGCGGACGCCTTCGACCGGCTGACCCCGTCCGGGCATCTCCTGGGCGCAGCGGCGGACGAGCGGCACGACCTGGACATCCGGCTGGGGCGTCTGCTCGACGAGGTCCGCGCGCTGCCCGGGTTCGGGGACTTCCTCGCCCCACCGGCGCTTGCCGACCTGCTGGCGTCCACGGTGGACGGACCGGTCGTGCTCATCAACGTGAGCGGATTCCGCAGCGACGCGCTGATCGTCGAGCCGTCGGGCGTCACGGTGGTCGAACTGCCGGATGTGACACCGGACTCGGTGGCGGAACAGGCCGCCGCGTTCGGGGCGGCGTTGGACGCGGCGACCCGCCCGGGACCCGGCGAGACCGAGGCCCAGACCACCGTCACGGAGGTACTCGGCTGGCTGTGGGACGTCGTCGCCGAACCGGTGCTGCAACGACTCGGGTACACCACCGCGCCGTCCGGCGCCTGGCCACGGATCTGGTGGTCGCCGGTGGGACAGCTCGCGTTGCTCCCTCTCCACGCGGCCGGCCGCTTCCCGGACGGCGCGACGGTCCTCGACAGGGCCGTGTCCGCCTACACACCGACCTTGCGGGCCATGCGGCACGCCCGGGCCCGGTACGCCCTGGCAGGCGAGGATCTGGTTGTCGTGGCGATCGGGGACGCACCCGGCGCGACGGCACTGCGCAGCACGGAGCGGGAGGCGAGCAGGATCGCCGCCCTGACACCGGCCACGCGGCTGGTCGGCGCGCAGGCGACGGTCGACGCGGTCCGTGCCGCCCTCGCGTCCCACGCGTCGGCGCACTTCGCCTGTCACGCGGCGAGCGATCCCGACGACCCGTCAGCAGGACATCTGCTGTTGCACGACGGTCCGCTGTCGGTGCTCGACGTGTCCGCTCTCGACCTCTCCGGGGTCCGGCTCGCCGTGCTGTCGGCCTGCGAGACGTCGCTCGGCGCACACCGGATCCCGGACGAGGGCCTGCATCTGCTGTCGGCCTTCCAACTCGCAGGCTATCCGCAGGTGGTCGGCACGCTGTGGCAGGTGAACGACCACGTGGCCAGGCTGGTCGCCGTGGACCTGCACCAGGGCATCGCCGGGGGTGAGGACGTCGCGACGGCGTTGCACCACGCGGTACGCCGTTGCAGGGAGCGTTTCCCGCGGACCCCGACGCTGTGGGCGGCGCACTTGTATTCCGGTCAATGACGGTCACATACCGGCAGACGTATGGGCACCGGCGCGCACGGCGGCCAAGCTGGTGGCGTGGCGTTCTGGAGCAAGAAGAAGACCGAGAAGCAGCCGGAGGTCACCGACCACTACGTCGGTGACTTCGGCAGTGCCGAGATCAAGGTGACCGAGCGGCCCGGTGACGTGCCACTGATCGACATCAAGCTGAAGGTGACCCAGGAGTTCGCCCGGGGAGCTGAGTTCGAGCGCAAACGCGAGGAACTGGGCCTGCAGCACCCGGAGACACTGCATGCTCTGCATCTGTACGCGGCGGCCCTCGGCGGACTGCCCGACCGGCGCGACGACGCCATCGAACTCCTCGACTGGCTGGTCACCGCCCGAGCCGACGACGAGGAGAACAGACTCCTGGCGATGAACGACCTCACCCGGCTGCTGCAGGAGGGCGGCCATCTCGCGCTCGCCGAACAGCGGTTGCGGCAGGCCTTGTCCGGGTGGGAGCGGCTGCGTGGCCAGGACGACGAGCAGACCCTGTCGATCGCTACGAACCTGGGGAAGGTCCTGATCGACCTCGGACGCCGGGAGGAGGCGGAAGGGCTGATGCGGGACACCGTGGCCCGCCGCGTGCGCACCCTCGGCCCCGCCCATCCCGACACACTGAGCAGCAGGAACACCCTGGCGGGAACGCTGCGCGGCTCGCCCGACCGGCTCGCCGAGGCCGAGCGCATGTACCGCGCGATGCTGGCCGACGCCGACGCGGGCAGCGACGTCGCACTGACCGTACGGCACAACCTCGCCGCCGTCCTCATCCACCGGGGCAGGCTCGCCGACGCCCTGACGATGTACCGAGAGCTGGTCGACGCCCGGTCGCGGCTGAAGGGCGACCGGCATCCGGACACCTTGACCGCCCGGCACAACTACGCCGTCGTCCTGAACCGGCTCGGCCACGTCACCGAGGCGGAGACGCTGATCGCCGAGCTGCTCCAGGACTACCGGCGGGCACACGGCCCCCGGCACACCGCGACCCTCGGGGTCCAGGTCGACCTGGCGGCGATGAAGGCCAACCAGGGCCGCAACGCGGAGGCGGTTCCACTGCTGCGCGACGCGATCGAGGGCTACCACCACGCGTACGGTCCCAACCACCCGCGCGTCCGCGAACTCACCGGCATCCTCGCGCAACTGGGTGGGTGATCGAAGCGGGCCTCAGCCCGGGGCGTTCAGATCACCACGACCGCAGGGCGGGCGCACCTTTCCGGCAGGTGCCTGCGAAGCGCGGCCCACCCCGCCTGCCGCGGCAACCACGGCTGCGGTCAACACTCCGGGCACCCCAGATTCGTACCGTCTTGCGCATGCCCTGTCCCCCGTTGAGGGCAGGGAATCGCCGGAAGCATATGAACATGAAGGATACATCTGATCATTTGACACGAAGCAGGGAGGACGGTGTACCTCATTCAGATGCGGCGACCTCCACCGGGGCCTCAACTCCGGCCTGCTGCGGGCATGCAGGGCGCCAGGAGACGGGTAGTGCCTGGAACAGTCACACCCAAACGTGCGCGTGAGGTCGCCCGCCGGGGCGCAGCTTGCAGGTTTCCTCCTGGCATAGCAAAGCGGCCGACCCCACCAGAGGAACGAGGCTCAGCAACTCCTCAGCGGTCGATGTGTTCCAGCGCCCCTCCCGCTGGGCACGCCGGGGCCGGTCGCGCATCGGGGCTGGGCAGACGGGCTGCTCGCCGCGTCTACGCCAGTGGGCCCCTCAG
The DNA here is from genome assembly GCF_040680215.1 of Streptomyces sp. NPDC052107. NCBI lineage: Bacteria > Bacillati > Actinomycetota > Actinomycetes > Kitasatosporales > Streptomycetaceae > Streptomyces > Streptomyces sp. NPDC052107. The sequence continues at coordinate 8,395 of NZ_JBFAWG010000080.1, forward strand.
GCGCCAGCCGGTAGGTCCGGCCCCGGCAGCCAGGAAGAGGGCTCTCAACGCCTACCAGTAGTGCCGTCGGCCGGCGACTGCGTGCCCCATGGAGCCCAGGACCCACAGCACCGCGCCTACGACCAGGAGAATTATGCCGATGGTCCACAGGATGGATATCCCTGTGACGAAACCGATGATGAGCAGTATGACACCTAGGGCGATCATGACAGGCCTCCTGGTGAGGAATCGCTCCTGTCATCCGGGTGCCCCGAACCGGAAGGTGATACGCCACTCGGAAGCCTGCGTAAATCCGCATCGCGTTTCCGTGGATCTCAGTGTGCGCACAGAGGGCAGGACGGCCCGCGAGGCGCCTGCCCAAACGTTGGATGGGATCGGTCCCAGCACACCGAGATACCGTGCTTGCGGGCCGTACGCCGGCCCCGGCAGGGTCGTACGCAGACACCAGATTCACTACCCAGAGTGACCGCACCGCCCCGGACAGCTGAGGAGCACAGCCCCTGCGCGGCGCGCCGGATCTGCCGCCCGGTGACGTGACCGAGCACCCGACCGGGGACGACGCCGACAGGCCGCCCGCAGTGATCTGCGTGAACGGCAAGCAGACCAGAGGAGCTGCGCGCTCTGGGGCATGGGCTTGCACAGCCGCTGGGCTCGCGGTAGAGGCCCGGGCGCGCGCCCGGGCTGCAGACTCACGAGCGTGCCCGTCACCACGGAGCGCACACCTGCTTCCTCGCCTGCACGGGCGACGCCGGTCGCCCGTTTCCCCACACGCCTGGGGCTCCCCCCGGTCGGCACAGTTGTCGGAGCCGAGGCAGGCCCCCCTCAACGTCGAGAGCCATCCTCGGAGCATCAGCGCTTCGCTCCCGCACTGCGGGCTGATCCGCGACGTGTGGTGCCTGTTGGGCTCAGAGGTTTAGGCGCGTCCAGTCCTGGACTGCGACGAAGTCGGTGCTGATGAGGCCGGTTGTGGAGTCGACGCGGTGGAGGAGGGCCTGGCCTTGGTGCTGCGCTGAAACCCAAGTACGGTCGGTGTCGGTGATCGAGTCGTCGATCCAGATTACGGGGAGTCCTGCCGCGGCGTGGACGAGGGCCTGCGTCTTCCAGTTCAGCGCGCCCGCCTGGAGCTCCGCCGGGACCTCCGGCAAGTCTGCCACCGGAAGGTGGGGCAGGCCGAGCAGTGGAGCTATGACCTGGTTGGCGTTGTCTTTCCATGCTGTGGCCCACATCAAGACGCAGGGAAGTGCCAGCAGACGGGGGCCGTGTCCGGGGCCGATCTTCGCGAGCTGGGGATTCGATACGCTCTGCCAGTCGTCCCATCCTTCGGGGGTGGAGGGGAGCCGCGCTCCGTCATAGGGCAGGACGGTTCCGTCGACGTCCAGGAAGAGGAGCGGCGGCGGCTCTGCGCGTACGGGCATGGCCGCACGCTATCGCCCCCTTGCGGCCATGATTCATGGAGAGGGCTTCAGGCCCGCACTCCGGGCAGCCGTATCCGGTGCCGAGATTTCGGGCGAGCGGCTGTTGGCGGGCCTGGCGCGAAGCCGCTGCCCGGCGGGTCCGCAGCAGGACAAACAAGCCGACGGCCCAATCGGTACTGACCGTTGTCCCAGACGTCGCCGCCAAGGGTGGACTGGTAACTGTTTGTCGGTGTTATGGCGATATGTCAACGCCCATGCCCGGGCTGCTAGTTCGTGACCCACCATCGCGCTACCGATGATTGGCTAAATCCAGGTGTACCGCTCGGGTAGCATGATCGAACTTACGGGGACCTCCCGCATCGCTGCCCTTCCCTGGAAAGCCGTGCTATCCGGACGAAGGGTGACCAATTTGATTAACATCTAATAAATCGGTCAAATAAGTTGATACCTATCGCGTCGCGGGTGATTTCGCGAATAAGTAGCAGATTTGAGTTCGCCGCGTGCCGCCGGCCGCGGGTGATGCTGTGGGCCACGGCGGGTGTGGTGGCCCTCGGATTCCTCGTCGGGCTGGAGGTTGCCGCGCGGCGCAACGGCCTGCCGGGGCCGATCACCAATCAGGTGCGGGAGGTGATATTTCCTCCCAAATCAGGTTTCCTGTTGTACGGCAGCATGGCGTTGATGATGGTGGTGCTCACCTGGCGGCAACGGCTCGTCGCGGCTGGTGTCGCGATCGGCATCGACGCCGCCTTGTTGCTGGTGCGGTGGGCCGTCGGCGCCGAAATCACCGACGGCCACCCCTTCGGTAACGGCGCATTGTGGGTGATTTTGGGCTATGCGGTCATCGCTGTCACGCGCCGAAGGGGACAGGAACGTGCCCTGCTGCTGAAGGGCGTCGGGCTGGGCCTGCTGCTGGTGGCCGGACGCAAGGCCGGCGATACCTGGCTGCTGATCACGTCGAAGACCCGCCCGGCGGTGCTCGACCAGTACGTGGCAACCGCCGATCAGGCGCTGGGCGACCCGTCGTGGCTGGCAGGCCGGATCGTCAGGGCCACAGGCCCGATCGGCGCCCATGTTCTCGACCTCGTCTATGGTCAGCTAGCAGTGGCCGCGGTCGTCGTCGCGGCGTACCAGCTGCGCAATGTGGCAGCCGAGCGCCGATTCCCGACTCACCATCTGGTGCGCACCTTTCTGGTCATCGGCCTCCTCGGGCCCGCCATCTATATGCTCTTCCCGGTGGTCGGACCGGTCTTCGCCTACGGCCCGGGCGCCTCCGGCACCGGCGGCGTGCACTGGGCAGCGGCCAACCTGTGGCCGGACACGCCGCCGCCGATCAATGCTCCGCATCCGATGCCATACGACGAGATCACCCCACGCAACTGCATGCCCAGCCTGCACACAGCGTGGGCTACCGCGATATTCGTTCATTCCCGCAAGGGCCCACGGCTCCTGCAATTCGCAGGCGCGTTCTGGCTGGTTGCCACGCTCGGCGCAACGCTGGGGTTCGGCTTCCACTACGGTGCGGATCTCATTGCCGGTATGGTATTCGCGCTGACGATCGAGGCAGCTCTGCGCTCGCTCGAACGTGGCTGGGACCGGTCAGGAATCCAGCTGGTCGCTTACGGCACAACGGTCTTCGCTGCGCTCTTGCTGTCATATCGGTATCTGCCGATGGAGATGGCCAAACACCCGTGGGTGTTCGGACCACTTCTCATTCTGGCGCTGACCTCAGTGGTCCGCGGTTACATACGGACCACCAAACTGTGGGATCCGGAGACTGCACCAGTGCGGCAACCAGAACCGCAGCCCGAACTCGCTTGAGCCATGTCGCATCAGCAAGCGCGTGAGCTCCGCGACCCAAAGAGCAGAGCACGGGACATTGCCTAGTCGCCGAGCTGTACGTGCCGAACTGGTGCTTCGGTGCCATGTACACAAGGGCGGCGGGATGGGCGGCGTGGGCCGCGCCCGAGGAACGGGGCGCGGCCCACGCCGTATTGCGCGTCGGTCAGGACCTGACGCGTGCGTGGTGCGTGGCGCGGCCAATGCTGCTCATGGACCGTCTTCCACGGCCCGAACCGCTCGGGCGGATCCCGTCACTGCACCCCGGTCCCCGCCCGGCGCAGAATCCGGTCGATCACCTGCCGATGATCCCGCCACCGGCCACAACGCTCGTTGGGTGACCAGCTTGCCGAACTGACGCGGGCTCATTGCGGTGAACGAGGCTGTCCGAGACGGCTGGGCCGCGGAGCGGCTCCTCCCCTCCGCACCCAGTTCGCCCTGCCCGTGCATGACGCGGCACGCGCGTATTTACTGGACCGTAACGGGACCGTGTGGGACGGCTTGCCCGACGGCGAGAGCGTGCGGGACGTGGAGGACAGCCGACTGCCGATTCTCGACGTAGCCCGAGCGGTCACGGGATAGCGTGCGACTTCCCGGACGATCTTTTGCGGGGCAGCCTTTAGGCAGCGCGAACTGCATGTCGCGCAGGGACAGTTCACCGATCAGCTCGATGAAGCAGGGGGCTTCGGGAAATTTCGCCGCTTCCATCCGTAGCTGCGCGACGGAAACCTGTGCTCGACTTCGCCGCGGCGACCGCCCGTACCGCCGAGCTGGGGCCACCGCCCGGGGTGAGCCTTGTGAGGACCTACGGCAGGTGTGACAGGGCCCCGAAGGCAACGAGTTCTGCATCCCGATCGTGAGCCGTCCCTGGTCGCGCACGGCGGCCTCGCCTACTGGCATCCGCGGCTGTGGCCGACAGGCAACGGTCTGTGCGCCATCGAGGCCGGCTTCACCTGGCTTGCGGCGCCGGCCCAGGGCACGGGACTGCACACCGAGGCCAAGTACGTGTTGTTCCGTCATGCGTTCGAGAACTGGAAGGTGGCACGCCTCGACTTGAAGACAGATGCGCGCAACAGCCGTTCACGGGCCGCGATCGAGGCGGTGGGCGCCCGGTTCGAGGGTGCGCTGCGGAATCGGTACCGGTCTTGGGCTCCGGGTGAGGACGACCGGCTCGGTCACTCAGCGATCTTCTCGATCACCGCAGCGGAATGGCCGGACTGCCGGGGCAGGCTCGAACAGCGGATCGCCCGAAGCCTCGAACGACGCACGAGGCGGCGCGTGCTGCCCCACGCCGCACTGCGGACGGACCCCTGCCTCCGGTGGTGGAGCGGTTCCGCCACTGCCATGGAGCGTGTTCCCCGCACCGGCACACTGCCACGGCCCCGCGTGCGAGCGGGCCGGATGCCGCCGCCGCGGTGGCCGTGCTCGTCGGTCTCAGCCGCGTGGCACTCCGTACCCACTGGCCCTCGGATGTCCTCGACGATCGGTTGTCGGGGTATGGCCGGCTGCCCGCCTCTGAGAAGGCGCGCCGTGTGGTTCGATCAGCCGCCGGGTGCGTGGATCTGGTCGAGCCCAGCGCGTAGGTCGTGGGCGAGTGTGGTGGCGTCGCCGGTCTTCCAGAAGTGCAGATAGAACAGGCGTGGCTGCTCGTAGAGCAGGTGGTTGTGCACCTCGATGATGGTCAAGCCGTGCGAGCGCAGGGCGCGGATGACGGGGTTGACCTGTTCGGCGGTCATGACGAAGTCGCCGTTGACCGCTGCTCGCCCGCCGCCGAGCGGCTGGAACATCAGCAGCGTCGAGGCTTCCATCAGGTGCGGCAGCGTGAAGTGGGCGCGGGTATCGGATACCGATTGCTGGACCGGGATGTGGTACTGGAGTACGCCGTTTTCGTTGTCGCCCTTGGTGCCGACGATGCGGTTCAACACGGCGAAGTCCAGCGCCATCGGCCGCTCTGCGCCGGGCTGCTGGTCGAGGGGGATGCCGGTCGTGGCGAGGGCGTTGTGCACGGTGCGGGCGATCTGCGTCGGGTCGCCGAGGGCCCAGTAGTGCAGCCACCACAGGCGCGGGGTCTCGTCCTGGAGGTGCTTGTGGAGGGCGGTGACCTCCACGCCGCCTTGCTGCAGGCGGTCGGCGACTGTGTTCACCTCGCTGCCGGTGAGGGTGACCTCTCCGATCATCAGCGTCCTGCCATCGCCGGCGCGGTGGAAGGACGCCTCGGCGTTCAGTTCCATGGCCGGGTTCTCGGTCACGCCGGCGTTGACCACGTGCAGGTCGGTGCGCAGCCACTCGGCGGTGTGCACATCCTGGGCCTCGGTGGTCAGCGGCTGGCCGATCGCACGGCTCACGGCATTCCAGTCGATGCCGGGGGCCTGGCCGGAGGCGGTAGCGAGGGTGAGGGCGAGGGTGGTGGCAACGGCCGCGGCGCCCGCTGCGACGATGGTGGCGGGGCGCCGGAACAGCTTTCGCTGAGCCATGCATGCCTCCTGGTTGCGTCGGCGTGTCACCTGAAGGCCGGAGTCGCTCCTTCCCAGGGCACCATGCAACCGCCTGCGGCGCGCGTCGAGACCCGATCGCAGCTGGGCGCACCGCAGGTGTACCGGGCCGCACCGACCGCCTGCATAGCGGCGCCGGATGCCGCCGAGGCGGCAGCGTCGCCAGGAGTACGACGATCAGGAGGAAGACCCCGCCGACGATCGCGGCCATGAGGCCGATCCGGCTCCTCTCCGGCGGGGCAGGGGACGGAGTGCCCCAGGGGGAGAGAGGCGTCTGGTGCGGCGACTGCGGCGCGGGAGGCATGGACACGCCAGAACGGCACTCGACGCCCACGAGACGTCCTGCTCGGCCGCCCCCGCCTCAACGGCTTCCTGTGGTGGTCGAGGCGTGCGGCTTGCATGGGGGCAGCGGCGCCGCGACGGGTAGCGCGCGGTTGCCCCGCGACCAGCATTCCGTCACCTCACGAGCCGCATTTCGTCGGTAGCCCCTACATGCGCACGGGCGCCACACCGGCGAACCGGCCCCTGCACGAGGACACCGCGATGCCGACGCATGGGCGCCTGCCTCGCCCCCCGCCGAGTTGCAGAACCCGTTCGGCGGACCGCGGCGACCACTGCTACGTTTCCGGAGGCCGTGCGAGAGAACGAGGAGGTGGTACCCGTGAACGCAGTAACGACGTGGGTGCTCCGCTCCGGGGTCACGGTCGGGCGATAGGTCGTCCGGGAGCGCCGTTCCAGAGCACTCCGAAAGGCACGACCGTGCAATTCACTTCTGAACAGCGCCTCGACGACGGCGTCCTCGAGCGCGAATTCACCCTCGGCGAGATCCCCGGGGCCCTGGCTGGAAAAGCTCCCGCTCACATGCTGGCGGCCTACCTTACGTCAAGGGGAGAGGGATCTCCTCGGGCTACCCGACTCTATCCGGTACTCGGGGACTGTTGCTGTTGGCCCGGCGGAAGGGTCTTCACGCAGTTCACACGGGCGGACTTCGAGACAACGGTGTAGTTGCCGTTTGGAAGGTAGGGGAATTCGAAGTAGCCATCTGGTTGTTGCGCAGCGGTTCTGCCCAGCACGGTTCCTGCGGAATCCGTGAGCGTAACCGACTCACCGGGCGGGAAGCCGTTGCCTGTCACTCTGAACCAAGCCTGTGACGGTGGCCGCGAGGGCGGCCCTTCCTGCGTGACTGTGCAGATGCCCTGCGCGGGCTTGGGCGTTGCGTGAGCTGGTGAGGTGGCGATCGCCGTGCCTCCAACGAGTGCAGCAAACGCCGCCCCAACCACCAAGTTACTCTTCTTCATCGTTTCTCTCCTTCGGGCCGTCATTTGTGGCCTGCCAAGCACCACCGACAGCGTGGGCAGCCCCTCATGGAAGTCAGGGGATGTGCAGGGAGCCTGTGAGCTGCTGGTAGAGCTGTTTCACGCCCTTCTCGTCCGCGGCAGGGCCACTGGCCACGAGTCCGACGAGGTGGTCGGTGGCGGCGACGTATCGGACGAGGACCACGCTCGGGACGCCGTTGTCGTCGAACGTGATCCGGCCCTCGCGGGCGGGATGGCCGGCGACTTCAAGGGGATGGTTCCTGCTGACGGTCCCATTGGTCGAGGCGGCAACGCCGCGGACGGCCGGGTCCAGGGCGGCCTTGGTATCCGCTCCATGCATGTCCGTGACCTGGAAGGCAACCTTGTTCTTCCCGGCACTGACCTTGTACATCCGTATCTGGAAGGTCTTGCCGCTCATGGTGATCGAGTCGTGCTCAACTTTGGTCCTGCCGGGCAGCTTGACGGTGATGCCACTCGGTGCGTCGGTGGTCTTGACCCACTGTGCGGCGATGCCGCGAGGCTGGCTGGTGACCGGGCCGCCGGCGGTGGCGGCGAGGCGCAGGCTGCTGGTGCGCGTGAAGTCCTGGGGGGTGCTGACGGCGGTGGCCCCGGCTATCGCCGCGCCGGTCAGAATGGCGGTCAAGCTGGCGGTGGTGGCGGTGCGAACGAAGCGGCGTGTAGTTCTCATGGGTCCTCCCGGTGGCTTGAGTTCCCCGTTGATGAGGATGAGTTCCACATTCCAGTCGACTGCGGCTCGTCCCTCCTGTCATCTCCAGCATCAGCAGCAAAATGGTCGGCTCTCCCGAGCGACAGGGACGTCCCTTCTAGCCGGTCGTTTCCGGTTCCGCATGCCGTACAGCCCGCGAGATGGGCACGATGGGCGGCTCCGAGAGGCGACCACCCGGAATTCACCGGTCTGCCCGTCCCACTGCTCCCATCCGGTCGTACTCTGGCGCGCGCTCTGCCACGGCACCTCAGCAAAATCCCGTTACGAGCTCGTAGCCACGATGCGTTCTGACCTCATGGCTCTGTGTGCCTGCCTTTTTAGGCGCGTGCGGGCGAGCGGCGGTGAGCGGGGCGGAGACTGGAGGGTGGGCGCCGCGGGGTGGTGGTCCGCCTCCCGCCTTGGCTCTACACTGGATCCGTTACCGCCCGTAGCGTTCAAGCGGCGGATCCTTCGGTACGTCCAGCCCGCCGCCGCGCTACTCAATCAGCTCACCGTGCGCGCTGGCGAGGCTGCGCCCTGTCGCCTGGGTTGGGGGCCGGTCGGTGGCTGCAGACCTGGGTGCCGGTACGTCGTTGCCACCAGGTCAGGATGGCGAATGTACGACGATTCCTGGGCTGCTGGCGCACGGCGGACGTCACCCATTTGGGTAGGGAGTGGATATTCAGCATTCAACCTCGCGTTGGAGGCGATTGAGCCATGACCGACAGGAGGTAGTCATGACGGCAATACGCAGAGGGAGCCGCCACACAGCGCGAGTGGTGGCCGCGGGGATGATGGGAATCCTGCTAGCAGCGGCAACTGCATACACTGGGCCGTCGGCCAGCGCATCGGTCGCAGCAGCCAAGACGCCCACGCACACCGCCACCGGGCCCGCGGACTCCCAGCCGAGCCCGGGCGGCTTCTCGCTGTTCGTCGAGCAATGGCTCGGCCACGGCAGGTCGCTCACGGTCAATAAGGACGGCTCGTTCGAAGCCAGCGGGCGCGTCTACGTCACCTGCGATCAGGCCTCGCCACCGTGCGACAAGGCGTCCGACAACACCATCACCGACGGTTATCACGCCTCGGGGCGGCTGACTAGTGTCAACGGTACCTCGGCCACCGGCGTGGTGACCGACAGCAACGGTGGTCGGGACAACTGGTTTCCCACTGGCCCGATCACCATGACGCTGAATCCCGCCACCGACAGCCTCTCCATCGCCGGCACCAACTACTGCGGCCCGAACTCTCCTCCGGACCTGTGCGGCGCGTAGTGCCTCGGGGGGTTTGCCGCGTCCGCCGCGGCTGGGGGCCTGCTCCAGTGCAGTGGCCGGGGCAGCCAGTCCATTCACCCGATCAGTCTGCACGGCTGGTGCAGCAGTTCGTCCAGGGCGGCCAGAGCGGATGACGGCCAAGGCGAATGGCGACGGCGCTCCCCGCCCCGGGGCTTTGCATGAACACGGTCTGCCCGGTACGTCGGACTGAATGACGCGGCATCATGTCCCGGGTGGCTACGGATTGGTTTTCCGGTCAGCAGCGCAGGCACGGTACCGGTGATCACGTGGGTGTCTGAAGTCCCGTGAGTACCGAGCGAGCCCGTGCCTGACCCTGCATCATCCGCTATGCCCGCCGCGCTGGAGCAACTGATCTGTACCCAAGCTCAGATCCCGGTCGACGACGCCGTCCACCTGCGCGTCCTCCTGCGTCGCGTGCCCGACCCAGGCGATCGCCCGGGCCGCCGCTATCCGTGACCGCGCTGCTGTATGCGGCAGCCGCGGGCGTCCTGGTCAGCGCCCGTTCACTGGTCGCGATCGGTGAGTGGATCGCAGACGCGCCCAGGTGGGTGCTGCAGGCTCTGGGCTCCCCGCCCGACCCGCTGACCGGCATTGTGCCGGCACCGCACCCGGCCACTGCGCGCCGGCTCCTCGCCCGCCTCGACGGCGACGCCCTGGACCATGCGGTCGGCGCATTTCTGCACGTCCGTGCGCGCAGGCCCGTTCTCGACACCGCACAGCGCCCCGGCGTTGCGGGCGATCGCCGTGCACGGCAAGACGCTGCGCGGCTCGCGACACAGCGACCGGCCCGCTGTCGCCCTGCTGGCCGCGATGGAACACGCCGGCAGTGTGCTCGCCCAGCGCCAGGTCGCCGACAAGAGCAATGAGATTCCCGCATCCGCGCCCCTGCTGGACACCCTCGATCTGACCGGCACCGTGGTCACCGCAGACGCCCTGCACACCCAGCACGAACACGGCGCCTACCTGCGTTCCCGCGGCGCTCACTACCTCGCGATCGTGAAGAAGAACCACCCCGGCCTGTTCGAGACCGTCCGCACGCTTCCCAGGTGGGACATTCTGCCTTGCGGATCTTGAAGCGTAGGAAACTCCGTGATCCACAAGTGCCGCGCTCGCCTCGTACGTCGGCTTTCGCCCGCGCGCTACATGATCAAAGCGGGCGAACATGACCCTCCCCGGGGCCCTGCCCGGCACCCTGTGGATGCGTGGATCCGCACCGGCTCCGCTGATCCTGATGGCCCACAACAACGGCCTGCCCAAGGGGGAACCGCGGCTGGTGGCCCGGGCCCGGCACTCCGCGGCGTACGGCTACGCGGTGGCCGCCATCGACGCCCCCGGGTGCGGTGACCGGCCCCGTTCCGCCGCCGACGAGCAGGCCCGCGCCGATCTGCGCCGGGCGATGCAGGCCGGCGAGCCGGTCGACGAGATCTTCGAGTCCTTCATCGGCCCGCTGGTCGAAAAGGCGGTCCCGGGATGGCGGACCACCCTGGACGCCCTCCTTTCGCTGCCCGAGATCGGCGGCCTGGTCGGGTACTCGGGGTGGACCGCCGTCGGCATTCGGCTGGCGGTGGTCGAGCCGCGCATCGCGGCCGCCGGTTTCTTCGCCGGGGGTTACGTGCCCCGCGCCCAGCGCGAGGAGGCCCGGCAGGTCACCATTCCGCTGCTGTTCCTGCTGCAGTGGGACGACGAAGGGAACCCCCGGCAGCGGGCCCTGGACCTGTTCGGCGCCTTCGGCACCAAGGAGAAGACGCTGCACGCCAATATGGGCGGGCACACCGGCACCCCTTGGTTCGAGGCGGACGACGGGAACCGGTTCTTCGCCCGGCACCTGAAGTGAGGCCGGGCCGTCAGGCCGGCAGCAGACGCCAGGCGGTGCCGGCCAGGACGCCGCTCATCGAGGACAGGTCCCGGCTCCTCAGATCTCCACATCGCGGGCCCCTGCCAACTCGGCAGGGGCCCGCGATGCCCGAAGCCATGAACGGTTCGATTTCTGCAGAGCTTCGAGTGCTGCCCAAACTCGTGTACAGGTGCTGTCGGTTCTCCTGAACAAAGCCACACGATCGAGTCCGCATACGGATGGGTGAGCCTCGATCTGTCCCGGGCGGCCATCGAGCATCCGGTCGTCGACATCGAGCTGCAGCTCGGCACCGGCGGGGATCACCGTGCCTGGCGAACGTGATCGTTGACGGCGAGGGTCTGCGCACTCGGTGGAAGGACCTGTGCTACAAGGCCCCGCGGCGTTCCCGCCCCGGCAGGCCGAAAATCAGAATCTCGGGGGACATGGGTTTCGGACGGTTGAAGATCCGCCACGCGCAGCGTTGAAGCTTCATCCGGTACGAGGACGCCCGTCCGGCACTTCGTCCCCGCCGACTGCTGGGCGGTCCGAGTCCGCCTATAGCGGTCGGCTTCAACCATGCCTAGCTGGCGGGGCGTTGCTTCGCCGGTCTCTTCCTCGGCTTCTTCCCGTCGCCGGGCAACCGGCTGGGTGCGGTGATCGAGGCGGGGAGCGTTCGGTGGCCTGAACGGGGTGCCGGCTTTCCGTTGCTGTGAGTCTCTTGTGCGCGGCGCTCTTCGGCGGCATTCTCACTGATCGGTGCATGTCAGGAACTGGCCGTTCTGGCAAGTCTCACGGGCCCCCGCCCCGTTGGGCCTTCCGCTTCCCAAGAGGAGGATCAGTGAGAACCAAGCGCACCCGACTGCTCGCCGTCACCGCAGGTCTCGTCGCCGCCACCCTGGCGGGAGCACCCACTGCCGGTGCCGCCGGCACCCCATCTCGCGGCGCGGCCCAGCTGGCTCACGTTTCGGACAACATCGCCCGGGCCGGTGTCGACGGCACCGCGTGGTACGTGGACCAGGCGTCCGGACGCGTGGTCGTCACCGCCGACAGCTCGGTCACCAAGGCTGGAATCGCCCGCATCGAGAAGGCCGCCGGTGGCGACGCGGGCGCCGTGCAGGTCCGGCACTCCAACGGCGTCTTCCGGCCGCTGCTGGGCGCCGGCGACGCCATCTACGGTGGCCAGTACCGCTGTTCGCTCGGTTTCAACGTGGTCAGCGGCAGCACGTACTACTTCCTCACCGCCGGTCATTGCGGCAAAGTCGCCAAGACCTGGTACACCAACCAGGCCCACACCACCCTCATCGGCCCGACCATCGGCTACGACTTCCCCGGCAACGACTACGCCTTGGTCCGCTACGACAACACCGCCCTGAGCCACCCCGGCGGCTACAGTGCGGCGAACGCCTACGTCGGTGAGAACGTCAAGCGCACCGGTTCCACCTCCGGCACCCACAGCGGCACGGTGACCGCGCTCAACGTCAGCGTTCACTACCAGGGTGGCGGCACGGTCAGCGGTATGATCCAGACCACTGTCTGTGCCGAGCCAGGCGACTCCGGTGGCCCCCTCTACGACGGGACCAAGGCACTGGGTATCACCTCCGGCGGCAGCGGCGACTGCACCACCGGCGGCACGACGTTCTACCAGCCGGTGCCCGAGGCGCTGAGCGCCTACGGCGTCAGCATCTACTAGAGACCACCGCGCCGGCATCCACCTGGCTACCACCGGAATTCGCGGGACACCGCGGGCATGACCGTCGAGCCACCCCGTCGCGAGAGCTGAACGCGCGTGGGTGGCTCGAAGGTTGAAGACCACGCGGCCGAAAGGATGCCGGTGTACAGCACAGCACGTACAGGATCCCGCACCCCCACCTTCCGGTCCGGCAACGGCTTGCGGCCTGGATACCGAAGGCGCCGCTCGCGGTGCGGCAACAGCGGCTCCAGGCGCTTCCACAACTCATCCGCCACGGTCCACGGCGACGTTCCCACACTGGGCCGAACGCTCAACTCCCGCGGACACCACAGTCAGGAGCGATCCACCTCGTTGTGTTGGCCGTTGGAAGGCCGCATCTGTCCAATTCCGGGCAATGCAGCGGACGGTGGACCAGTCATCGCACCGACAGCGCCTTGCTCGGCCGCCCATTGATGCACGCTTGACCTCAAGTGTGGTTCAGCTTCTACGTTCGTGGTCATCGGCAGCAGCCAACACAGGAGGCAGTTCCCATGACCGCGACCGCCATTCCCGAGACCTACCGCAACGCTGTCGTCGCCCACATCATGGTCGACGGCGCCGCGGACGCGATCGACTTCTACACCCGAGCATTCGGTGCCGAAGAGCTGTTCCGCCTCGATGGCCCGGACGGACGCATCGTGCACGCCGAGGTCAGGGTCCAGGGCTCCACCATCATGCTGGGCGACGCCGAGGAACCAACCTTCAGAGCGCCGACCGCTGTTGGCGGCACCACCGTGGGCCTGCACGTCTTCGTCGAAGACGTCGATGCGCTCGCGCAGCAGGCCGCCGCGGCCGGTGCGGAACTCCTGCAGCCACCGGCCGACCAGTTCCATGGCGACCGCACGACCATGTTGAAGGACCCCTACGGCCACGTCTGGATCTTCCTCACACACCTGGAGGATTTGACCCCGGACGAGGTGGCCCGCCGGGCCCGGGAACTCTTCCTCTGAACGATGATCCGCCGGACACGACCTGGCGCCGGTCGTGCGGAGCAGCGCCTCGAACCCTCGGGCCCCACCGGTGCCCCTGTACCAGCGGCTCATGGCACGGCACTTGACGGGCTGCTGTCAGCGGCATCTCACTGGTCACTGTCGAACCAGCCGCTGGCCCGGTGGGGTCAGCCGCCGAGCGCGATCGGGCCGAGGTCCGACGGCAGGTGGCGCACGGCCAGGGCCACGGCCTCGTGCGGTGTGGTGAACCGGCCGAGGTCCTCACTTATGAAACCCCTGCCCACACCGTAGGTGCCGTCACTGTTCGCGGCCAGGCACGGTCCGACGACGGTCAGGTGCGGGCGGGTGGTGGCCGAGAAGCGCAGTGCCCAGTGGCTCGTGAACGGGTAGAGGGCGCGCAGCGCCGGCTCGGCGTACGCCGCCTCGATCAAAGCTTGGTACGTCTCCTGCCAGGCGTACTCCAGTTCGCTTGCCTCCTGGCACATCCTCTGCCACTCGGATTCCGTCAGGCGCGCGGGATCGGTGTCGGGCACCTCGAACCGGCCGGTCAGGTGCACGAAGGGTGCCGCCCGGCGGATGTCGTTCAGGGGCGCTCCGTCGTGCCACGCCCGGGCCGCCCTGGCGATCTCCGCCAGGTCGTCCGTCCTGCCGTCGACAAGGGCCATGCTCTGGAATGGTTCCGTGCCGAGGATCGACCACCGCCGTTCGTACGACCATGCGCTGATCTGCAGCGGCTCGCGATGCTGCAAGGTGCTTGCGACGGTCGCGTGGAGCAGCGGCGCGGAGCCTGAGGACGTGACGGGGACGGCGCCGAGGCAGCCGTCCGCCTCGGTCCGGAGGGCTGCGGCGAGGCTGCCGCAGGCTGCGACGTCGGGGTACAGGACGGCGGGATCAGGTGGTGTGGGCACGGCTCCTGATTGTGCCCGAGCCGCTGATTCCCGGGGCGGACGGATGGCTCCCGCGGTCCGTCCCTGCCCCCGGTTCACCTCGGATTTCCTCGACCGCGCCTGCCTGCCACGCTGCGGACGCCGTGCTGGTGGACAGGCCGCGCGGACGGAGAGGTCAGGCCCGGGCCTCACCGTGGCGGCGGGCAGGTCGAACCAGACCCGCTTGCCGCGGTCGCCCACCGAGGTTGCGCCCCGGGTGTGTGCCAAGGCGTCCATACCCTAACTGGGCGGCTGGCGGCTGAAATGTGGCATCGCGGGGCGCGGAAAGGCCGGCGACACCGGTGATCGCTCTGCGCCGGACTGTGCAAGTCGCGCCGTGCGTTTGGTCGTTCGGGCCCTCCTGCGAGTGCCGAGTCGAGGGCGTGTACGGCGGCCTGGCAGAGGCAACTCGACGGCACGGCACAACCCTTTGGCGGACCGGGGGTCACACCAGGTAGGAGCAACCACCTCCAACAGTCGCAAGCGGGAGATATGCGATTTGCTCGTTCTGTGACGGTTGCCACCGCAGTGGCGGCCCTGTCGGTGGGGGCCACGACGGCCTTGGCGGCACCCGCCTCGGCCGCGGCCAACACCACACCGCAGAGGGTCTGCGGAAGCGGCTACAAGACCGTCAACTCGGCGCCCGTGGGCTCACTGGGCACCGTCTACCTGACGTACAACTCCGCGAACGGCAAGAACTGCGTCGCGACCATCCGCAGCAACCCGGGTACCGCCGTGGCCATGTCCGCGTGGATCTATGTCTCCGACACCGACCAGGGTGACGAGGACTACGGGCAGTACACGTCGTACGCGGGGCCGACCTATGTCTACGGCAAGGCCCACTGCGTCGGCTGGGGCGGCAACATCAGCAACGTGTACGTGCAGGTGACCGGCTCCAACTGCGGTGCCCTGAGGGAAAGCAGGGTCACCTTCACCCGCTGACCGGCCCTCGTGACCGGCACAAGGCCCACGCCCTGCACGTCGCGTGGGTAGCGGCCTGGTCCGGCGCGGCCTGGCGGAACACACATGGCTCCGCCAGGCCGCGTCGGCACGAAGGCGACGAGTTCGGTGGCGCACCAAGGAGTTGTCCTTCGGATCATCAGCGGGCCGTGGGCTGGTCCGAAGGACCTGCCGATGCCGGCTCGAACAACGCGTCCGAACGAACGGTGAGACAGGAGTAGAACTCGTCACGGAAGCATGACAGTTGCGCCAACGGCTCTCGTCGGGCGTCACGATGCAGCAGACTCATCCTCACGGCCTTCGTGCTGCACGTGCGCGTTCCTTGGTCGGAGCACATGTTCAGACGAAGGCCGCTTCCGTGTACGGCGGATACCGGACCGAGTGATCAAGTTCGACGCACCATTCGACGTCG